>JBKBUP010000043.1:0-15459 GCA_046289795.1 Dietzia sp. | reverse complement strand
GCTGTGTCTCGGAGATTTCCTGGTCCCAGACAATGGCATCAACGGGACAGATCGACAGGCAGAGCCCGCAGTTTATGCATTCGTCTGGATGGATGTAGTAGGTGCGTCCACCCTCGTAGATGCAGTCGACAGGACACTCCTCGACACAGGACTTGTCCATCACGTCGACGCACGGCTCTGCGATCGTGTAGGTCACGTCTGCCACCTTCCTCGTAGCGGTATGGCCTGCATCGTATGTCACACTCCGCGTCCGCGACGACGCCGCCCCGAAGCCCGCCGCGCTATGTGACGACGGTCACGGGGATCTGCGTGGGTGCGGGTCCGTAGACGGTGTCGCGACGCCGGGCGGGCCGACCGATACCGGTGGCGATCTCCTCGATCTCCCCGGGGGTCTTGGCCGAGCCGTTCTCCGCGCCGGCCATCCGCGAGATCGTCTCCTCCATGAGGGTTCCGCCGAGGTCGTCGGCACCGGAACGGAGCATGGTGCGCGTACCCGCCACCCCGAGCTTGACCCAGCTGGTCTGCACGTGATCGATCGCGCCGTGCAGCATGATCCGCGCCAACGCGTGGACCGCGACGTTCTCCTCCCGGGTCGGCCCGGGACGGGACGCGCCCGCCAGGTAGAGCGGGGCGCTGCGGTGCACGAAGGGCAGCGGGACGAACTCGGTGAACCCACCGGTGCGCTCCTGGATCCCCCGGAGCGTGCGGAGGTGCGCCACCCAGTGCCGCGGGGTGTCGACGTGGCCGTACATCATCGTCGAACTCGACCGCAGGCCCACCTCGTGGGCGGTGGTGACGATGTCGATCCACTCGGAGGCCGGGAGCTTGCCCTTGGTCAGCACCCAGCGGACCTCGTCGTCGAGGATCTCGGCGGCCGTCCCCGGGATGGTGTCCAGCCCGGCCGCCCGCAGTTCGGTGAGCCACTCCCGGACTCCCACTCCCGAGCGGGCCGCCCCGTTGGAGATCTCCATGGGGCTGAAGGCGTGGACGTGCATGGACGGCACCCGCGCCTTGACCGCCCGGACGAGGTCGGCGTAGCCCGAGACCGGCAGGTCCGGGTCGATCCCGCCCTGCATGCACACCTCGGACGCGCCGGAGACGTACGCCTCGTATGCGCGGTCGGCGACCTCGGATGCCGAGAGGGAGAACGCGTCCGCGTCACCCTTCCGCTGGGCGAAGGCGCAGAACCGGCAACCGGTGTAACAGATGTTGGAGAAGTTGATGTTGCGGTTGACCACGTAGGTCACCGTCTCCCCCACCACGTCGGCGCGGATGCGGTCGGCGAGTCCGGCCACGGCGGCCAGCCCGTCACCGGTGGCCGTGGCCAGCGCGAGGTACTGCTCGTCGGTGAGGGCGGCCGGATCCGATTCCGCGGCCCGCAACGCCGCCAGCACCTCGGAGTCCGCCCGCTCGGGAGCCAGTGCGGCCGCGCCGAGCTCGGCGGCGCGGGCCCGGATGACGTCCCAGTTGCCGAAGGCCTCGCCGATGTCCGAGCGCGTGTCGGTGTTGCGGCCCTCGGAGTCGATCGCCGTGTGCAGATCGGTCCGTCCGCTCGAGTCCCAGTCGTCGTCGGGCTCCTGCCAGGGTCGCCCCGCCGGCCGGATCACCTCGTCGTCGCCCTCACCACCGCCGCCGACGGCCGCCAGACCCGTTCGCGGGTCGGCCAGCGCGTGGACGTGGCCCGACACCCTGGGGTCGATCCAGGCGTCGCCCGCACCGACGTAGCGCGGGTGGGCGGTGAGACGCTCGGTCAGCGCCCAACCCGCCGCCGCCAGGTCGGCGGTCAGGCCCTCCAGATGCGGCCACGGACGCTCGGGGTTGACGTGGTCCGGGGTCAGCGGCGAGATGCCACCCAGATCGTCCACACCCGCGCCGATGAGGGCCAGCACGTCCGCCCGGTCGACCAGGTTGGGCGGCGCCTGGACGGCGACCCGCGGATCGAGCACCAGCCGCGCCACGGCGATCGCCGCCAGGAACTCGTCCCGGTCCGCGTCGGCCGCGCCGCGCATGGCGGTGTCGGGCTTGGCCCGGAAGTTCTGCACGATCACCTCCTGGAGGTGACCGAACTCCCTCGCCAGCCCGGCCAGCGCGAGCAGACTGTCGGCCCGCTCGGTCCGGTTCTCCCCGATGCCCACCAGGATCCCCGACGTGAACGGCACCGCCAGACGACCCGCGTCGGTCAGGGTGCGGAGGCGCACGGCCGGGTCCTTGTCCGGGCTCCCGTGGTGGCAGGCGCCCGGGGTCGTGAACAACCTCGTGGCGGTGGTCTCCAGCATCATCCCCATCGACGGCGCCACCGGCTTGAGCGTGGACAGCTCGGACCAGCTCATCACCCCGGGATTGAGGTGCGGGAGCAGACCTGTCTCCTCGAGGACCCGGATCGCCATGGCCCGCACGTAGTCCAGCGTCGAGGAGAATCCCCTGGACTCCAACCATTCCCTCGCCTCGGGCCAGCGGTCCTCCGGTCGGTCACCCAGCGTGAACAGGGCCTCCTTGCACCCGGCCTCCGCGCCGCGCCGGCACAGATCCACCACCTCGTCGGGGTCGAGGAACATGCCCTCACCCGCGGCACGGAGCTTGCCCGGGACGGTCACGAAGGTGCAGTAGTGGCAGCGGTCCCGGCACAACCGGGTGAGCGGGACGAACACCTTGCGGGAGTAGGTCACCACCCCCGGGCGACCCTCGTCGACGAGCCGCGCGTCGCGGCGCGCGGCGGCGAGGGTGGTGAGCTGACGCAGGTCATCACCACGCGCGGCAAGCAGCACCGCCGCCTCGGTCACATCGAGGGTGAGCCCGTCACGGGCCCGGCGCAACGCCCGCCGCATCGCGGAGGGCGTGGGCTCGGGATCAACGGGTACCGGGGCGAGATCCATGTCCGTGATGATGCCCCACACGGGCCCCGGAGCGGGCGCCCGGTGCTCCGTGGGTGGTCACGGCCGTGCCGGGAGGACCCGCGCACTAGTCTGGGCTGCATGCCCGATCCCGCCCGTCCCCTGCGCAGCAACGGGGACCTCATGGTGTCCGCACAGACCCCCGGCACCGGTGGTGCCCATGCCCTGCGCGAGCCGACCCCGTCGACCACCGTCGAGGACGCCTCCGACTCCGGGGAGAGTCTGCTGACCTCCAACCGGGTGCTGGTCACGGCTCCGCGACACCGCATCGAGAAGCGCACCCCGGTGCTGTGGGTGATCGAGGGAATCTGGTCGTGGGCGATCCTCGCCGGACTCCAGGTGGCCTGGTACTTCTGGGGCGACAACGTCATGGGGTTCTGGAACTGGGTCGCGCTGGCCGTGACCGTCCCCTTCGCGTTCATGTCCATCGTCGTGGCGCCGTGGTGGCGCTATATCGTGGCCCGCTGGGACGTCTCCGACACCGCGGTGTGCTCCCGCAAGGGCTGGTGGACCACCCAGTTCCGCATCGCCCCACTCGTCCGTCTGCAGACCGTCTACACCACCCGCAACCTCTTCGAGCGGTGGTTCGGCCTGGCCACCGTCCACGCCTCCACCGCGTCCGCGCAGGGCACGGTCGAGATAAGGGGACTGTCCCTCGCGGACGCGGAGGCGTTGGCCCAACACCTCATCGCCATCGCCAACCTCGACTCGGAGGACGGGACGTGACAGACGCGGTGCGGGTCGACGGGAACGGAGAGGACACCGAGGCCACGAGAGCTCCGGAGGCCACCGGGACCGACGAGACCGATGCGTACGACGAGGCCGACGAGGCGGCCGCCGCCGAGGAGGCCGACCCTGAGGCCCCCTGGGAGCGGTTGTCCTGGCGGATGCTGCTGGTGGACCCGCTGGGGATGCTCACCCGTCTGCTCCCGCTGTTCCTGATCTCCCTGTGGCTGGGGTCGAACCGCAACAACTACTGGTTCGAGATCGGCGTCATCTCGTTGATCGTCCTCGGCAGTCTGTTGCGGTGGCTGTCCACGAGCTATCAGGTCGGCCGGACCCACATCATCCTCAAGAAGGGCTTCTTCAGCCGCAACGTGGTCACGGTGTCGCGCCAGCGGATCCGCAGTGTGGACACCGAGTCCGACCTGTTCCACCGGGTCATGCGGGTGTCGATCGTCGAGGTCGGCACCGGCCGTGCGGACTCCGGGAAATCGGACGCCGAGCGATTCCGGCTCAACGCCATCGACACGACCCTGGTGGAGCCGCTGCGCGACGAGTTGCTCAAGCACCGTCGCGCCCTGGACCCGACGCTCAGCGAGGAGGACGAGGAGCAGTGGGGCTCGAAATACGGTGAGGACATCTCCCAATGGCGCGTCACGTGGGCCCGGTTCGCCCCGTTCTCCTTCATCGGGTTCGGCGTGCTCCTCTCGCTGTGGCTCCTCACGTGGCAGATGGGAGACATGCACGACCGGATCATGGACCTCGCGGCGGTCGAGGCGACGGTCTCGTGGCTCGACTCCCTGGGGCAGCCGTGGACGTTGGTGGGCGAGGCCGTCGCCGTCTGGATGGTGGCCGGTGTCCTGGCGATCATCACGTACGCGATCCGCTACGGGAAATACGCCCTCACCGACCGTGGGCAGTTGCTCTACGTCCAGAACGGCATCCTGCGCCGCAAGCACCAGGCGTTGGACAAGGCCCGACTCCGCGGGATCGAGATCCGTCTGCCCGTGTATCTCCGGCTCCTCGGCGGGGGCCGGCTCGAGCCCATCATGACGGGAACCAAGAAGGGCGCCGCCGCGTCGACCCTGTTGCCCCAGGCACCCATCAAGGACGTCCGTAGGGTCGCCATCCGCATCCTCGGTGACGACACGCCTGTCACCGTTCCCCTCCGGCGCCACCCGTGGAAGGCCGCCCGCCGGCGGATCACCCGTGGACTCATGCCGTTCTGGATCGTGGCCGGCTTCATCGTCCTGGTCCGCATCGACTCCGGGCCCTCGGCCGACATCTGGGTGCGGTGGGCGATCCCGGCGGCACTGGTGTTCTTCCTCGCACTGTCGGTCGACCGGATCAGGATGCTCGGCCACGCGCTGCTGCCCGACGCCCTGGTGAGCTCGAGTGGTTCGTGGACCGCCAAGCGGACGGTTCTCGAGGCGGACGGGATCATCGGGTGGACCGTGACCCAGTCGGTGTTCCAGCGCTCCGCAGGCGTCGCCACGGTCTCCGCGGCCACCCCGGCCGGCAACGGTGTCTACTCGGTCATGGACATGAACGCCGACGAGGCGTGGGCTCTGGCCGAGGCGCTGACCCCGGGGATCACGGACGTCTGGAACCACGACGGGGACCCCGACGAGCGGGCCTCACCCTCGATGGGCGTCCGGCCGCAGTGATCTGCCCAGTGTCGCGACCCACAGCGGGATGAGTCCGCCCACCAGCAACAACGCCAGGCCACGCAACCCGATCGGGACCGGCATGTCGCCGCCGGGGCCCAGGTTGAGCGCCACCAGGGTGAGGATCCAGATCAGGGCCGGGAACACGGCCACCATCGCGCGGTCGGACCACGCGGATGCCATCCGCACCAGGAACAGCGACCACACACCCGCCACCAGGATGGTGAACGGGACCGGGACCGGGCCGACGTACACGGTGAGCCAGGCGACCGCGAGCACACAGCTGGTGGCGGCCCCCACCGCGAGCATCACCAACGCCACGCCCAGTTCGATCGTGGAGGTGGTGCGCACCACCGCGGTCCGGCCGGTCACAGCGCCTCCCCCACGAGTCCGTCGAGCAGGTGGGCTGTGCCGGGCGGGCACTTGACGTAGGGCCCGGCGGAGTCGACGAGGTCGTGGGCGATGTACCACTCGACCTCTGACACCGGTTGGAGCACTCCGTTGGTCAGGGCGAAGAACCACGGTTCGGAGTCTGCCCCGGGCACCAGTTCGAGCTGGGTCGCGTGTCCGGTCAGTGCCTCCAACTTGGCCGCGTAGGTGGCGTCGTCGAGCGGGACCCGGTGGGTGAGCCGGGAGTCCGGCACCGAGGGCAGCTCGGACCCGCCGGCGTGCTGCAGATGCCCGGGCGGTGCGGGGTGCCGTCTCGAGACCTCCGAGCGCGCGGTGACCGTCCACGCCACCCGGCGCGGGCGGTGTGCGGCCTCGTCGATCGCGGTGTGGACGACCTCGTGGGCACGGATGTGATCCGGGTGTCCGTAACCACCGCGCGGGTCGTAGGTGACCACGAGATGGGGCCGCCACTCGTCGAGGAGCGCCACCATCTCGTCGACCGCGGCGCGCTCCGACCCCACGAATGCTCGCGGATGCCGCGCGGACGACGTGCCGGCCATCCCGGAGTCCCGCCACCGGCCTGCGCCACCGAGGAAGCGGGGCCGGTCCAGCCCGAGTGCACGGAGTGAGGCCGCCAGTTCCCCGATCCGGTAACCGCCGAGTTGATCGGCGCGGTCGGCCACGAGGCCTGCGAAGTCCTCACCGAGGACCTCACCCTCCTCGCCGAGGGTGCACGTGACCACGCGCACGTCCACCCCGGCGGCGACGAGGGCGGCGATGGAGCCTCCCGTGGTGATCGCCTCGTCATCGGGGTGGGCATGGACGAACAGGGCCCGGGCGCCGGTGTCCGACGGCGGTTCGGCGAACGGTGTCATCCGGTCCTCCTCCAGGTGGCTACGGTGTCGAAGACGTCGGAGACCATGGGCGGCGCGGTGTCGATACCGCCGGGCTGCGTGCCCGTCACGTCCACGCCGACGTCGGAGAGGAGCAGGCCCGGCCTGACTATCGGGACGCGGAGTGCCTGCTCGGCGACCAGGTCGCCCGCCGCGGTCAGGTCGGGGCCGTCTGTTCCGTCGCCGAGTTTTAGGGCCCTGTCGAGTGCGGGGTCGCACACCCCGGAGACCCCACTGGCCCGTGCCGGGGAGGAGGTCCCGATCGTGCGGGGCGGCGGGCTGGTGGTGGGAGCTGTCCTATCGGCGGTCGCGGTCGTATCGGTGGGCGCCGTCGTGGTGGTCCCCGTGTCGGGTTCGGGCGGGATGAGGCTGGTGACCGTGGTCAGTGGTCGGGTCGGGGCGGTACGGCCGCTCGTGGGGGGACTCGTGGACTCGGTCGGGGACGGGGCACAGGCGAACCGCGACACGGCAGCGACCTCGGGGCGCCCGTCGACCCGTTGCCATCCCACCACGGCGTCGACCAGTCCGTGCGGGAGCGCGTCGCCGTACAGGGCGATCGCGTCGAGCTCCCAGACCCGGGCACCGATGCCGGCGCCGCGCAACTGGTCCGCGATGGTGAACGCGGCGGTGAGCGCCCGGTCGTCCTCGGCCTCCACCCCGAGCGTCACGCTCAGCGGGGTGTCGTCACGCTCCCATCGCGCCCCGGTGCGGGTGAACCCCGCATCGGTGAGCTCGCGGCCCACGGCATCGGCGTCGCCGGTCGTGGTGGTGGCGGCCGCCGGCGGGAAAGGGTAGGACGTGACCGACGGGTCCGACTGCCCGGTGACGATCCGACCGATCACCTCGGGGTCCAGGGCCGCCGCGAGGCCACGCCGGACCGCCGGTTCGCGTACCGCCGGGGCGACGGTGTTGAAGCCCAGCTCGAGTTGGGCCGAGGCGTCCACGGTCACGGCGCGGGTCCCGGGAACGGTGGCCGCCACGTCCGCGGCCAAGGGGGTCGCCGAGACCATCGCGAGTGATCCCGGCCCTCCGCGCAACGCCGCGCCGAGTTGTCCCGCCCCGGTCGCCCGCCTCACGAGGATCTGATCGAGTTCCGGTGTCTGTGCCCAGTACCGGTCATTTCGTACGAACTCGATCTCTCCCCGGCCGATGTCGGCGAAGCGGATCATGAACGGCCCCGCGCTCATCACGGGGAGGCGGGCCATCGCGCCCTGGAATCCGTCCGGGGCGTCCTTGAGGATGTGTCCGGGCAGAAGGTCGGCGAACAACGTCCGCCACTGCTCGGGCGGGGAGTCGAACACCACGTCGACGACCTTGCCGCCGGCGCCGGCACGGACCTCCACGATCTGCTCGTACCCGGCCGGATCGACCACTCCGGGCTGGGTGGTCATCTGCCGCCACAGATATTCGAAGTCCTCGGCCGCCACCGGGACCCCGTCGGTCCACTGGGCCTGCGGATCGATCGTGTACCGGATGGTCCGCGGATCCCCCGACAGGGGCCCGGCGGACACCAGGAGATCCTGGTTGAGCACCAGTTCTCCCCCGGGCCCGGGAACGAACGCGCTGGGGAGGAGCAGGGAGGCGACCAGGTCCGTGTCGACCCCCTGGTCGGCCAGGAGATGCGGGTTGAACCCCGGGTCGACCCGGTCGAGGGCCAGGAGGACACCGTCATCCGACAGGGTGACGGCCTCCCCGTCGGATCGCTCCTCCCCCACCACCGTGGGCGGGGGTGGGTCGGCTACACAACCGGTGACGACGACGAGAGCGAGCACGGCGGCCAGTAGGGCGGTGCCGCGCCGGCGATCCGACGCCCCCCTCGTCGTCACCAGGCTGCTCGTCAGTTGACCGACTGCTGCTCGCGGGACTTGGACTTGCTCCGGGACTTGGCCCGCTCGTTCGCGGTGAGCAGCACCTTGCGCACGCGGATCGCCTCCGGTCCGACCTCCACGCACTCGTCGCCGGCACAGAACTCCATCGCCTCTTCCAGCGTGAGGTTGCGGGCCCTCTGCAGGGTCTCGGTCGTGTCGGAGGAGGCCGCACGCATGTTGGTGAGCTTCTTCTCCTTGGTGATGTTGACGTCCATGTCCTCGGAACGCGGGTTCTCGCCCACGACGACGCCCTCGTACACCTCGGAGGTGGGCTCGATGAAGAAGTCGCCGCGGTCGGCCAGGCTGAGCAGCGCGAACGCGGTGGCCTTGCCGGCCCGGTCGGCCACCAGGGAACCGGTGTGCCGCGAGCGGATCTCTCCGACCCAGGGCTCGTAACCGGCCGACTCGGAGTTGGCGATCCCGGCGCCGCGCGTCTCGGTCATGAAGGTCGTGCGGAAGCCGATCAGCCCACGGGCGGGCACCCGGAACTCCATCCGGACCCAGCCCGACCCGTGGTTGCCCATCTGCTCCATGCGCCCCTTGCGGGCCGCCATGAGCTGGGTGACCGCGCCGAGGTACTCCTCGGGCACGTCTATGGTCATGTGCTCCATCGGCTCGTGGACCTTGCCGTCGACGACCCGGGTCACGACCTGCGGCTTGCCCACGGTGAGCTCGAAGCCCTCCCGGCGCATGGTCTCGACGAGGATGGACAGCGCCATCTCGCCACGGCCCTGCACCTCCCAGTCGTCGGGGCGCTCGGTGTCGAGGACCTTGAGCGAGACGTTACCCACGAGCTCCTGGTCGAGACGCGCCTTGACCATCCGCGCGGTGAGCTTGGTACCGCCGTTGCGGCCGGCGAGCGGGGAGGTGTTGACGCCGATGGTCATCGAGATCGCCGGCTGGTCGACGGTGATCGCGGGCAGCGCCACCGGGTTCTCCGGGTCCGCGAGCGTGTCACCGATCATGATGTCGCTGATGCCGGCCACCGCCACGATGTCGCCGGCGACGGCCTCCTCGGTGGGCATCCGCTCGACGCCCTTGGTCGCGAGGAGTTCCGAGATCCGCACGGACTTGGTCTCCTGACCACCGTCCGGAAGGTTGTGGATCCACGCCACCTGCTGTCCCTTGCGGAGACGGCCGTTGTGGATACGGACCAGACCGATACGGCCGAGGAAGTTGGACGCGTCCAGGTTGGTCACGTGGGCCTGCAGCGGGGCGTCGGCGTCACCGCGGGGGGCAGGGATCACGTCGTAGAGGAGGGCGAAGAGTTCGTCCAGGTTCTCGCCGGCCGGTTCCTGGCCGTTGGCGGGCTGGGTGGTCGAGGCCTTACCGGCGCGCCCGGAGGCGAACACCACGGGCAGCTCGAGCGCGCGCTCGGCAGCGGCCTGGGCGTCCGGGTCCTCGAGATCGGAGGCGAGACCGATGAGGAGGTCCTGGGCGTCTTCGACGACCTCGTCGATGCGGGCGTCCGGACGGTCGGTCTTGTTGACCACGATGATGACCGGCAGGGATGCCGCCAGCGCCTTGCGCAGGACGAACCGGGTCTGCGGCAGCGGACCCTCCGAGGAGTCGATCAGCAGGACGACGCCGTCGACCATGTTGAGGCCGCGCTCGACCTCGCCGCCGAAGTCGGCGTGGCCGGGGGTGTCGATGATGTTGAAGACGAGGTCGGCGCCGCCCGACCCTGCGCCGAGACGCCGTACCGACGTGTTCTTGGCGAGGATCGTGATGCCCTTCTCGCGCTCGAGGTCACCCGAGTCCATGACCCGGTCCACGAGCTCCGCGCGTTCGTCGAACGCTCCGGACTGGCGCAGCATCGCGTCGACGAGTGTCGTCTTACCATGGTCGACGTGCGCGACGATGGCGACGTTGCGGAACTCGGTCAGGGCCATACGGTGGGTTCTCCCTCAGAGGCTTTCGGCGCCACGGGCGACTCTGTGGCCGCCGGGCGCGTGGTGGGAATCTGCGGGACTCCCGCGTGATCCACAAGCGCGTCCGGTCGAGCGCGCGTGCGTGTCCACATTACCTGTATCGGCCTCCAGACCGACATCGCGAGCGCGTGATGTCACACCCACGACCACCGATGTTATTTACATCACAAGTATCCTCTGCCACACTGACCACAGAAGCCCCAGCCACAGGGCCTCCGGTATCCACACCTGTGGACGTTGTGAGAGCATCGAGCGGTCGATTGGTCGGCCCGCCGACCGGTCCGTCCGCCTCATCCGAAGAATGGACTCGCCAGTGACCCGCCACTCGCTCAGGAACTCGTTCAGGACCCTCGGCCTCGGTGCCGTCGCCGCCATGGCCGTGTCGCTCGCCGTACCCGCCTCCGCGAGCGCCCAGTCGCTCGACGAGCTGGGCCGTCCGACCGAGCCCGTCCTCCAGGCCATCGAGAACCTCTCCGAGCAGCAGTGGATCCCCGAGGAGACCCGGGGCACGATCGCCCGCGCGCTCGGCTTCTTCCGCGGCACCGGCGAGCCCGGGACCCCGATCCCCGAGAACGGCCCGGTGATCGCCCAGTTCTTCTACCCCACCACCCTGGACAACTGCATCGACGGTGAGCAGACCGCCATCGGCGCGGCCACCGCGGTGCCGGGCCCCGCCGGTCTCCCCCTCCCCGGCATCCCGGGCGGCCAGCTCGGCTTCATCTTCACCGCCCTGGGCACCGAGGGCGTCGCGCCCCAGCAGGTGCAGCCCATGACCGTGGACTGGTTCAACATCAACAACGGTCGCCGTGGCACCACCGTGCTCAGCTACAACGGGATCAACGCGGGCGGACCGGCGACCCTCAACGGTGTCGCCGACACCGGTTCGGGCCAGGTGCTGATGCTCCTGCAGGGTGGCGTCACCACCACCCTCGCCGACGGCGGGACGTCGAACTGCGTCTCCCTCCCGCTGGTGGGTACCGCGTTCGTCCGGTGACCCCCGACGGCGTGGAGACCGACCGGCTCCACCCCGACATGAGCAAGGCCCGTCTCGCCCTCGCCGGCGGCGGGCCTCTCGTCGTTCTCACGGGTGCCGGGATGAGCGCCGAGAGCGGGGTGCCCACCTTCCGCGACGCCCAGACAGGACTCTGGGAACGCTACGACCCCACCGCGCTCGCCACACCGGAGGCCTGGAGCCGGGACCGGGACACCGTGTGGGCCTGGTATCGCTGGCGTGAGCATCTCGTCGGAGCAGCCGAGCCGAATGCGGGCCACCGAGCGATCGCCCGGGCCGCCGGGGACCGCAGCGTGGCGGTGGTGACCCAGAACGTGGACGACCTGCACGAACGGGCCGGCTCCACCGAGGTCCACCACCTCCACGGCAGCCTGTTCGAGCACCGGTGCGACCAGTGTGGGACCCCGATCGAGGTGGGACCTGCGCCGGCCGGGCCCGTGGACCGGCTCGCACCGCCCGTGTGCCCGAGGTGTGAGGGACGGGCCAGGCCGGGAGTGGTCTGGTTCGGGGAGCTGCTCCCGGTGCAGCCGTGGGACGCCGCGGTGTCCGCGATCTCCGCCGCCTCCGCCGTCCTCGTCGTCGGCACCTCCGGCCTGGTCCACCCCGCCGCGTCCCTCCCCGGCATCGCCGCCGACAACGGGATCCCGGTGGTCGAGGTCAACCCCGGCCCGTCCGGCCTCGGGCGTGGGGTGACCGTCCACCTCCGGGCCACCGCCGGCGAGGCGCTCCCCACGCTCCTGGCGCCCTGACCGCGGAATCGCCGCGCCGGGGACCGTTCCAAGGTCACGGATCCGGCGCGGGAGGCCGACGGCCGCGCTAGCGTTTGCGCAGCGAGGACCACCACCACGGCGTTCCCGCCTCCCCCGCTCCCGGGGAGTACACCACCGGAGGTCAGCTCATGTCCGACTCGTCCCCCAGCACCCCGTCCGACCCGTCCCCCACCACCCCGTCCGGTACGGCGGTGATCGCAGCCGAGGTGATCGGCACCTTCTGGCTGGTCCTGGGGGGGTGTGGAACGGCGGTGTTCGCCGCCGTCCAGGTCGCCACCGCCGATACCGGGGACGTCCCCGTGGGGGTCGGCTACCTCGGCGTCTCCCTGGCCTTCGGGCTCACCGTCCTGACCGGCGTGTACGCGTTCGGCCACATCTCGGGCGGCCACTTCAACCCCGCCGTCACCATCGGTGCCGCGATCGCCGGTCGCCTCCCCTGGGCCAAGGCCCCCGTATACATCGTCAGCCAGGTCGTCGGCGGTCTGGTCGCGGGCGCGCTGATCCTGGTGGTGGCCACGGGCAGGGACGGGTTCGAGGCCACCGGACACATGGCGGCCAACGGCTACGGGGCCAACTCCCCGGACGGGTACGGACTGCTCTCGGCCCTGATCATCGAGGTCGTCCTGACCGCGATCTTCGTCTGGGTGATCCTCGGCGCCACGGACCGACGCGCCCCCGCCGGCTTCGCACCCTTGGCGATCGGTCTCACCCTGACGCTGATCCACCTGATCTCGATCCCGATCACCAACACCTCGGTGAACCCGGCCCGGTCGACGGCCGTGGCGTTCTTCAACGGCGACGGCGCCGTCGGACAACTGTGGCTCTTCTGGTTGGCTCCGATCCTCGGCGCGCTCATCGCCGGAGCCCTGTACGGTCCCCTGTTCGGCGAGCGGGTGAGGGGCGAGCGGGTCACTGCGGGCGCCGCGGTCTGACGACCCCGGGGTACGGCGGAGGGCCCGCGGGATCATCTCCCACGGGCCCTCTCGTCAGTCCGACTATCCGGAGGTCAGCGCTTCGGCTCGTCCCGGTGGGTCCGGCCCAACACCTTGTCCACGATCCCCGGCTCCTGCTGCGGGTGGGCTCCCGGATCGACGCCCTCGGGGTGACGCCCGGTCTGGTGATCCCCCACGGCGCGATCGCCGAGTCCGGGGTCGTCGGTCAGCGCCCCGCGGTCGCCCGCGGTGGCCCCGCCGGTCCCGTGTGTCCCGTGGGTCTCGTCGGTGCCGACCCCGGGGGCCTCGTGGGACCTGGAGTGCCGGCCACCGGCGTCACCCGGGTCACCTGTGGTGCCTCCGGTCAGCCCTGCTCCACCGGCGGAGTTGGCACCGGCTGTGGTGGCACCGGCCGCGGTGGCACCGCCGGTCCCTGCGGCTCCGCCTCGCCCATCGGCCCGGGCGGTGTCGTCCGCGGCCGAGCCGCGGTCCCCGACCTGGCCGGGAGCGTCCGCGCGGTGCTTGGGATCGAGCTTGTCGGCGTGCTGCTCCATGCGTCGCACGTCCTGGCGCTGCTCGTCGACCACCGAACGGTGCTGCTCGGCCTCCGAACGCAGTCGCTCCGCCTCCGCGGCCTTGGCCTTGGCCTCCTGCTCCGCGGCACCCGCCTTGTGCTCCTGTTCACGGGCGACCGAGTGCTGACGTTCCAGCTGCTGCTCCCGCTCACGGGCGTCCTTACGCAGTTCGGCCGCCTCGCCGAGCTTCTTCCTGTTGTTGTTCCTGGCGGTCAACGCGATCAGCGCGATGACCACGACCACTGCGACCACCCCGATGATGATCCAGACGATGGGGTCGACGTTGTCCACAGTTGCCTCCAAATAAAGGGTTCACATTTCATCGTGAACGTAACCCCCCTCCCGGGCACCTGCCACCGGACGGCGCGCGGACGCCCCGCCCGTCGCCACCGCTGCGCCGCCCGGACGTGGACCGGTCCTAGTGCATGATCCGCGGCAACAGGCCGGCCTCGCGGGCCTCCCGGCTCAGCCGTTCGCGGTGATCGGGGTGGGCGATCCCGATCAGCGCGGCAGCCCGGTCGGACACAGAGCGCCCCCTGAGCGTGGCGATCCCGTACTCGGTGACGACGCTCTCGATGATGTTCTTGTGGGTGGTGACCGGACTACCGGGCGTCAGCGAGAGCGTGATGCGACTGATGCCCCGCGAGGTCTGGGACGGGGTGACGATGAACCCGTGGCCTCCGGGAGAGAACCTGCAGCCCCTCGCGAAGTCCGCCTGGCCACCGGCCCCGGACCAGTACCGTCCCCCGATCGTCTCAGATGCCGCCTGCCCGTAGAGGTCGACCTCGCTCGTGGCGTTGACCGAGTGGAGGTTGTGCTCCTGGCCGATCACGCGCGGGTCGTTGACGATGTCGACCGGGAGCATCGCGACCGACGGGTTGTTGTGCAGCCAGTCCATGAGCCTCTGCGACCCCACCGCGAAGGTCGTGACGTGCTTGAACGGACGACCGGTCTTCCGTGAGCCGTCGATGACGCCGGCGTCGACGAGGTCCATCACCCCGTCCGACAGTGCCTCGGTGTGGATTCCCAGGTTCTCGTGCCCGGTCAGACGCGAGAGGACGGCGTTGGGGAGTTTGCCGACGCCCAGTTGTAGGCAGGCACCGTCGGGCACCCGCTCGGCGATGACGTCGGCGATCGCGTTCTCGATCTCACCGGGCACCGGGGGTTCGATGGTGATCATCGGGACGTCGTTGCGCGTCACTCCCACGACCTGGGAGATATGGATGTGGTTACGACCGAAGGTCCGCGGCATGTTGGCGTTGACCTCGACGAAGAACGGCACCTGCCCGATGAAGGACGCCACGTAGTCGGCGTTGGTGCCCATGGAGAAGAACCCGTGCTCGTCGATCTCGGAGACCGTGGTGACGGCGAGACCGGGTGGGGTGAACTCACGCAGGGTCGCCGGGACCTGCCCGAAGTCGACGGGGATGAGGTCGCACATGCCCTCGTGGAAGTTCTTCCGCGAACCGGGGCCGAGGAAGTAGTCCACGTGGCGGAGCCTGCCCGGGTAGGCACCCTCCATGAACGGCAGGGACTCCCAGGGATCCATGTGATGGATCGTGACGTCGGAGAACCCCTCGGCCCCCGCGTCCAGTGCGCGCAGCAGCGCCGGGGGCGCCGCGTTCTGGATCGGCGAGATGATGTGCATCCCCGGGGTGACGTGATCGAGTACCGCGTCGGGGGGTAACTCTTCGTAGTGGTTGTGCTTGATCACGGTCGCTCTCCAGTGGTCGGGGTTGGTGCGTCAGGTCCGCGGGTCAGGCGGGTCACGACAGGGCAGGGATGACCTCACGCTCGAAGAGCTCGA
>JBKBUP010000437.1:0-521 GCA_046289795.1 Dietzia sp. | reverse complement strand
GGAGCGGGTCGAGATGGCCAATGAGATACTCGGTGGTGAGGGCATCACCCCCCGGTAGACTCGGACCTCGTTCCAGCAGCCGATTCTTGAGGACCAACCGTGGGCATTGTCGTGCAGAAGTACGGCGGCTCCTCCCTGGCCGACGCCGCCGCGATCAAGCGGGTGGCCAAGCGCATCGTGGAGAGCAAGCAGGCAGGTCATGACGTCGTGGTGGCCGTGTCGGCCATGGGTGACAAGACCGACGAGCTGCTCGACCTCGCCGGAGAGGTCAGCCCCCTCCCGCCCGCGCGCGAGCTGGACATGCTGCTCACGGCCGGCGAGCGGATCTCGATGGCGCTCGTGGCCATGGCCATCTCCGACCTCGGGTTCACCGCCCGCTCGTTCACCGGCTCCCAGGCCGGTGTGATCACCGACTCGGTGCACGGCCGCGCGAAGATCATCGACGTCACACCCGGCCGCATCTCCACTGCGCTCGGTGAGGGGCACGTGGTGATCGTGGCTGGCTTCCAGGGCGTCAGCCA
>JBKBUP010000436.1:0-524 GCA_046289795.1 Dietzia sp. | reverse complement strand
CTCGGCCGCCGTCGCCTCGTCCAGACCCACCGATGCGATCTCGGGCTCGCTGTAGGTGATGCGGGGGATGCCGGTCTCGTCGATCGGGGTGGGGTCGAGCCCGGCGATCTCCTCGGCCACGAAGATGCCCTGCTGGAATCCACGGTGGGCCAGCTGGAGGCCCGGGACGATGTCGCCCACGGCGTACACGCCGTCGAGGTTGGTGCGGCAGTGGTCGTCGGCGAGGACGAAACCCCGCTCCATGGCGACGCCCTGCTCCTCGAAGCCGAGTCCGTCGGTGGCGGGGCCGCGCCCCACGGCGACCAGCAGGAGGTCGGCCTTGAGCACCTCGCCACCCTCGACCGTGACCGCGACACCGCCGTCGGTCGACTCCACACCCTGGAACGGGGTGCCGGTGAGGGACCGGATCCTGCGCTTGCGGAACGCCCGCTCGAGTGCCTTCGAGGACGCCTCGTCCTCGGCGGCGACGAGACGCGGCAGGGCCTCGACGATGGTCACCTCGGCGCCGAACGAGCGCCAGACGC
>JBKBUP010000435.1:0-529 GCA_046289795.1 Dietzia sp. | reverse complement strand
GAGGTTGAGGAAAAGTTGGTTGCGGGCGAGTTGTCCGGCGGCTTGGGAGCGGCGGACGTCGAGGGGCTGGGTGGAGCCGAGGGCTTTGAGTTGTTCGGCGCCGGTGGTGACGGCCGCTTGGAGGTGGAGGGCGTCGGCGAGGTCGAGCTCGCCGTGGACCTGGCAGGTGCCGTTGAAGGAGACCTGGTGGTCGTTGATGTCCAGACACCGCCCATCGGCGGCGTCGTGGCGGCGGCGTTCGGCCTCGGCGGGCATGAACCGGGCGATGGCCTCCTCGATGAGGCGGTCGAGCTGGGCGGGCCCGGTCTTGTGCGCCACCGGGGCGATGTGGCGGTCCACGAACCCCGCTGCGGCCATCGTGAGGTGGCTGGTGGCCTCGGCGACCCGCCGGGCCCGCCACGCCGGCAGGTCGCGGGCGACGACCCGCGCCCACACCTTCGGGAGGCGGTGAGCGAGCTCGACGGCCTGGCCCAGGAGACGTTTCCCGACCTCGGTGGGCAGGCCCAGGGCGGCGGCGAACTCGACCACA
>JBKBUP010000434.1:0-530 GCA_046289795.1 Dietzia sp. | reverse complement strand
CAGCTTGAGCACACCGGCCGCGATCCAGACACCACCGGTCACCAGCCGCGCGACCACACCGACCCAGGAGAGCACGAGTAGAGCGTAGAAGCAGTACCTGAGGCACCGCTGAGTAAGGTGACTCTTCGTGAATGACCGACTTGTGTGGATCGACTGCGAGATGACCGGCCTCGACGTGGTGAACGACGCCCTGATCGAGGTGGCGGCGCTCGTCACGGACTTCGAGCTCAACGTCCTCGGCGACGGCGTGGACATCATTATCAAGCCACCGGCCGAGGCACTGGACCAGATGGGAGACTTCGTCCGGCAGATGCACGTGACCTCCGGGCTGCTCGACCAGCTCGCCGACGGCGTCTCGATGGCCGACGCGGAGCAGCAGGTCCTCGACTACATCCGGCAGTTCTGTCCCGAGGGCAGCCGGCCCCCGCTGGCCGGCAACACCGTGGCCACCGACCGGGCCTTCCTGGCACGGGACATGCCGGACCTCGAAGGGTTCCTGCACTACCGGATCGTCGACGTGTCCTCGATCA
>JBKBUP010000433.1:0-535 GCA_046289795.1 Dietzia sp. | reverse complement strand
GAGCGGCTGGTCGTGTCGACCTACCAGGCCGTCTCCGGCAGCGGCGTCGCCGGCGTCGAGGAGCTCTCCTCGCAGGTCGCCGCGGCCGGTGAGAAGGCGCGCGAGCTGGCGTACGACGGTGAGGCGGTCGCCTTCCCCGACCCCACGACGTACGCCCGCACCATCGCCTACAACGTGCTCCCGCTGGCCGGCTCGATCGTCGACGACGGTCTGGGCGAGACCGACGAGGAGCAGAAGCTGCGCAACGAGTCGCGCAAGATCCTCGGCATCCCCGGGCTGAGGGTCTCCGGGATCTGCGTCCGGGTGCCGGTCTTCACCGGACACTCCCTGGCCGTCAACGCCGAGTTCGCCCGGTCCCTGCCGGTCGAGCGGGCGCGCGAGGTGCTCGCCGGCGCGCCCGGGGTGGAGCTCTCGGAGATCCCCACGCCGTTGCAGGCCGCGGGCAAGGACCCGTCGTACGTCGGTCGGATCCGGCAGGACGAGGGCGTTCCGGACGAGCGTGGCCTGGCGCTGTTCATCAGCAACGACAACCTCC
>JBKBUP010000432.1:0-537 GCA_046289795.1 Dietzia sp. | reverse complement strand
GGCCATGTCGCCCAGGGAGCCGCCGCCGGAGCTGGAGGAGGTGGAGCGGGAGGTGGAGGGCGGGCCGCTGACGGACATGACGCTGCTGGATGAGCTGGACAAGCGCGCGGAGGTGGGTGCTGGCCCTCGCTGCGCCCGCCGCGCCCGCCGCGCCCGCCGCGCCCGCCGCCTCTCACTCGTGCTCGCCGCAGGAGCTGGTGCGCCGCATCCCCGCCCCCATCACCCGCCGCCGCAAGCTGCGCGTGCTGGAGCCCAAGGTGCACACGGTGGACCGCCTGGACTTGGAGTCGCTGCCCGTGGGCGTCATCTCTCGCCTCCGCGTCAGCCTGGCCACCAACCCCCTGGGCTCGCCCATCTCCGTGCCGGTCATGGTGGCGCGCGGCCGCCACGCGGGCCCCGTGCTCATCATCTCGTCTGGTGCGTGGCGCGGCCGCGAACTCGCCCGCTGCTTCCGCTGATGCGCTGCCGCTGCTTCCGCTGATGCGCTGCCGCTGCTTCCGCTGATGCGCTGCCGCTGCTGCGCTGCTGCTTTCCCCC
>JBKBUP010000431.1:0-538 GCA_046289795.1 Dietzia sp. | reverse complement strand
CGCAGGCCATGATCTGGTCGTGGGTCTCCGTCATCGGGGCACCCGGGGCAGCCCGAGACCGAACATCGCGATCAGCTCGCGCTGCACCTCGTTGACCCCACCGCCGACGGTGAGGACGAGGTGCCGCTGCGCCTGGGCGTCGAGGTAGGCCACCAGGTCGTCGGTCTCCGGATCGGCCGGGTCGCCGTAGCGGTGGACGACGTCGGCGAGCAGCCGTCCGACGTGCTGCACCCGGTCGGAGGCGAAGACCTTGGACGCCGACGCGTCGGCGACTGCGATGGCCCCCGACGCCGCGGCCCGGGCGACCTCCCAGTTCAGCAGCTCGTTGACCCGGAACGTCGCGGTGACCTCGCCGAGGGTCCGCTGCACGTCGGGACGGTCGAGCACCCCGGCGCGCGAGGCCCACGCCACGACGCGGTCGCGCAGCCCCTCGATCCTGCCGGCGGGCCCGAGCATCACCCGCTCGTGGTTGAGCTGGGTGGTGATCAGGCGCCACCCCTGGTTCTCCTCGCCGACCAGCATCTCGACGGGCACCCGG
>JBKBUP010000430.1:0-544 GCA_046289795.1 Dietzia sp. | reverse complement strand
GCCCGACGTGCGCGTGGTGGCCATGCTGGGCGTGGTGGTGAACGCGGTGGGGCCGGAGGCGTACCTGCCTGACGAGATTGTGCGCGGGCACAGCGGGCGCCGCGTGCTGGTCACGCACACCGACGCGGAGGGCCGCATGGTGCTGGCCGACATGCTGTCGTCGCTGCGCGAGGAGGCGGTGGCCAGCGTCGCCGACCCGGCGCTGAAGCACGCCAGCATCACCATGTGCTCCATCGCCACGCTCACCGGGCACGTGGGCCTGGCATGGGGCCCCTACACCGCCGCCATGGAGAACGGGCCCGCCGCCGCGCACGGCCTGGCGCGTGCGCTGCAGCACGCGGGCACGCTGCTGGCCGACCCGCTGGAGGTGTCGTCGCTGCGGCGCGAGGACTTTGCGGTGGTGGCGGCCCACACGCCGGATCACGACGTGGTGCAGAGCGTGGTGCACCTGCCGCGCCCAGTCAAGCGCGGGCACCAGTATCCGGCGGCATTCCTGCTGCGCGCCTCCGCCCTGGACGTGCATGGCACGCGTGCCGAGCTGCCC
>JBKBUP010000429.1:0-545 GCA_046289795.1 Dietzia sp. | reverse complement strand
TTGCGCAGGGTGGTGACGGTGAGCTGGTCGATCGCCTGCAGGTAGTCGACGACCTCGTACGCCGCCGCCCGCGGGTCGGTGATCTGGTAGTAGAGGACGGCGTCGATGGCCACCACGAGGTTGTCCTCGGTGATCACCGGTTTCGGGTCGGAGGAGTAGACGTGCTCGCGCACGTCGAGCGTCGTGTTCACCCGGTCGACCAGGGGGATGATCAGGTTCAGTCCGGGCTGCAGGGTCCTCTGGTAGCGGCCGAACCGCTCGATGTTGTAGCGCCTTGCCTGCGGGACGATCCGGATCGCCGAGGCCACCACGAAGGTGACCAGGGCGGCGAGGATGGCGATCGGCACCAACAGCTCCATCGTGCTCACCCTTCCTTGGGTCGGGGGTCGGGCAGTGGGTCACGCGGATGGACCAGCGCGGTGGCGCCCTCGATCTGGAACACGTCGACCCGCACACCCGGCGGGATCACCAGGTCCTCGTCGTAGGCTCGCGCCGTCCAGTCCTCACCGCCCAGATGCACCAGCCCACCGGTCGCACTGACCTCA
>JBKBUP010000428.1:0-556 GCA_046289795.1 Dietzia sp. | reverse complement strand
GGGCGGGAGTGACGTCACCCGACGTCAAGGCAGGGCGAAGGTTCCTCCGCCGGTCCTGACGACGAGCCCGTCGTGGAGCAGGCCGGCCAGGCAGCGCTCCCGCTGGTCATCGTCGGGCCAGACGGCCTCGAGACTGCTCCGGTGGACGGGCACGTCACTTTCGCGCAGCACCGCCATCAGTCGGCCACGGACCTGGCGATCGGTGCCGGCCCAGGCCTGCGTGGGGCGCGGGGGCCCGTCGTACGCCGGGTGGCCGGCGAGCCGCCAGGCACACCGTTCGCTCACCGGGCACCGCTGGCAGGCCGGGGTCGTGGCGGTGCAGACCAGGGCGCCGAGCTCCATGACGGCGACCGCCCAGGCGGCCGCCAGGTCGTCGTCGGGGAGCAGGGTGGCGGCGAGGTCACGCTCGGTCCGGGTGATCGACCTGGCCGGGAACTCGACGCCGGCCACCGCCCGGGCGAACACCCGGCGCACGTTCGTGTCGAGGACCACGTGGCGTCGTCCGAAGGCGAAGGAGGCGATCGCCGACGCGGTGTAGTCGCCGACGCCGGGGAGC
>JBKBUP010000042.1:0-15831 GCA_046289795.1 Dietzia sp. | reverse complement strand
GCGCCACAACGAGCCGTTGCCCGTTCCGCAGGCATCGATCCTGCTGGTGCTGGGCATCGCGATCGGTGCGGTTCTGCTCCTGGTCGCGATCCTCGGCGGCACCTTCGCATGAGCGCCCCGCGGCGCCGGATCGGGGTGCGTCCCGAGGCGACGCCGCCCGACGCCGGGCTGCAGTCCGAGCGCACGAGCCTGTCGTGGGCCCGGACCTGGGCCGTGGTGACCGTCAACATCATCCTGGTGGCCAAGCTCGTCGCCGAGACCTCGTGGCTGTGGGCGGCGGTGTTCTCATTGCTCTTGGTGATCCCGCTCCTCGCGCTGCTCCGGGTGCAGCGCAACCACGAACGACGGGTGGGCCGCTTCGTCCGGGCCGGTCAGGTCCAGCAGACCCAGACCCTCTACAACATCGGCCTGGTCGTGATGGTGCTGGTCATGGCCGCGTGCGGGCTCGCCGCCGTCGTGATCCGGGTTCTGACCTAGCAGTTCAGTACACCGCGCTGTTCAGTACACCGCGCTGTTCGGTAAGGCCAGCGACCGGACGACGACGCCGGCGGCGCCGGTCAGGTGTTCTTGATGCGACCGCTGAGGGCGTCGCGGAGGCGGTCGACCATTCCGACGCCGGGGCCGAGGGTCATGTGGAACAGCTCGGAGTGCGGGGAGCCGGGGTGCGGACGGGTGGGGGCGATCTTCTTGGCCGCCTCGACCTTCCGGCCCATGTCGACCAGGGTGTCGGCGGTGAGGTGCTCACGCATCTTGGGGAACTGGTCGGACTCCTCGTCGTCCGCATGGTGGTCGAGGAGTTCCTTGAAGCGCTTCACGGTGGCGATGAACCCGGCGCTCTCGGAATCCAGGCCCTCGAGCTCCTTCATCACCACTTCGATCTCCTGGTGCTCCTCCTTGTCGTGCTCGACCTCGTCCTTGCCGTCCGGGATGCTGCGCTCGTACTCGGGGTAGACGAACAGCTCCTCGGCCACGGAGTGGCGCATCACCTCGGCGATCACGGAGTCGGCCAGCGCGCGGCGCTCCTTGGGGTCGGCGGTGTCCTCGATCATCTCGATGAGCCCGATCATCTCGCGATGGTCGGCGGTGAGGATGTCGACGACGTCCTTGGTGGACTCTGTCGTGGACTTCTGGGCCATGGCGAGCTCCTTCACGGTCTGGGTCGGGTGAACCTCTGACCGTAGGCAGAACGGTGGGAGCTGGCTACCGGTCGGGCCGCGCCGCGAGTCCTCAGCGGGTGGTGCTGCTCTCCGATTCGCACATGCCCTGCAGGGCGCACGATCCGCAGCCGCCGGTCACGCCGCAGTCGGCGGCCGGGTCCGCGGGGTCGGCGGGGGAGTCCCCGCAGGGAGCGTCCGAGGTGTCGGCGTCGCCGGCGGAGTGACCGCCACAGCCGCCCTCGGAACCGCAGCCGCACCCACCCTGATCCTCGTCCTGCGCGGCATCCCACACGGCCGCCGCGCGTGATCCGGCGAGGCCGGCGACGCTGAGCAGAGCGAGCGAACCGAGAAGGGCGACGACGACGACGAGGCCACCGACCCAACCCCCGATCAGCCCCACGCCCAGCGCGCCGAGCAGGAGCATCAGGCTCGAGCCGAGAAGCGCGGGCCCGGCGGCCCGGTTGGCGAGAGTCCAGGCCTCGGGGGAGCGGCGGGTCTCAGGGGTGCGGACGCCGAGGACGCCGTTGCCCGGCAGTCGACCGAGCAGACCCAACAGGCCGGTGACCCCGACCACCAGGGCGAACCCCACCAGGAGCACCACGACCACCACGAGCACTGCGTTCACGCCCCTGAGGGTACGCCCGCGGCGGGGTAATTCCGATTCGCCTCATCCCCCGCCGAGCCATTGCCCGCGGGACCTTCGACCAGCGCGAGGAGTCGGGCGAGTTCGCGCTTGTCCTGCTCGCTGAGCCGGTCCAGGAACTCCCGGCGCACGGTGGCGACGTGATCGGGTGCGGCCTTCTCGATCTCGCGCATCCCCTCCTCGGTGACGGAGACGAACGCGCCCCGGCCGTCGGTGGGGCAACTCGTCCGCTGGACCAGTCCGCGTTTGACCATCCGGGTGACCTGGTGGGAGAGCCGGCTGCGTTCCCACTGCAGGACATCGGACAGTGCCGTCATCCGCAGTGGTCCGTCGGCCTCGCTGAGGACCGCGAGCACCTCGAACTCCGGCTCCGTCAGGCTCGACGTGGCCTTGAGGTCGCGCTGGATCTCCAGGTGCAGGCGCCCCTGGATCGCGAGGTAGTCGCGCCAGAGCGCCTTCTCCTCGTCGGTCAACCATCGCACCTGTCCGTTCAGTAGCTGTTCGGTCATGGCCCCACCCTACCGCCTTAGTTGACACGACATCTAGGCCGGAGGTAGAAGTGTGTGACGCATCATCCACAGGGATGGGCGATTCGAGAGGACCACCAACGTGACCACCACCGCAACCACCACCGCGACCACCCCCGCACACCGCGCCGCCGACGGCGAGACCCGCCTCGTGCCCGTCCCGCGGGTCGTCCGCGACATCGGACTGCTCCTCACCCGGGCGCTGCTCGGTGTCGTCCTGATCGCCCACGGCTGGGAGAAGCTCGTCACCAACGGCGCCGGAGCCACCGGCGAGTTCTTCGACTCCGTCGGCATCCCGGCAGCCCAGGCCGCCGCGGTGTTCGCGGGCGGCGTCGAGCTGGTCGGTGGGATCCTGCTGATCCTGGGGCTGCTCACGCCGGTCGTCGCGGCCCTCGTCGTCGTCGTCATGTTCGGCGCCTACCTCTTCGTCCACCAGGGCGCCGGCGTCTACGCCACCAACGGTGGCTGGGAGCTCGTCGCCGTCATCGCCCTGGCCGCGACGGTCTTCGGACTGATCGGGGCCGGGCGCTACAGTCTCGACGCGCTGATCGCCGGGCGTCGCGCCGCCCGGGCCTGATCGCGCCGCCCTCGGGCGAGAACGCAGAGGTGTCCACACGCTGACGTGGCCCGATCCCGTCCAGGGTTTAGGCTTGACCCCGCCTGCGTGTGGGCACCGGCGAGGACCAGGGAGAGCAGACAACCGTGAGCAGCAGCGACGAGACCGTCACCGCAGAGCAGCCCGACAGCGGCGCGCAGTCGGACACCGGGGCGCAGTCCGAGCAGGCCGGGCCCGCCCACCGGTACGCCGCCGGGCTCGCCGGCCAGATCGAGGATCGCTGGCAGCGGGAGTGGTCCGAGCGCGGGACGTTCGAGGCACCCAACCCCGTCGGCCCCCTCGCGGCCGAGGACGGTGCGCCACTGCCGGAGGACAAGCTCTTCGTGCAGGACATGTTCCCGTATCCCTCGGGCGCCGGCCTCCACGTAGGCCATCCGCTGGGGTACATCGCCACCGACGTCTTCGCCCGCTACAACCGCATGCTCGGTACCAACGTCCTGCACACCCTGGGCTACGACGCGTTCGGCCTACCCGCCGAGCAGTACGCCGTACAGACCGGCCAGCACCCGCGCGTGACCACCGAGGCCAACATCGCCAACATGGAGCGCCAGCTCGGTCGCCTGGGCCTGGGCCACGACCGCCGCCGCGTGGTGGCCACCACCGACACCGACTACTACCGCTGGACGCAGTGGATCTTCCTGCAGATCCACGGCTCCTGGTACGACCCGGACGCCCCCGCCCGCACCACCGACGGCGGAGAGAGCCCCCGGCGCACCGGCCGCGCCCGCCCCATCTCCGAGCTGCGGGATCAGTTCTCGGACGGCTCACGCCCGCTGCCGGCCGGGTTCGCCGGACGGGACTGGTCCGGCCTGACCGCGGCCGAGCAGGAGAAGGTACTCGACGCGCACCGGCTGGTGTACCTGTCCGACTCGCAGGTCAACTGGTGTCCCGGCCTGGGCACGGTGCTGGCCAACGAGGAGGTCACCGCCGAGGGCCGCTCCGAGCGCGGGAACTTCCCCGTCTTCCGCAAGAACCTCTCCCAGTGGATGATGCGCATCACCGCGTACGCCGACCGCCTGGTCGACGACCTCGACCGGCTGGACTGGACCGACAAGGTCAAGTCCATGCAGCGCAACTGGATCGGACGCTCGCAGGGCGCGCGCGTGCGCTTCGCCGTGGCGGACCGGTCCATCGAGGTGTTCACCACCCGCCCCGACACCCTGTTCGGTGCCACCTACATGGTGCTCTCGCCCGAGCATCCGCTGGTCGACGAGCTGGCCGGACCGTTCTGGCCGGAGGGCGAGGTGGACGAGCGCTGGACCGGCGGGCACTCCTCGCCGGCCGAGGCCGTGCAGGAGTACCGCCGCCGGGCCGCCACGAAGTCCGACCTGGAGCGCCAGGAGAACAAGGACAAGACCGGCGTCTTCACCGGCGCGTACGCCGTCAACCCGGTCAACGGCGAGCAGGTCCCGGTGTTCGTGGCCGACTACGTGCTGATGGGCTACGGCACCGGTGCGATCATGGCGGTTCCCGCGCACGACTCCCGCGACCACGAGTTCGCCACGGCCTTCGGACTGCCGATCGTGCAGGTCGTGGCCCCGGCCGACGGGCGCGAGTTGGACGTGCAGGCCGAGTCCTACGCGGGCGACGGCGTGGCCGTGAACTCGGCCAACGACGGCGGGCTGTCGCTCGACGGCATGGGGGTGGACGAGGCCAAGGCCGCCACCATCGCCTGGCTCGAGGGCCAGGGCACCGGTGAGGGGACCGTCCAGTACAAGCTGCGCGACTGGCTCTTCGCCCGCCAGCGCTACTGGGGCGAGCCGTTCCCGGTGGTCTACGACTCCGACGGCGTCCCGCACGCGCTGCCCGACGAGCTGCTGCCCGTGGAACTGCCCGAGGTGGAGGACTACAAGCCCGTCTCGTTCGACCCCGACGACGCCGACTCGCTGCCTTCTCCGCCGCTGGCCAAGGCCACCGAGTGGATGACCGTCGAGCTGGATTTGAATGACGGACAGGGTCGACGGTCCTTCACCCGCGACGCCAACGTGATGCCCAACTGGGCGGGTTCGAGCTGGTACCAGCTGCGCTACATCGACCCCACCAACTCCGACGAGCTGTGCGCGCTGGAGAACGAGCGCTACTGGACCGGCCCGCGGCCCGAGATCCACGGCGAGGGCGACCCCGGCGGGGTGGACCTCTACGTCGGTGGAGTCGAGCACGCGGTCCTGCACCTGCTCTACTCGCGGTTCTGGCACAAGGTCCTGTTCGACCTCGGCCACGTGACCAGCGAGGAGCCCTACCGCAGGTTGTTCAACCAGGGTTACATCCAGGCCTTCGCCTACACCGACTCGCGTGGTGTCTACGTGCCCGCTGCGGATGTAGAGGAGCGGGACGGGAAGTTCTACCTGGACGGATCGCCCGACGCGCCCGAGGTGTTCCAGGAATACGGGAAGATGGGCAAGTCGCTCAAGAACTCCGTCTCCCCGGACGAGATCTGCGACGAGTACGGCGCCGACACCCTGCGCGTGTACGAGATGTCGATGGGTCCGCTCGACACCTCCCGGCCCTGGGCCACCAAGGACGTCGTGGGGGCGCACCGCTTCCTGCAGCGGCTGTGGCGAGTGGTGATCGAGGAGTCCACCGGGCTGGCCCGCGTGACCGGCGACGAGGCGCCGCAGGACGTCCTCAAGGCGCTGCACAAGGCCATCGCCGGGGTCCGCGACGACTACGCGGGACTGCGCGACAACACCGCGATCGCCAAGCTCATCGAGTACGTCAACTACTTGACCAAGGCCTACCCGACCGAGGGGCCGGGAGCGCCGCGATCCGTGGTCGAACCGCTGGTGCTCATGGTGGCACCGGTGGCCCCGCACCTGGCGGAGGAACTGTGGTCGCGGCTCGGGCACACGGGGTCGCTGGCCCACGGGCCGTTCCCCGAGCACGACGAGTCCTACCTGGTCGAGGACTCCGTGGAGTACCCGGTGCAGATCAAGGGCAAGGTGCGCTCGCGCATCACCGTGCCCGCGGACGCCTCGCCGGCCGCTGTCGAGGCCGCGGCCCTGGCCGACGAGAAGGTGCAGGCCAACCTCGGTGGGGTGACGCCCAAGAAGGTCATCGTGGTGCCGGGGAAGATGGTCAACATCGTCCCCTGACGGGCCCCCTGCCCGACTCGCGATGCGTGTCGGGACCGGGC
Organism: Dietzia sp.; assembly: GCA_046289795.1. Taxonomy (GTDB): domain Bacteria; phylum Actinomycetota; class Actinomycetes; order Mycobacteriales; family Mycobacteriaceae; genus Dietzia. The sequence goes on along the minus strand of JBKBUP010000042.1, from coordinate 9,755 downwards.
CCGGTCAGCCCACCTGCACGAACACCGCCGAGGACGAGCCGATGAGGTAGGTCGTGGTGATCATCCACATGGCGTAGCTGGCGAACAGCCACGGCCGCCATCGGATGTGCTGTTTCCAGCGCCGGTACGTCTTGACGCCCGCCGTCACGGACAGGCCCACCGACAGCAGCAACGGCAGGAGTACCACCTCGACCCGGTCGGCGGTCAGACACGTGCCGCCGGGTTCGGTGCACTCCTCGCCGATGCCGCCGCCGAACGCGACGATCGCCACCGCGAAGATGACGACGGCCGAGGCGGAGAGCAGGACGTAGCGGATGGCCTGGCTGGCCTGCCGCTCGTTGCGCTCGAGGCGCTCGAGTGGGTCGTCGAACTCACCGATCCCCTGCGGAGACACGGCTACCTCCCCACGAATCCGTTGTGGCCACCGGCCGCGGCCACCTCGTCGACCGTAGAGATCCCCAGCTGCTCGTCGGTCACGGGTGGGAAGAGCGGACCCCCGCCGAAGGCGCCCCGGTGTGACAGCGGCACCTCGCCGTCGTCGTTTCTCACACCGTGCTCGCGCCCGTACTCGGCGGTGATGATCGTGGACCCGCTCAACCGGGGAAGCGATGGATCGTCGGCCAGGGCCGCGATCACACGGCCGACGAAAGTCGGATCCTCGGCTCGATCCAGGGGGAAGCCGTTGAAGTCCTCCATCCCCAGCGACAGGATGAGCTCGGTGCGGATGAGGCCGAGCCACAGCGACAGGGTGGACACCCCGGTGCCGGCGAGCTCGTGGGCCATGTCCGAGGCCATCTTGTCCAGGGCGGTCTTGCTCATGCCGTAGAGCACGGTGTGGAACGGCGAGCGCGACCCGAAGGACGAGATGTTGACCATCAGGCCCGACCCCTGCGGGACCATCACCTTGGCGGCCTCGCAGCTGGCGACGTAGTGCGCGCGCAGCCCGATCCCCATGAGCGCGTCCCAGTCACCGGCGGGCCGCTCCCAGAACTTCCCGTTGAAACCCATGAAGCCCTTGGGGTTGGTCCACACGTTGTTGACCAGCAGGTCCAGGCGCCCTGCCTCCGCGGCGACGCGGGCGACCGTGGCGACGATCTGCTCGTCGTCGGCGTGATCGCACTCCACGGCGCGCACCTCCCCGGGAGCGCCCTCCGCCGCGTCGAGCGTGGCCTGCAGTCTCTCGGCCGAGCGTCCGGTGACGTACACGGTCCAGCCGGCCTCGGCGAGCGCGGTGGCCACGCCCCTGCCCACGCCTCGGCTCCCACCGGTGACCAGGGCGACGCCCGCGGTCACGAGTCGGCCCCGGCGGTCGCGGACCCGGGGACGATGTCGACCTCGGGGTGGGTCACGGTCGCGCTGTCGAGAGTGCGCGTGACCGACCAGCCCGGCGTGAACAGGCACTCGGACATCACCCAGTGCCCCTCCTCGAGTACGTAGACATCGGAGTACTCGCCCGTGGAGAGGGTCTCGGTGCCGTTCTCGCGATCCACCTGTCGGAACTGCAGGGTCCAGGTGCCGGTGGCGCGGTGCGGCGGTCCGCCGGGCCCGGGTTCCTCGATGGTGATCGAGGGCATGAGGCCGTGGTGCATGTCGAGGATCCGCGGGCCGCCGTCGTCGGCGGTGGCGAGTGCGATCCGCCGGAAGAGGTCGACCATCGTGTCCGGGTCGGTGCGGCCGAGCGGGCCGAAGTCCAGGATGCCGCCCTCGGCCACGAAGCACGCCCGGAACCCCTCCGGGTTCTTGGCGTCGCAGGCCCGCCAGTACCGGTATTTGAGCTGCTCTATCGCCTGGCGGGCGCGGTATTCCTGCTCGAACTGCATGCGGGCCACGTTAGCCTAGTGAGCATGAGTCGAACACTGGTCGAGCTGTCCGATCGCTGGGACCTACAGGACTTGGTGACCAGGTACGCGACCTGTATCGACGCCCGCGACTTCGATGGTCTGGACCGGGTGTTCACCCCGGACGCGCGGGTGAGCTACGAGGCGTCGGGGGGCCCCGCGGACGACTATCCGGCGGTGCGGACCTGGCTGGCCGAGATGCTGCCGATCTTCGCGTCCACCCAGCACCTCATGGGCAACCTCGAGGTGTCGCTGGACGGTGACGCCGCGACCGGGCGCTGCATGTGCTTTAACCCGATGGCGCTCAAGCCGGTGTCGGAGAAGGACCAGCAGGTGTTCTTCTACGGGCTCTGGTACCTGCTCGAGTTCGTCCGGACAGATGAGGGCTGGCGGATCGACCGCCTCGCCCAGGAGCAGGCCTTCCACCACAACCTGCCCTGACCTGGACGAGGGGCTCGCTCCGGCGGGCCCCTCGTCGCGTCCGACCGCGGGTCAGGCGGCTGGTGTCAGACCGTTCCGCAGGAGTTCGGTGCGGGCCGGTCGTGCACGCGGTCCATGAGGTACCGCGCGTTGGTGGCGCGCTCGGCCAGCATCGGGAGGGCGTGGTCGATCACCAGGCCCGGCGCGAGAGCGGGTAGCTCGGCCGTGCGCAGCTCGACGACGGTGCCCTGGGCGCACCAGTTCCGGACCAGGTCGACCGCGGTGTGGTGCGGGACCACGTCGTCGTTGCGGCCGATCAGGACCAGCGCGGGGACAGTGGGGGCCACCTTGCCGAGGTTGTAGCTCTCGAGGACCCGCAGGATCTCGGGCTCGGACCGGGCGGCGTCGGCCAGCGAGTTGCCGTGCACGGTGAACTCGTTGGTGCGGCGCAGGCCGTAGGCGAACGCGGTCTCGGCGACGCACTGGCCACTCGTCACCTCGAGCAAGCGTCGGCCCTCGTCGTTGAGCTGGCGGTCGAACGCCGGTCGCAGCTCGGGGTGCACCTCCAGGATCCCGTTGATGGCGTAGCCGACGGCGCCGGTGAGCACGCCACCGTCGACGCGATCGAGCGTGCCGAGCATGTCCGACGGCGGGGCGCCCGCGGCGATGCCCACCAGATTGAGGTCCGGTGCGTACTCCCGCTGCATCTCGGCGGCAGCCGCCGCCGCGCCGCCGCCCTGCGAGTACCCGCTCACCACGGTGGGGGAGTCGGGGGCGAGGTCGGTGCCGGCCAACCGCACCGCCGCGCGGGCGGCGTCCAGGGCCGAGCGGCCCTGGGAGTCGCGGTTGACGTAGGGGTGGTGGCCGGGCGTGCCCAGACCCTCGTAGTCGGTGACGACGACGGCGAAGCCCTCGGCGAGCATCGAGTACGCGTCGATCAGCGAGTACCCGGCCGCCATCGAGAGCGGGGCGGTCTGGACGCTGAGCCCGACCTCCATGGACCTGGAGGGCGCGCACTGGTCGCCCTGCCCCTGCGTGCCGGGCGTCACCACGGCGAGCGGGCGCGGGCCGGGACCGGTCCACGGGGCCTTGGGCTGCAGGTAGGTGCCGGTGACGGCGATCGGCCCGCCCGCCGCGCCCGTGGAGCGGTACATGATCCGCTGTGCGTCGGCCGGCAGCGCTCCGCCCGCGACGAGGTCCGGCACGCTCGGCGTGATGGTCATGGGTTCGCTGCGGATCACGGCGCCCGGTTGCGCGGGCAACTCCGCCGGTGGGGTGTAGAACGCGGCCCGGTCCGGTGCGTTGGACGAACCCTGCGCGGCAGCCACCGGGCCCGCACCGGTCGCGAGAGCCGGCGCCAGGGCCACGACCAGTCCGAGCGCGAGCGCCCCGGCGAGGGTGGACAGGCCGGGAGTGGTGGCCCGGTCGGATGACGGTGATCTCACGTGTTCTCCAGTGGTAGCGATGCTGCGGGAACGACACTGCCTGCGTATCGCGCTTGACAAAACTATAACGTGTGTCCGTTCTGCTGGTGGTCCAGGTCACTACATTGTCGGGAGCAGCGGGTTCGGTTCAGGGGAAATGAATCGGTGGCCGGTGTCGGAGGTCGCTGTTACCGTGACGCCGTGCAGAAAGACGTGCTCATGTGTTGGCGACGAGACCCCGAGTGGATCCGCGCCGCCCACGCCGTATCGGCGTAGTACGCATGTCACGGGCCCACCGGGAACGGGTGGGCCGATCGTTCGTCGGAAGGACGGTCCACACCGGACCACGGGTCGGCATCGAAGACCCCTGCGGCTCAGATCGACCGAGCCCGCCCCTGATCGAGGAGAACGTCCAGGTGACCGCAAGTCCCCGCACCATCCACCTACCGCTGACGGAGTCGGACGTCCTGGTGAGCGCTCGCTCGCTGGGGGAGTACACCGACATGTTCGACCTCGATGAGGCGGATCTCGGCGGTCGGATCGTCGACTGCCCGGGCGGGGCGGCGAGCGCCGTGGCGGAGATCTGCGCCACCGGTGGTGACGCGATCGCGGTGGACCCGCAGTATGCGCTCGGGGGCTGCGACCTGCGGACCCGTGTCCTCGCGGACCTGGACAGGTCGATCGCACACTCGCATGCCCGCGACCTCGAATACGACTGGGACGTCCGGGGCGGCGTGGTCGGGCACGAATCCGTCCGACGGACCGCGGCCGAGTTGATGCTCGCGGATCTCGAGGCCGCCCCCGGTCGATACATCGCCGGAGCCCTGCCGGATCTGCCGCTGGCCTCCGACTCGGCGGACCTGGTCCTGTGCTCCCACCTGCTCTTCACGTACGCGGACCGGATGAGCCCGGAGGATCACGTCGACGCGATCGTCGAGATGGCGCGGGTGGCCCCGGAGGTCCGTGTCTACCCACTGGTCGACCATTCGGGCAATCCCCTGCCCGAACTGGTGCGCAGCGTGATCGCCAAGCTCAAGAAGGAACGGCTCACCAGCCGGATCGAGCCCGTCGTCCGGCCGTTCCAGCTCGCCGCCACCACGCGGCTGGTGGTGGAGCGGACCAACCGCCGGCGGCCGTGACGGCGGTCGGGCTCAGCCGGGCGTGAGGCGCAGTACCTGCTGTCCGGTGAACGGGGAGGTCTCGATGGTGGTGAGCAGCGGTTGCGGCCCACCCACCTCGAGGGCCTGGCCGGGCTGGAACACGGTGCCCGAGCCCAGCGAGTAAGCGACCAGGTTGCACATCTGCCCGTAGGCGGCCCCCGGGGGTCCGGCGACGTCGAGCCGCTCCAGGTCCAGGCGGCCGAAGCGCCCGAGCCCACTGGTGTAGACGCACGACGTGGTCTCGGACTGCATGCCCGCCCGGACCCCCACGAGCGCCGGCACCGGGAGCGGGTTGCCGGTGACGAGATCGCGGTAGGGGCCGGCCGGCAGGGTGGTCGCCGCGCCGCCGACGCTCACCGCGATCGCGCCGGGCAGGGCGGTCAACGCGGCGGTCACCGTGGCCACCGCGAGTTCGCACCGGAGCGTGTCGAGTCGGGGGTCCAGGTACTCGGGTTCGGTCGGCTCGCCGTCGTCCCCCACCGGGCCGAGTCGGAAGGCGGCCACGACGACCTGGGACCGGTGCGTGTCCACCACGCCCTCCCCGCCGTTCCAGATGGCCAGGTTCTCGGTGTACCGGGACGCCTCGCCGTCGGCCACGGGCCCGTCGAGCGGGGTGGCGACGACCGTGGCGTCCTCGATGTACACGCCGGTCGCGGGATCGTCGTCCGTTCCCGGATCGACCTCGTAGGAGCCCTCGAAGATCTCGGCGAGGAGCTCGCCGACCTCGCGGTGACCGGGTGCGGGGCGGTCGAGCAGGACTATCGCGACCGGGGTGCTCTTCCAGGACAGGTCCTCGCCGGTCCGCGGGTCGACGGACGCGGGCGGGCCTGACGCGGGTTGGTCTGACTCGGGCCGGTCGGACGCCGGCTGGTCTGGCTCGGGCTGGGGCGTCTCGCTCATGGGCCGAGGCTAGCGGAGCCCCGCCCGCCTCCTGGCCTCTCCGGCGGCCCTCCCTCGAAATCCGCTACTCCGCCTCCGGATCCGCTACGCCGATTGGGGTAGCGGATCCGGAGGCGGAGTAGCGGATTTCCCGGGCTGTCGAAGTCAGTTGAGCAGGAAGTCGATCACCAGGCGCTCGAACTTGTCCTTCTGCTCGATCATCGCCCAGTGGCCGCAGCGCGAGAAGGCGTGCAGTTCGGCGCGGGGTAGCTGCCGGAACGCGAAGTGCGCCTGCTCGTAGGGGAGCATGCGGTCGTCGCGACCCCAGATGAGCAGCGTCTCCTGGCGGATCTGGGAGGCCCGGGCGTAGAGCGGCGTGTAGGCGTTCTCGGGCTTGAGGATCGAGCCGAAGATGGCGTACATCCGCTCGACGGCACCCGGGGCGGTGGCGGCCTCGGTCCGTGCGCGGATCAACTCGTCGGAGACGACCTTCTTGTTGCCCACCATCGTGTCGACCCAGGCGGCCATGGACTCGTCGGAGGGCTTGGCGAGGAAGTCGAACAGGCGCCGCGAGCCCTCGCTCGGTTCGGGCGTGAACAGTGGTGCCGCCAGGCCGCCGGGTCCCATGAGGGCCATCTTGCGGACGCGGCCCGGGTAGGCCAGGGCGGTTTCGCAGGCGACGTTGCCGCCCATCGAGTTGCCGATGATGTCGACCTTCTCGATGCCCTTGGCCTCGCAGAACGCGTCGATCGCCTCGGCGGCGATCAGGGGATAGGCCTTCTCCCACTCGAGGTCGGAGCTCTTGCCGAAGCCCGGCATGTCCAGCAGGATCGTGTGGAAGCGATCGGCGAAGACGGGGAAGTTGCCGGCGAAGTTGGACCACGCGGTGACGCCGGGTCCGGAGCCGTGGAGGAACAGGACCGGGACCGCGCTCTCCGGTTCGGTGACGCTCTGTTCTCCCGCCTCGTGGAAGTGCAGCTCGAAGCGGCCGGCGGTGATGGTCTTGCTGGTGGACTCGAAGTCGAGGGCGCTCATGGGAGCCACGATACTAGAACACGTTCTAGAGACTGCGGCGTCGGCCGAAATGCGGCCGTCGGCGAAATTAAGTCAGCCGCGCGGGGAGTCCCAGAACATCCCCGCGCGGCGATGGCGAGAACGATACGGGAAAATTCTCAGGTGACAAGTCGATAACGATTGTGGGTTCCGTCACATCGTTGATATGGCTTCGACCGGCTGCTGCCGCGTGCGATGTCCTCCTGGATGTTGACAGCGTGTCCAGATGCAGGATTCTCGTCAGCCCATCACCCGGTCCAGGAACGTGGTGGCGTCCGGCGTCGCCGCGTAGACCGTTCCGCTGTGGTCCCGGTCCGGATAGACGTGTAGTTCGAGCGGCTGCTGGTTCAGGGTCATCTCCGCCGCGAGCGAGAGGGCGGAGGGTGCGGGCACGTCCAGGTCCAGCAGGCCCTGTCCCAGGAAGACGGGTCGGTCGTAGCCCGCCGCCGGGGTGCCCATGTATCGGGCCAGGTGGCCGTAGACGTCCGGGATGTCCTTGACCGGCCTGGTCAGCGCCTGGGAGATCTGGAAATCTCCCACCGCCTCGCGCATGCCGTCGTAGCAGAGGTGTTCAGCGGCATCGACCATCTGGCGGCCTCGCGGCGTGAGGAACCGGTCGAGCTCGAACTCGGGGTGCTGGTCGCGCAGGCCGGCGAGGATGTAGAGGGCGTAGAGGTTGAGACCGGTGGGCAGCGACACCGGCGGGAAGCCCGGTCCGCCCCACTGGAAGAGGTGCTCGAGGTTGGCGGGGGCACCGGTGGCCACGACGCCGCGGTAGTCCAGCCCCGCGGGCGCGCCCAGCTCGGTGGCGCGCGTGGCGGTCACCAGCGCGGCCCCCGCGCCCTGCGACTGGCCCACCAGCCCCCACTTGGGGGAGAGCGGGAGCCCGTCGGCGTGCGCGGCACTGACCGCGTCGATGATCCCGCGCGCGGCGACCTGCCCGTTCAGGTAGCTGAGCAGGCCCGGCGTGCCGAGGCCCACATAGTCCGCCGCCACCACGGCGTACCCCTGCCGCAGCCAGTGGCCCAGGTAGTCGGCGTCACGCTCGGAGCGCGGGTGCGTCGACGGTGCGCAGTCGTCGCCCAACCCGGTGGTCCCGTGCGCCCAGGCCACCACGGGCCATCCGCCCGGCGGGGGAGTGCCGTGCGGCAGGAACACCGCCGAGGTGGCGATCGCGGGGCGCCCGTGCTGGTCGATCGTCCCGTACGCGGACCGCACGGCCCGCCCGGCCTCCCGCAGTGACAGCGAGGGATCCAGCGCGACGGTGGTCGCGGGGACGCCGGGCGCCGGGATCGGCCGGTCCCAGTGGCGGGTGTCCAGTCCGGACCACCGCGGTGCCGGCTGGGCTGATGCGGTGCCCGGCGCCAGGACCGCGGAGGTGACGACGACGAGGGCTGCCACCGCCGAGGCCAGCGGACGGCGGGAACGGGTGGCGAAGGAGCGCATGACCGGAGAATAAGCCGGGGCGTGTCGACTCCACCGCAGTTCGGGCCGCTCATCAGGCTGCCGGCGGGCACATAGGTGGCACGTAACCTGTGCCCCGTGGCGCAGAAGAGTATCGAGATCCCGGACCTGACCGGCCAGACGTGGCTCATCACGGGGGCGACGAGTGGTGTCGGTCTGGAGACAGCCCGCGCGGCCTCAGACCGCGGCGCCCGGGTCATCCTCGCGGTGCGGGACACCTCCCGGGGACGCGAGGTCGCGGAGGCGCTCCCGGGCCCGTCGCGGGCCGTCGAGCTGGACCTGGCGTCGCTGGAGAGCGTGAGGCGCGCCGCGGACGAGCTGCGCAGCGGGGAGCCCGAGCCGATCGACGTGCTGGTCAACAACGCCGGCGCCATCACGCCGCGGCGCCGCGAGACCGTCGACGGGTTCGAGATGCTGCTCGGCGTCAACGTGCTCGGGCCGTTCCACTTCACCGACCTCGTGCTCCCGTGCGTGCGCCGTCGCGTGGTGATCGTCGGTTCCAACGCGCACAAGGCCGCGACCTTCGACTTCGACGACCCCCACTTCCACCGACGTCGGTGGACCCCCGCGGCGGCCTACGCCCAGTCGAAGCTCGGAGACATGCTGTGGGGGCTCGCTCTGGACCAGCGACTGCGGGACGGCCGTGCCGAGGCCGCGGTGCCAGGGGTGGACGTGCAGCTCACCCACCCCGGGTGGGCGGCGACCGGCATCTCCAACGCCAGCGGGAACGCTGTGGTCGACACGATGATCACCGGCGTCTGCTCGGTGTTCGCCCAGCCCGCGTCCCAGGCGGCGCTCACCACGATGTTCGCCGCCACCCGGCCGCTACCTCCGTGCAGTTACACCGGCCCGGACGCGCTGCGGAATCTCCGGGGGATGCCCACGCTCATCGGCCGGAGTGCCGAGGCCTCGGACCCCGCGATCGCGGAGCGGCTGTGGCGGTTCGCCCACGACGAGACCGCCCGGGCCTGAGGAGGCTCGCCACCGGCATGTCCGCTCGTCCTACAGTGCGTGCGTCTTTGAATGGCGGTCTACCGGGGCGTGGCTCGTGCGGCCTCGATGCCTGCCGACCATCCGGGTGCGGATCCGCCGTCGGGCGGGATCAGGTCTGATGCGTCGATACCCGAGGTCTGCAGCAGCCAGGACACCAGCGAATTGGAGTTCCACATCTCGCCCGTGCCCAGCGCATCTCGTCCCCACGTGTGCCGCGGGACCACGGCGACACGACCGAGCAGAGCTTCGGCCTCGGGAGCTGTGAGCGGGAACAGAGTGGGTGGCGTGAGAGCCCACGCGCGGTCGGGGATCTCGCCCCCGCGCAGGCAGCGGACCTCGTAGCGGAACACTCGCGACCGCCCCAGCCAGGACAGGCCGACCGGACCGGTGGCCACGACCCCGCTCGACCCGCTGAGGGGCCCCCAGGCCGGTGCCATCTCGATGACATGACGGCCCTGTTCGGTGAAGACCTCGAGGGCGGCGTGGAACAGCGGCCGCGGGTGGCGATCCTCTCGGAAGGCCCG
>JBKBUP010000427.1:0-558 GCA_046289795.1 Dietzia sp. | reverse complement strand
CGTCTCACGCTGGGTGACCAACCGCCTCAGCACCCTGACCCGGCGCCAGATGGACGGCAACGCCGACATGGGCAACGTGATGACCGAGCGCTTCAACGTGGGTGGGGCGCTGCTGCTCAAGCTGTTCGGGCGACGCGGCGAGGAGGACGAGCTGTTCGCCACCAAGGCCGCGGTGGTGCGCGACCTCGGGGTGCGGATCTCTCTGATCACCAGGATCTTCGGGGCGACGATGATGCTGGTCCCGGCGCTGGCCACGGCGCTGGTCTACGGCGTCGGTGGCTACCTGGCCATCCAGGGGGAGCTGAGCGTGGGCACCATGATCGCGCTCGGCACCCTCCTGCTGCGGCTGCTGGGACCCCTCCAGGGGCTCTCCAACGTGCGGATCGACCTGATGACCGCGCTGGTCAGCTTCGAGCGGGTCTTCGAGGTCCTCGACCTGCCGTCCACGATCACCGAGCGCGGTGACGCCCAGGACCTGCCGCGTGGTTCGGCCAAGGTGGAGTTCGACCACGTCGCCTTCACCTACCCCGAGGCCGACACGATCTCGCTCGCGTCCCT
>JBKBUP010000426.1:0-562 GCA_046289795.1 Dietzia sp. | reverse complement strand
GGGAGTGACAGGCTGAGCACCGCGACGGATCTGTCGGAGGCAGAGCAGGCGCCGCCGCAGGCGAGCGCCAAGAGGCTGCACTCCCCCATTCGCCCCCGCCCCGCCAGCGCCGCCACCGACGCCAGCGCGGGCGGGCGGGCAGGCAGCCAGGGCCGGCGCCCCGAGTCACGCGCACCACAGGCGATGGCGGCGGCGGCAGAGGCGGAGGCAGAGGCGGAGGGCGAACAGCGAGGCAACGCGCTGTCCACTCGGGCGCAGTCCATGGCGGAGGCCACGGTGATGCGCATCGAACCGGACATGAGCGGGCCAGACGACGTGGAGGGCGTGGACTGGCAGCACGTCATGGGGGCGGAAGCGCACAAGCAGGTGACGGAGCGGAGCCGGCGCCATCGGGACTCCTCCTCCTTTGTGCTGCGCTCCACGTGCTTCACGCTGCTGCCGCTCATCGCTGTGGCGCTGTGGGGCGTGGGCATCCAGCTGGGGCAGCAGGAGGTCGTGGACGGCTCCGTCACTTCTGCGCGCCGCATGCTGCTGTCTCAGCTGCAAGCCATGGAGGGGTACG
>JBKBUP010000425.1:0-566 GCA_046289795.1 Dietzia sp. | reverse complement strand
GGGCAGGCAGCCAGGGGCATGCTGAGCAGCGTTTGGAACACCGTTTCCATCGCGGCGCCCGCGGTCAGCCACGCCAGCACCGGCGTAGCGCGCGAGGCGGCGGAGGCGGAGGCTTGGCTCAGCAGGCCCGCGGCGGCGGCGGCGGCGGCGGCCAGCTGGGGCGTGGCGCTCTCGGCCACAGAGCTTGCCCGCGGGCGCAGCGCGCGCGGGTCATGGTCGCCGGCGGCAGCAGCGCCAGCGGGCGCGGCAGAGGCGCCGGCGAGACGTGGCGATGCATCGCGTGACATGGGGTGTGTGGGCGGGCCGCACCACGGCGCCGGCAGCAGCAGCGCTACCAGCAGCGACAGCGGCACCGACAGCGCCGGCAGTGTCCTCAGTGCGGCCAACAGTGGCAGCCGCGTCGGCAGTGCCGGCAGCGCCAGCAGCGCCAGCAGCGCCAGCAGCGCCAGCAGCGCCAGCAGCTCCAGCAGCGCCGCCGTGAACATGTGCCACAGGCGGCGCGCTGCCGCTGGGCGGATCCTGCAGGGCGCTCTGTTCCGCCGCCAGCACCGCCTCCACCGCCTCCA
>JBKBUP010000424.1:0-570 GCA_046289795.1 Dietzia sp. | reverse complement strand
GAGGACGTCACCTTCATCGGTGCGGGCAAGCTGGGCCTGCCGGACAACGCGATCGCCGCCTTCGCACTGGGTGCCGACCTGGTCAACGTGGGCCGCGAGGCGATGCTCGCCGCGGGCTGCATCCAGGCCCAGAAGTGCCACACCGGAGGGTGTCCCACGGGGGTGGCCACACAGAACCAGTGGCTGGCCCGGGGTCTGGACCCGGTCTCCAAGGGTGATCGGGTCGCCAACTACGTCAGCACGCTGCGCCGCGACCTGCTCAAGGTGGCCGAGACCTGCGGCGTACAGCATCCGGGGCTGATCGGACCGAACTCCGTGGAGCTGCTCGACACGCTCGCCGATGGCCGGATGCTGGAGGAGGTCTACGGCTACCAGCCCGGTTGGGGCTATCCCTCGGTGACCGATCGGTCGGAGATCATCAAGATCATGGAGAGGGTCGACGAGGAGGAGGCCGAGACCGAAGGCCCGCCGGAGACGGCGGAGGACGGGGAGCCCAGCGACGAGATCGCGGGTGATCTGCCACCCTCGGAGGAGTGAGGGCCGCTCGGCCTGTGGGCGTCAGTCCAGCTG
>JBKBUP010000423.1:0-570 GCA_046289795.1 Dietzia sp. | reverse complement strand
GATGTCCAGCGCCCCGACGATCCGCGCCTGCAGCTCCCTGTTGTCACCGCGCCCGAACGCTGCGTCGAGGTCGACGAGGTGCAGCCACTCGGCACCGGCCTGCTGCCAGCGCAGCGCCGCCTCGATCGGGTCGCCGAAGCGCTTCTCGGACCCCGCCACCCCCTGGACCAGCTGGACGGCCTGTCCCCCGGCGATGTCGACGGCAGGGAGCAGCTCGAGGTGATCAGGGGCAGCGACGGACATGGGGACCTTTCGACGGGGAGGACGGGAGCGTCACAACGACGCGACCCAGTTGCGGAGCAGGGCGGCGCCCGCGTCTCCGGACTTCTCGGGGTGGAACTGGGTGGCCGACAGCGGGCCGTTCTCGACCGCCGCGACGAACCGGTCACCGCCGTGCTCGGCCCAGGTGACCAGGGGTGCCCGGGTCCGGCCGTGGGTCACCAGCGACCAGTCGCGCACGGCGTAGGAGTGCACGAAGTAGAAACGCTGATCCTCGATGCCGGCGAACAGCGTGGTCTCGCCGGGGGGCGCGACGGTGTTCCAGCCCATGTGCGGGACCACCGGCGCCTG
>JBKBUP010000422.1:0-572 GCA_046289795.1 Dietzia sp. | reverse complement strand
CACGCCGATCGTCGCGCTGAATCGCGCGGTCGCGGTGGCCGAGCTCGACGGGCCCGAGGTGGCCCTGGCCGCGGTCGACCGCCTCGAGCTCACGGCGTACCACCCCTGGCATGCGACCCGCGCGGACCTGCTGCGCCGGTTGGGTCGCAGCGCGGACGCGGTCGCGGCGTACGACGCGGCGATCGCGGCCGCGGGCAACGAGGCCGAGCGGGCCTATCTGCGGCGCCGGCGTGCCCAGCTGACCCCACCCTGAGACAGCGGATGGGCCAGGGTGGAGCCGTCGGGATCAGGCGTTGCGGATCGCCGAGATGTCGAAGTCGAGCTTGATCTTCTCGCTGACCAGGACGCCACCGGTCTCGAGGGCGGCGTTCCAGGTCAGGCCCCAGTCCTTGCGGTTGATCCGGGTCGAGCCCTCGAATCCGACCCGGATGTTGCCGAACGGGTCCTGCGCGGAGCCGGTCTGCTCGAACTCCACCGTCACCGGCTTCGCGACGCCCTTGATGGTCAGGTCGCCGGTCAGCTCATAGCTGTCGCCCTTGGCCACGAGGCCGTTGGAGACAAAGGAGATTTCG
>JBKBUP010000421.1:0-575 GCA_046289795.1 Dietzia sp. | reverse complement strand
GGCGCGCAGGGGAGGGCGACGGCGTGCGTCCGTGCGTGCGTCCGCGCGGCAGGCGCGCGGGGGATGTGCGCTCGTGCTGCGGATTCTCGCGCAGCTCCTCCGCCACGCTGCCAGCCTCGCTGCCACCGTCATCAGTGACGTCACCACCTGCGTCATCCTCCGCTGCCTCCTCCGCCCACGCCGCCGCTGCGCCCGCCGCGCCCGCCGCGCCCGCCGCCCCGGCTGCAGCACGCCCTCCCCCGGAACTCATGGCCAGCAGCATCGCTGACTGCGCCTCCTTTTGCGCTGCCAGCTCCTCATCCGCCTCCCGCGCCAGCCGCTCCGCCGTCTGTATGTCACGCGCGGCCAGGTCTTCGTCGCGCATGCACCAGCGCTCACGCAGCAGGTGCATCATCTGCGCGTGACGGACACGCCGCGCCATCGCGTCCTCTCGCGCCATCTGCTCCGTCTCCCCCTGCGCGCGTTCGTCCCCGCTGCGCCCGCCGCGCGTGCGTCGGTGCGTGGCTCAGCGCGCGGCGCGTGTGGGTCAGTGCGTCACGCACCGTCGCTTCGCCAGCCGCTCGCGGCGCCGCAGC
>JBKBUP010000420.1:0-577 GCA_046289795.1 Dietzia sp. | reverse complement strand
GGTGTCCTTCCCCATGTTCGCCAAGATCGACGTCAATGGGCCCGACGCGCACCCGCTCTACCAGTGGCTGCGCACCCAGAAGGGCGGCCTGCTCGGCGACAAGGTGAGGTGGAACTTCACCAAGTTCCTCGTCGGCCGCGACGGCCAGGTGATCAAGCGCTACGGCTCGACCACCAAGCCGGAGCAGATCGCCGACGACATCGAGAAGGCGCTCGCCGGCTGACGGCGCCGGCTGCCCGTCACGCGGTCAGGCCGACTCCCGGACGACGAGGCCGGTGTCCATGATCAGCGGCGAGTCGACCGGCCGCCCGGCCAGCAGGTCGAGCAGCATCGCCACGGCCTGCTCGGCCATCGCCGACATCGGGTTCACCACCGTGGTCAGCGGCGGGTGGGTGCGCGCCGCCAGCTCGAGGTCGTCGTACCCCACCACGGCGATGTCATCGGGCACCCGCCGGCCAGCCGCCTCGAGGGCCTTGAGCGCCTCCTCGGCCATCTGGTCCGAGGCCACGAAGACGCCGTCGAGGTCGGGATGCTCGGCGAGCAGCTGCTGGGTCGCCGCGCGGCCGCCGTCGCGGGT
>JBKBUP010000419.1:349-592 GCA_046289795.1 Dietzia sp. | reverse complement strand
GAGGATGCGGTTGGAATCGTCGAGGACCACGGTCTCGGGACCCACGGTGACGATCGGGCCGTCGCCACTGATCGTCTCCTTGTCCTGCAGGCCGGTGCCCTGGAAGCCGGTCTCCGATGAGCCGATGGAGTCGGTGAAGAACGTGTTGGGGAAGCGCTCCATCCAGCGCTCCTTGATCGGCCGGCTGAAGATCGCGGCGCTGCTGGCCACCGCCGCCAGCGAGGACCCGTCGTACCCACCCTC
>JBKBUP010000419.1:0-339 GCA_046289795.1 Dietzia sp. | reverse complement strand
GTCGCCGGTGATGAAGATCAGCTGCACCTTCTCCCGGTCGACGATCTCCCAGATCTCCTGCGGGTCGAAGGTCGGCACCAGGATCGTGGTGTGGCCGCCGAACAGGTGCATCAGCAGGCCCCACTGGGCGCCGCCGTGCATGATCGGGCTGATCGGGAGGGTGATCATCGGGTCACCCTCGAGCGCCTTGCGGGACTGGTCGTGCTCCTCCAGCCGGTCACCGGTCATGAAGTCGATGCCGCCGCCGAGGGTGCGCCAGACGTCCTCGTGACGCCACATCACGCCCTTGGGGTAGCCGGTGGTGCCACCGGTGTAGACGATGTAGAGGTCGTCGTTGCT
>JBKBUP010000418.1:0-593 GCA_046289795.1 Dietzia sp. | reverse complement strand
AAGCGGTACTGCTCGGCGAGGTGAACCTGCCCTACGAGGAGACCCGGCGGTTCTTCGGTGACGAGGACGGCGACGAGCTGACCCTGTGCTTCGACTTCATCCTCAACCAACGGCTCTACCTGTCCCTGGCCCGGTCGGACCCCGCCGCCCTGGTGTCCGCCCTGGACGAACGACCGGTCGCCCCCAAGGAGAGCCAGTGGGGCACCTTCGTGCGCAACCACGACGAGCTGACCCTCGACAAGCTGTCCGACGCCGAGCGCGAGGAGGTCTTCGCCGCCTTCGGTCCGGAGGAGGAGATGCAGCTCTTCGGCAGGGGGCTCCGACGCCGGCTGCCGCCGATGCTCGGCAACGACCCCGCCCGGATCCGGATGGTCTACAGCCTGCTCTTCTCCCTGCCGGGCACCCCGGTGCTGTTCTACGGCGAGGAGATCGGCATGGGGGAGAACCTCGCCGCCGAGGGCCGGCACGCCGTGCGCACGCCGATGCAGTGGAGCGACCGCCCCAACGGGGGGTTCTCCGAGGCCGATCCGTCCGAGCTGCCTGCCCCGGTCGTCGGGGGGGAGCTGAGCCCCGATCACGTCAACGTCGCGGCG
>JBKBUP010000041.1:0-16007 GCA_046289795.1 Dietzia sp. | reverse complement strand
CGGGCACCCCGTGGTGACCTACATCCACCGGCCCGTGCCCAAGTCCGAGCTCACGGCCTTCTACGTGGCCGCGGACGTCATGCTGGTCACGCCGGTGCGGGACGGGATGAACCTGGTGGCCAAGGAATACGTGGCCTCCTGCACCGACGGCGAGGGGGCTCTCGTGCTGAGCGAGTTCGCCGGCGCCGCCTCCGAACTCCGCCAGGCCTACCTGTGCAACCCGCACGACCTGGAAGGGGTCAAGGACGCGATCATGGCGGCCGTGACCGAGCCGAAAGACGACCGTCGCCGGCGGATGCGGGCGCTGCGCCGCCAGGTGCTGGGCAACGACGTCCACGCGTGGGCACGCCGGTTCTTCGAGACCCTCGACGCCACATCCGAGCCCGCCACAGGATCCGAGCCCGTCACAGGGCGTTGAGCTCGCCCAGCTTCCACGCCCCGTCCACCCGGACCATCTGCAGGCTCAACCTCGATGCGGAGCTGGCCGCCTCGGGCGCCTCCTTGGTCGACACCATCCGGTTGAGCATCACCAGGACCGTGACGTTGTCGGCGTCCTCGACCTCCTGCGGCGCGGCGGCGGCCACGGTCGCGTAGACGCTGGCCTCCTGTTGCTTGGCCGCCGACGCCACGGTGGGCATGGACTGGTCCACGAACTCGGTCAGGGCCGGCTCGGTGAGCCGCTCCCGCACGGCCGCGAGTTCGGCGTCGACCGTCCGGTGGTCGTAGGTGAACATCTGCGTGACGATGTCGCGCGCCGCGTCGGTGGCCTGCACAGGGGCGGAGGCCACCTGTTGTTCGACCGCGGTGGCGTCCCGTGCTTCGAGATAGCGCCAGGTGGCGATTCCGGAGAACACGAGCAGGAGGACCGAGGCCACGGCGAGGATCGCCATCAGCCGGCGTCGCCGGTCAGGGTCCATGGGCTCCGCCGTGGTGGGCCGCTCGGGAGCAGCCTGTCCGGGACCGGTGGTCGGTGCCGTCCCTGGCGTGGCAGTCGGGGTCGGGGTCGGAGTGGTGCCCGGAGACGTGGCCTCGCCACGGGGCATGGCCTCCATCCCCTCGAAGAGGCCGCCCACCCGGGCCGCCTCCATGGCGCGCTCACGTGCCGCGTCAGCCTTGCGCTGCGCCCGCGCGGCCCGTTCGGCCTCGCGTTGCGCACGACGGGCGGCGCGGACGTCGGGAGCGTCGGGTGTGGTGTCGTCGGTGCTCATGGGATGAAGTTCACCCCCGAGACCTTCATCTCGCCGTCGTCGTGGCGGTTGACCGTGACGCGGACGCGGTACTGCCGATCCTGGTCCTCCTGGGACTTGGGATTGCCGATGGTCTGATCGATCGCCATGATCACGTCCGCGTGGTCGGGGTAGGACCTCTCGACCGCGGACGCGGAGACGACACCGTCCGCCACCACCTCGGTGGTCTGGACGACCTCCTCGTAGGAGTCACGACGCGGCGCGAACTGCTCCGAGAAGTCACCCTCGATCATTCCCACGATCCGATCGACGTCCTCGGAGAGCGTCTCCTGGCGGATCGTCATCAGATGGGTCATGACCTCCGTGGCGAAGTCTCGGTAGGCCAGGTCGAGCTCGGTGGCGGAGGCGCGGTCGGCGCGGACCGACGCCGCCTTCCCCCCCTCGGACAGCCAGAGTCCCCCCGTGACCAGTGCGGCGAGGAGGGACAGGGCGGCGATGACGGCCAGCGGCGTGAGGCCGCCCCGCCCCGCGCGGTCGGGCTGTTCCCGATCGTTCGAGGACTGCGATGACACGGGCTAGGTCACTCCGTTCGTCATGACGTCGGTGAGGCTGGCGTCAGCCGGCAGGCGAGCCGCCGTGCCGAGGTTCAACTGACGATACGTCTTGCCGTCGGCACCGAGGTACTCGCCCGTCACCGGGTCATACATCGCCGCCGAGGTGCGGATCTCCCGCTCGCCGGTGGTCGACGACGGCTCGACGTTGTACGCGTTCGGGTTGTTCCCGGGCGGACCGACCTCACTGGTGTCGGGTGGGTTGTGCCCCTCGGGGGTGTAGTCGTTCGACCTGCACTCCTCGGGCGAGGCCGCGCGGCGACCCGGGAACTCCATGCACGGCAGGTTGCGCGCACCGCGGACTGTCACCTGGGAGTCCTGGGGGACCTTGCAGTAGATGCCGTTGATCAGGGGCGGGACCGACAGATCGGCGGGCGACCGGCGCTGCTCGGCCGGCAGGAAGCCGGTCGTGCACGGCGGGGTCTCGTTGATCTGGAGGTTGAAGTCCACCTTGATCTCCCCGTCGTCCTTCGCCCCGTTGATGGCGGTGATGAGCGAGGACACCAGGGCCGGGTAGATCACGAGCAACTGCTCGATCGACCGGTTGTAGACCACCCCGACCTCGCCGACGCTCACCAGGTTGGCGACGAGCACCGGCATGGTCGGCTGCAGATCGTTGAGGACCCTGGTCGCCCGGCCGAGGGAGTCCGGTCCCCGCTGGACGAGCGAGGTGAGCTGCGGCTCGTTGGTCCGGAGCTGGTCGGTGACGTCGGCGAGGTTGCGGGTCCAGGCCCGGATCGAGTCCGACGAGCGGAGCTGCGAATCCAGGACCGGCTCGGCGTCCTCGATGAGCTGGCGGGTGACCCCGGAGTTGCTCTGGGCCTCGTCGAGCAACAACTGCGCGGAGTCGAGGAACTGCCTGAGGTCGCGCTCCGACCCGTTGAACGCGTCGAACGCCTCGGAGATAACGCGGCGCATCTTCACGTCATCGATCGACGCCATCAATACTGTCGCCTGGTCCAGGACCGGGCCGATGCCCTGGGGCATGTCGACCCTGTCCGTAGGGAAGACCGTGCCGTCGGTCAGCCGACCGGCTGGCTCGCCGTCGGGAACGAACTCGACAAACTGCTCGCCGATCGCCGAAACGCTGCGGATCTGCGCACGCACGTTCCCGGGCACATCCGCGTTCGACTCGAAGTGCATCTCCGCGACGACGTGGCCGGGCTTGAGGGTCACGGAGTCGACGCGGCCGATGACCGTCCCGAGGTAGGTGACGTTGGCGTTCTGGTAGAGACCACCGGTATCCGGCATCTCCAGCGCGACGTCCGTCCGGTTCCACCCGAACGAGGTGGGCAGCTTGAGGTACACGACCGACATGACGGCCAGGGCGAGGACCGTGACGACGGCGAAGACCGTCAACTGGAGCTTGACGAACCTGGTCATCGGGGGGCCTCCTCTGTCGGGGGCGCGGGGTCACCGGCGGTGTCCGGCGTGGCGGGGCTCTCGGCCTGCTGATCAGCCTGGTCGGGCGCGGGGGGCTGCGGGACGTCGAGCGAGTACGGGTCCGCGCCCGCCAGCGGGTTGGGTGCCAGACCGACGTATCCCTCGATGCCGGCCATCCGGTTGCCGAACTCGGTGCCCAACAGGAGCGTCTCCGCCAGACGCTCATTCGTCATGTCGGCGTCGATGTACAGGTTGGCGTAGTCACCCCGGAGGAAGTTGTCGAGTCCGGACTGGGGGAACGGGAACGTGATGAGGATCTGCAGGACCCGGGTGAGGTTGCGGCCGCTGTCCGCCAGCCCCTCGAGGACCGGTGTGATGTCCTGCAGGTTGGCCACGAGGTTCCGGCCACCGCCGGCGTCGATGAGCTGGTTCGCCTTGTTGCCGAAGTCGCCCAGGGAGACCAGCGCGGTGGTGAGTTCCTGCTTCTGGTCGTTGATGAGCGACAGCGCCTCCGGCATCTGGCCCAGCGCCTTGGCCAGGGTGTCGTTCTGGTCGTTGATCTGCCGCGAGAGCCGGTCCAGGCCGTCCATGGCCGCGATGATGTCGGCCCGCTGCTCGTCGAGACCGCTGACGGTGGTCTCCAGTTGCGAGATGACCTCCTTGGCCTCGAGCTGGCGCCCGTCCAACGCGGTGTTGAGCTCGCGGGAGATGGTCTCGAACTGGGCCAGCCCACCGTTGGTGAGGACCACCGACAGCGCCGACAGCGTCTGCTCGGTGGTCGGGTACACACCGGCGCGGGCCAACGGGATCACGTCCCCGTCGCAGAGAGCGCCCTCGGGCTCGCCGTCCGGGGGCGGGAAGATCTCGAGGTGCTGCGAACCGAGGAGGCTGGTCTGCCCGATCTTCGCGTAGGCGTTGGCCGGGAGCCGGACGTCCTCGTTGAGTGAGACCGTGACGATCGCCGTGTAGTCCTCGACCGTCATGCCGGTGATCGAGCCGACGTTGACGTCATTGACACGCACGGGGGAATTGCGGGTAATGGTCGTGACGTTGGGCATCTCGATGGTGACCTCGTAGGCGCCCTCCCCGTTGCCCTGGGCACCCGGGAGCGGTAGCGAGTTGAGCCCCTCCCAGGTGCACCCGGCACCGACGAGCAGGACGGCACCGCCGAGCGCACCAACGGCGAGCACGCGCCTGGACCCGGAACGATCGCGATTCATCACGCACCTCCCGTCGCGATGAGCGTGTCGGTCAGGTTGTCGCCCCTGTTGACCACGTTGATCAACGGATCGGGGCGAGCGGACACGGGCTGCACACCGGGCGAGGTCTGGGTCCCCGGCTTCTGGGAGTTCCAGATCTGGTGCTCCTCCGCGGTCGGGGTGATCGGCGGGGTGACCGCACCGTACGGGTAGTTGGAGGTGAGCGAGTTGAACAGCGGACCCATGTACTGCGAACACAGCTGCGCGTCGGATTCGGCCGTGTTGTTGGCCAGCCCGGCGATGGCACCACAGATGAAGTTCGTCGGGTTGGCCATCTGGTTCATGGCCAGGACGCCGGTCAGCACACCCTGGTACGGGCGGTAGATGTTGTAGAAGTTGGACATCGCCGTGGGCCCCACGTGCAACACACCCTCCAGGTCGGCGCGGCGGTCGCGGACCACCTCGGTGGCCTGCCCCAACTTGTCGACGGCGGTCGTCACCCGGGTCCCGTGGTTGTCCAGGAAGCGGTCGATGTCGATAACCGCCAGGTCGAGTTCCCTGAGCGCGGCGTCGATGTCGTCGGTCTGGTCGCCGAGGACCTGGGTGACGCTGGCGAGCTTGCCGCCGAAGGAGACGATCTGCTCCTCGCTCTGCGAGAGCGCCGTGACGAAGAGCTGGAGGTTCTTGAGCGTGGTGAACAGGTTCTCGCGGCCGTCGGAGAGCAACGACATCGTGGCCGAGATCTCGTTGAGAGCGTCCCGGACCTCCGCGCCGTTTCCGTCGAGCATCGCGTCCGCGGACTCGACGAACTCACCGAGTGCGCCCGTCTCCTCGTCACCTGTCGGCCCGAGTGCCGAGGAGAGCTTCATGAGCTGTTCCTTCATGGCGTCCCACTCGACCGGGACCGCGGTTCGCTCGACCGGGATCGAGCCACCGTCCTCCATCGCCTCCCCGCCCGTGAACGCGGGGGTGAGCTGAACGAAGCGTTCGGCGACGAGCGACTGGGCCACGAGCAGGGCATTGGCGTCGGCGGGGACGGGAACGTCCTCGTCGACCTTCATCGTGACCTTGGACAACCCGCCCTCTGTCGTGATCTCCGTGATGGTCCCGACGCGCACACCGAGGACCCGGACCGTGTCGTCGACGTAGACGCCCCGGGTCGATTCGAAGAAGGCGCTGATGGTCTTGGATCGCGTGGTGAAGAACCACACCGCGGCGACCACGAGCGCCACCACGATCACGAGCGCGACGACCTTGGCGAGGGTGGAGGACAACAGTCGACTCATCGGGGCAACCTATTCTCGCCCCAACCGGGGAACTCGTCCATGATCGTCAGGCCGGGAACACCCGGCATGGTGGGCTCGCGCACCAGCCCGGGTTCGGGCTGGATGCGGTCGTCCAGGAGCGGCATGACGTCGCGCAGGATGGTCTGCGGGTACTGGCCGATCGACAGGTTGTTCACGTAGGCGTTGAACCACGGTCCGGAGGCGACGGCCTCGCTGAGCGCGGTCGAGAAGGGAACGATCCGACGCAGACCCAGGTCCATCGACTCCTTGTTGCGGATCAGCAGGTCGGAGACCTTCTCGAGCTTGTCGAGGGCAGGCCCCAGCTGGGCCTCGTTGTCCTGGACGACCCCGGAGAGCTGGCGGGCGAGCTCGTCGATGTTGGCGACCAACTCGCTGAGCGCCCTACGGCGCAGATCGAGTTCCGTGAACAGGGTGTTGCCGTCCACCATGAGCTGGTTGAGCTGATCGCTGCGCCGGCCGAGGATGTCGGTGGTCCCCGCGGCCCTGTCGAGAAGCTCGCGGACGCCCTCGTCCCGCTTGTTCAGCGCCTGGGACAGGCGGGTGATCCCGTCTATCGCACCGCGGACCTCGGGTGAGGACTGCTCCATCGTCTCCGAGATCACCGTCAACGCCTCGTCCACCGAGTCGGTGTCCATGGCCTCGACGGTGTCGGTCAGGTCACCGAGGGCGGCCGTGAGCGAATACGGCACCGAGGTCCGTTCGAGTGGGACGGTGGCGTCCTCCAGTTCCCCGCGGCCATCCGAGTAGACGGCGAGGGCGCGACGGCCGAGGATCGAGTCGGTCTTGATCTGGGCCGAGGTGTCGGACCCCAGCGCGACACCGGTGTCGATGGCGAAGTCCACCCTGACCTTGTCGCCGTCGAGGGCGATCTTGCGGATCGAGCCGACCTTCATCCCGGCCACCTGGACACTGTCCCCGGTGTTGAGCCCTGCCGCGTCGGCGACGTAGGCGGTCGCGTTCCGCAGTCCGTTGACGTACGGGATCCGGTCGTAGTTGAGCGAGACCCCCATGAGCACGACCGCGCCCAGGGCCCCCCAGACACCGATCGTCTTGGGGTCGCGGTCACGGAACCGCAACTGACCCTTGGGTGCCTTGAGCGGCGCGCCCTTCGTCTTGTCACTCATCGGGGAACGAACACCTGCCCGTCGTCTGCTCGTACTGCGGCAGGAAGACGTCCCGGCCCGTCACCGGGTTGGTGAGCCGCACGATCACCCCGCAGAGGTAGAACTGGAAGAAGCTGCCGTAGACGCCCAACCGGCCCATCTTCTCGAAGTCGCTCGGGAGCCGCTGGATCGCTTCCTCGACAAAGGCCTCGTCGTCGTTGAACAGGGTCGCGATGCGGTCGATCTGCGCCACGTCCTCCTTGAGGGCGGGCCGGACGTCCGACAGCAGGGTGGTCATGTTGGCACTCGCGTCGTTGAGTCGGGACACGGACTGGCCGATCGGCTGGGAGTTCGCGGACAACCCGGAGATGAGCTGCTGTAGGTCGACGATGATCGAGTCCACGTTGTCGTAGTTGTCCCCGACGGTGGTGAGGACCCCGTTGAGGTTGGTGATGACGTCCCCGATGAGCTGATCACGATCGGCGAGCGCCGTGGTGAGCGACGAGGTGGAGGCGAGCAGGTCCTGGACGGTGCCCGCCTCACCCTGGAACACCTTGACGATGGACTCGGACAGCTGGTTGACCTGACCCGGGTCGAGCGCCTTGAACAGCGGACGGAACCCTCCGAGGAGAGCGTCCAGGTCCAATGCCGGCGAGGTCTGGGAGATCGGCAACGTCCCACCCGGTTCGAGCGGCGACTGGTCGCCCTTGCCGCGCCTGAGCTCGAGGTAGCGGTCGCCGGTGAGGTTCTCGTACCGCACCATGGCCTCGGTGCTCCGGTGGACGATCTGGTTTCCGGCCACGGTGAACTCGACGTCCGCGGTGTTGCCGTCCGCCAGGTCGATCGAGCTGACCCGCCCCACCTCGACGCCGGCGATGCGTACCCGGTCCCCGGACTCCAGGCCCGAGACGTCGGTGAAGCTCGCGTTGTAGTCCTCGAAGTCGCCCGAGCGGTAGTCGCTGAACACCACGACGAGTCCGGTGAGAACGAGCAGCATGACGGCCGTGAAGACCGACAGCTTGATGAAGGTGGCGCGCGCCTGCTTGGCGGCCTTGCGACCGGCGGTCACGGGGTCGCCTCGTCCATGCCCAGCATGACCTGCAGCAGCGTCGGGGGCGCGGGCTTTCCTGGTTCCATCGGTCGCAGCGGCCCGAACAGCGGGGCGGGGCGTGAGGTGAACACGTCGGGCATCCCTTCCACGGGGTTGGAGCCCGTGTCGGTCACGACGAACGGAGCGTGGACGTCCGGATCGGGGAACGGGAGGCCGTAGCAGTTCGGCCCCGTGCTGGCGTTGACCTTGGGGAGGTCCTTCGGGTACTCGTAGGCCCGCGCACCCTGCTGGAAACCGGCCTTGAACACCAGTCCCGGCTGGTCCTCGCCACCGAAGGCCGCCTTGGCGTCCTCGACGTTCGCGTTCAGACCCACGATGAGGCAGGTGAGCATCGGCGAGTACTCGGCCAGCAGGCTCGTCGACGCGCGCAGGTCCGCGAGAGTCTTGACCAGCTCGTTCCCGTTCTCCGCCAACAGCCGCTTGCCGGTCTCGCCGGTGCCGATCGCGGCGACGAGCGTCTGCTCGAAGCGCTCCTGGTTGTTGACGACGTTGGTGCCGACGTCCGTGCCGGAGTCGAGCAGCCGCATGATCTCCGGGGTGACGTCCGCGTAGAGGTTGGCCACCCGGGACCCCTTGGCGAGATCCCGCTGGAGGGTATCGATCTGGGGGTTGATCTCCTGGAGGTAGGAGTTGAGGTCGGTGATGGTGCGGCCCAGCTGCTCGCCCCGGTCGTCGACTGCACCGGACACGGCTCCGAGGGTGGCGTTGAGCTTCTCCGGCTCGATGGCGACCAACAGGTCGGTGAGGTCCTGGAAGAGCGTGTTGACCTCGGCGGTGACGTTCGCGGTCTCGACGACCGACCCCCGGCTCAGCTGTCCCGCGGGCGCGCCGACCGGCGGTTCGAAGTCGACGGACTTGGCCCCGAAGATCGTGTTGGATCCGATCCTCACCTGGGAGTTGGCCGGGATGGCCTCCAGCGCCGCCGGATCCACCTCGATGTCGATCGTCGCACCGTCGAACTCCTGTCGGATGTTCTTGACGTTGCCGATCTCGACCCCACGAGAGCGCACCTTGGCGTCGGCCTCCATGACCAGTCCGGCCCGGTCGCTGCGGACCGTGAGCGGCACCCGGCTGTCGAAGGCACGCGTGAACATGAGCAGGGAGAGCGCGATCACCACAACGATGAACAGCGTCAGGATCACGGCCGCGACGCGTTGGGGCACCGTGTCGCTCTGGTTCAGGGTTCTCGCCACGACCGCCTCCTATCCCGACAGGTTGAAGTTGCCGTCTCCGCCGTAGATCGCGAGGGAGACGAGAAGGGTTACGGTCACCACGGCGATGAGCGAGGTGCGGACGGCGTTGCCCACGGCCGAGCCGACACCGGCCGGACCGCCGGCGGCGTTGTAGCCGTAGTAGGTATGGATGAGCATGATCGTGATGGCCATGGCGATGGCCTGCACGAAGGACCACAGGATGTCCGTGGGCATGAGGAACGTCGAGAAGTAGTGGTCGTACACGCCGCCGGACTGGCCGTAGATCTGGACGGTGGCGAACCGGCTCGCCAGGAACGAGGCGATGACGGCGAGCGAGTACAGGGGCACCACGGCGATCATCCCGGCGACGATCCGGGTGGAGACCAGGTAGGTGATCGAGTCGATCGCCATGACCTCCAGCGCGTCGATCTCCTCGGACACCCGCATCGCCCCGAGCTGGGCCGTCGCGCCGGCGCCGATGGTGGCGGCCAGTCCGATCCCGGCGATCACCGGTGCGGCGATGCGGACGTTGATGAACGCGGCGAAGAAGCCGGTGAGCGCCTCGACGCCCACGTCGGTCAGCGAGGAGAAACCCTGGACCGCGATCACACCGCCGGTCGCGAGGGTGAGGAAGCCGACGATCACGACGGTGCCGCCGATCATCGCCAGGGCCCCCGCGCCCATGGCGATCTCGGCGATGAGCCGGAGGGTCTCCTTGGGGTACTGGGTGAGCGCCCGCGGGGTCGCCACGAGTGCGCGCCAGAAGAACAGTGCGACCGCGCCGTAGTCGTCGAAGCGACCAACGGTGAGGTTGCGGGCCCGTGACAGACGAGGGAAACGGGCGGTCTCGATGACGGTCACCTCACGCCCCCAGGACCTTGACGCCGACCGCGGTGAGCACGGTGTTGACCACGAACAGCGCCATGAAGGCGTAGACGACGGTCTCGTTGACCGCGTTGCCGACGTCCTTGGGCCCGCCACGGACGTAGAGGCCCTTGTAGCAGGCCACCAGGCCGGCGAGCATCCCGAACATCCCGGCCTTGATCTGGGCCAGGACGAGTTCCCCGAACCCGGTGAGCAGGGTGATGCCGTTGACGAACGCCCCTGGATTGACGCCCTGGAGCAGGACCGAGAAGAGGAACCCGCCGAGGATGCCGATCGTGCACACGAGCCCGTTGAGCAGCAACGCGACGAAGGTCGAGGCGGCCACGCGGGGGACGACGAGACGCTTGACCGGATCGATGCCGAGGACCTCCATGGCATCGATCTCCTCGCGGATGGTCCGGGCACCGAGGTCGGCGCAGATCGCCGTGGCTCCGGCGCCGGCCACGATGAGGACGGTGACCATCGGGCCCACCTGGGTGACTGCGCCGAGGGCCGCTCCCGCACCGGAGAGGTCGGCCGCGCCGATCTCCCTGAGGAGGATGTTGAGCGTGAAGCTCACCAGGACGGTGAACGGGATCGCCACCAATACCGTGGCCAGCATGGACACCCGCGCGATGAACCAGGACTGTTCGACGAACTCTCGGCCCTGTCGCACGATCGACGGGAAAGAGACGAACGTGTCGAGGGTCAACGCGACGAACTCGCCGACTCCCCTGAGCGGCGCGTCGAGAACTCTCGCCATGTCGCCCCCCTCCTGTCGTTTGCCGGCCCCCGGTCGCCACCGACCTGAACAAGTGACCGGTTCGGTGTGACCCCGATTACACAGTAGCTAGAACACGTTCTCATTAGCAAGCGCTACCGCTCACCCCCGAACGGTGCCCCTGCGCGCGTGTCGGGAATCTAACACGCCCCGACACAACGGAAGCGGTCCCCGACTCGTCTCTCAGAAAACGCGTCGGGGACCGCATCGGATCAGGTCAGAGCTTCATGATCTCCGAAGCAGAGAAGGACTTGCCCTCCGGCCGCCCTGACCAGTGCCCGGAGACCGCGTCGGCGAACGCCCGGCGGTCCCAGACGCCGCCCTCGGCGTCGAACCGCTTCTCCACGACGGGAGCTTCCACCAACGCGACCATCCCGCCGTATACCACGAACAGCTGACCATTGACATCGGCCGCTGCGGGCGACGCCAGGTAGGACACCAGGTCGGCCACCCGGTCCGGGGAGAGCGGGTCGGGCCCCTTCGACTCGTCCCAGTCCTCGAACACGCCCTCGGTCATCCCCGTACGTCCACGGGGGGCGATCGCGTTGGCCGTACAGCCGATCCGCGAGAGCACGCGCGAGGCCGAGAGCGTGAGCGCGGTGATCGCGGCCTTGGCGGCACCGTAGTTCGCTTGTCCGGGAGGGCCGAAGAGGCCCGCCTCGGATGAGGTGTTGATCAGCCGCCCGTAGACAGGGGCGTCGGACTTCTTGCTCTCGCCGCGCCAGTAGGCGGCCGCGTTGCGGGTGAGCAGGAAGTGCCCGCGCAGGTGCACCCCCACCACCGCGTCGAAGTCGTCGTCCTCCATGTTGAACAGCATCTTGTCGCGGGTGATGCCGGCGTTGTTGACCACCACGTGCAGGCCGCCGAGGCGTACGGCCTCGGCCACCATTGCGTCCGCGGTCGCCCGCTCGGAGACGTCGCCCACCACGAGAGCCGCCCTGGCACCCGCGGCCTCGATGTCGGCGATGACGGCGTCCGTGGCCTCGCCGGGCCGGATGTCGTTGATGACGACCGCGGCCGCGCCGGAGCGCGCCAGATCCACGGCCTCCGCCGCACCCAGCCCGGAGCCGGAACCGGTGACGACCGCCACCCGGCCGTCGAGGGAGAGGTCCGTCCCGAGGTCCTTCCGCCCCGTCCCCGGGGTCACTCCGCGACCTTGAGAGCAGCCATCGGACACTTCTCGACAGCCTTGAGTGCGCGCTTCTGCAGCTCCTCGGGAACCTCGTCGACGATCACTCGCACCACCTCGTCGTCGTCGTTCAACTCGAAGACCTTCGGGGCGAGCCCGACACACACGGCCTGCCCCTCGCAGCGGTCGGGATCCACGTCAATCCTCATACCCGTCCTCCTTGGCCGGGCCCGCGACCACCGTGGCCGCGAGCGTTGTTCGATACTATGTGAGACACGACACTAGAACGTGTTCCACTCGAGATGAGCTTAGGGCATATGGACATCACCTACACCACCGAACAGCAACGGCTCCGCGGGGAGTTGCGCGAGTACTTCTCCGCACTGATGACGCCCGAGCGGCGCGAGGCCTTCACCTCCACGACCGGCGAATACGGACACGGCAACGCCTACCGAGAGATCGTCGCCGAGATGGGCCGCGACGGCTGGCTGACGCTCGGCTGGCCCGAGGAGTTCGGCGGCAGGAACCGCCCGATGGTGGAGCAGCTGATCTTCACCGACGAGGCCGCCATCGCGGGAGTGCCCGTGCCCTTCCTCACCATCAACTCCGTCGCGCCCACGATCATGGCCTTCGGCTCCGAGGAACAGAAGAACTACTTCCTGCCCCGGATCAGTCGCGGGGAACTGCACTTCGGCATCGGGTACTCCGAGCCGGAGTCGGGCACGGACCTGGCCTCCCTGAAGACCCGGGCCGTCCGCGAAGCCGGGACCGGGGAGCACGCCGGGCAGGAGGTCTACCGCATCAACGGTCAGAAGATGTGGACCTCCCTCGTGGCCTACGCGGACTGGATCTGGCTCGCCGCGCGCACAGACCCGGACGCCAAGCGGCACAAGGGCATATCGATGATCATGGTGCCCACCGACGCCGAGGGCTTCTCCTGGACCCCGGTGCACACCATGGCCGGCCCCGACACCAGCGCCACCTACTACCAGGACGTGGTGGTGCCCGCCTCCAACCTGGTCGGCCCCGAGCACGGCGGCTGGCCCCTGATGACCAACCAGCTCAACCACGAGCGGGTCGCACTCACCGCCGCCGGGCCGCTCCAGGCCTCGCTGCGGCTGGTCCTGGACTGGGCACGCAGCACCCGGTCCGCCGACGTGGGCCTGCCCGGCGACGGCGAAGTCATAGAGAACGAATGGGTACGCACCCACCTGGCCCGCGTCCACGCCATGGCCGAGTACCTGGCGCTGCGCAACTGGGAGATCGTCTCCGCCGACTCGGCCACACCCACCCGCATCGCCGCCTCGGCGACCAAGGTGTACGGAACCGAGACCGCGACCGAGGCGTACCGGCTCCTCATGGAGGTGCTGGGAGCCGCCGGGTTCCAGCGCTCCCACTCCCCCACCGCCGTTCTCCACGGGCGCATCGAGAAGCTGCACCGTTCGGCCCTCATCCTGACCTTCGGCGGCGGCACCAACGAGGTCCAGCGCGACATCATCGCCGCCGCGGGACTCGGACTACCGCCGGCGCCGCGGATCGCCCCCGCTCCCTCCTCTGCCCGGAAGGACCGCTGACATGGATTTCCTGATCGACGACACCATCACCGACCTGACCACCCTCGTCCGCGACATGGGCGAGCAACTGGTC
Source organism: Dietzia sp. (assembly GCA_046289795.1). Lineage (GTDB taxonomy): Bacteria > Actinomycetota > Actinomycetes > Mycobacteriales > Mycobacteriaceae > Dietzia. Next base: position 2,492 of record JBKBUP010000041.1, on the reverse strand, counting down.
ACCGACGACTCCCTGCGCGAGCTCGACGCCCGCTTCGGCCCCGGGACCGAGGCCGACGGCGGACGAGACCGCTCCACCGCCCGGTTCCACGCCCGGTACTGGGACGAGCTGGTCCGCGCGGGCGTGCCCGCCGCCCTCGCGCCCGAGCGCCTCGGCGGCGCCGGACTGGGAGTGGTCGGAGAGGCCCTGGTCCTGCGCGAGCTCGGACGGGTGCTGGCCCCCGTCCCCCTGTCCCCCGCGATCCGCGCGACCTCCCTGCTCGAGTCCGCCGGCCTGACCGACCGCGCCGCTGCGGTGGCCGAGGGCCGCGCGATCGCCGCGGTGGGCGACGGCTCCGCCCCCGAGGTCGACTGGGCCCCGATCGCCGACGTGATCGTGCAGACCTCGCCGGGCGGCTTCCGCGTGGCCGACCGGACCTCCGTCTCCGTCGAGCGGACCGTCCCGGTCGACTTCTCGTGCGCGGGCCTGGTGTCCGGCACCGAGGGAGAGATCACCACGCTCCCGGGCGCGATCCTTGAGTTCGACGCGCTCCGACGCCGCGTCCACCTGGCCGCCTACCAGTGGGGCGTGATCGAGGCCGCGCTCGAGCGCACCGCCGCGTATGCGACCACACGCCACCAGTTCGGCCGACCGATCGGCTCGTTCCAGGCCGTCGCCGCCCGTCTGGCCGACGGCTCGATCGACGTCGACGCGGTCCGGCTCAGCACCGTGCGGGCGGCCTACGAACTCGACGCCTGTAGCGGGGAGCCCGGCGCCACCGCCCACGCCGCCGTGGCGTCCGCCCACTTCTGGGCCTGCGACGCCGGCCACCGCCTCGCCCACACCGCCGTCCACGTCCACGGTGGCGTGGGACTGGACCGCTCCGAGCCCGCGCACCGCTACTTCCTCGCCGCCAAGGCCGGGGAGTTCCGCCTGGGCGGGGCCACCCGGCAGCTGCTCGATCTGGGCGCGGTGCTCGCCAAACACGGCGATCCCTGGGAGTACTCGGCGTGAGCGGGTCCGTGCGGACGATCGCGGACGTCGCCGCCGGACCGTACACCTCGGTCGCGGACGCGGTGTACGCGCTGCGCGACGTCGAGGACCGTGGCATCTGGTCCGACGGCCGGTTGACGCCCTGGTCGCAGGCGGTCGATGCGGCGGCCGTGCGGATCGCGGCGCTGCGGGAGCTGCTCGGCTCGTCGTCGTCATCATCTTCGTCGGCACCGTCCCATGTCGGTCTCCTCCTGGCCGGCACGCCCGAGTACCTCCACCTGCTCGGGGCGGCCGCGTGCTCGGAGATCGTCGTGGCCGGGCTCAACCCCACGCGCCGCGGTGCGGCCCTGGCCCGGGACGCCGCGCTCGCCGACTGCGCCCTGATCCTCACCGACACGGAGAACGCCGGGCTGCTCGACGGACTGGCGATCGACGTACCGGTAATCTCGGTGGACTCCCCCGAGTGGGCAGCCCTCCTCGCGCGGCACGCCGGCGCCGGACTGCCCGATGTCTCCGGGGTGCCCGTGGGATCCGACGACCTGGTCGCGCTGGTCTTCACCTCCGGCACCAGCGGGGACCCCAAGGCGGTACGGATCACCCAGTCCAAGATCTCCGTTCCCGGTCGCATGCTGGCCGACAGGTTCGGGATCGGCCCGGGCGACTGCGTGTACAGCGCGATGCCGCTGTTCCACTCCAACGCGGTCATGGTGGCCTGGCCGATCGCCCTGTTCACGGGCTGCTCGATCGCACTTCGCCGGCGCTTCTCCGCGTCCAACTGGATCCACGACGTCCGGCGCCACGGCTGCACCTTCGCCAACTACGTCGGCGCGCCGCTGTCCTACATCCTCGCCACACCCGAGAAACCCGACGACGCCGACAACCCGATGCGCGTGGTCTACGGAAACGAGGCGCCCGCTGACGTGCGCCGCGAGTTCGCCCGGCGCTTCGGCGTCACCGTGGTCGACGGGTTCGGTTCCAGCGAGGGCGGGGTCTCGGTGTCCCGCACGCCGGACACTCCCGATGCCGCCCTCGGCCCGCTGCCCGCCGGCGTGCTGATCGTCGACCCGGAGACCGGCGCGCAGTGCCCTCGTGCCCGGTTCGACCACGCCGGCGTACTGCTCAACTCCGACGAGGCCGTCGGCGAGATGGTCTCGGACGGGCCGGGCCTGTTCGCCGGCTACTACAACGACCCCTCCGCCGACGCCGAACGCATGCGCGGGGGACGGTTCCATTCCGGTGACCTGGCGTATGTCGACGACGACGGGTGGGTCTACTTCGCGGGCCGGTCCGGTGGCTGGATGCGGGTCGACGGGGAGAACCTGGCCGCCGCGCCGGTCGAACGCGTCCTGCGACGCCATCCCGACCTGGTCGAGGTGGGCGTCTACGCCGTGCCTGCGGACCAGGTGCGCGGTCCGGGGACGATCGGGGACGCCGTGGCCGCGGCGGTGGTGCTGCGGGACGGCGTGGACCCGGTCGAGGTGGCGGACGGCCTGGGCGAATTCCTCGCCGACCAGTCCGAC
>JBKBUP010000417.1:0-593 GCA_046289795.1 Dietzia sp. | reverse complement strand
GAGGCGGATCGCGGCCGCGCTGCACCCCTGCGCGCAAAGAATGCGGTGGCGGCGGCGGAAGCGAGGCGGCGGCGTGGCCGCGTGCGTCCGTCATGCGCTCGCTTGCCACCCCCCTCTTCGTCACTATCACCACCATCGCCATCGCTATCATCCACCGTGTCCACCGCCTTTTCTCCCTCCGTCGGCGCCAAACCAAACAGGCCGTCGTCGCCGCCGCCGTGACTGTTCTCCCCCGGTGCGCCCGCCGCGCCCGCCGCGCCCGCCGCGCCCGCCGCGCCCGCCGACCACCCCGCCTCCTCCACCGCGAACCGCCGCTTCCCCTCGTGCTCCTCGTGCCGCATGCCCAAGTGCATGTGCAGCTTGCTGGCGCGGCTGCCCAGCCGGAAGGTGGCCAGCTGTGACCTCGGGCTGCGCGCCGCCGCCCGCCCCACCACGTTGGCTGCCGCCGCCGCCACGCCGGTCGCCCCCGCGGCGCCCGCGCCCTGCCGCAGCGCCGCCTCCTCCTGCCCCGCCAGCTCCCGCTCCAACTCGCGCGTGCGCTGCACGTTGTACCGCTGCCTCGCCTCGTCCAGCGCATCGTGCTGCTCCGCCCG
>JBKBUP010000416.1:0-594 GCA_046289795.1 Dietzia sp. | reverse complement strand
CGGCGTCGGTGAGCGCCGCGGTGAGCGCGGTCTCGGTGGCGAGGGCTCGCAGCGCGAGCTTGTAGGGCTTGCCCACATCGGTGACCGGCAGCGAGTCGATGATCGTGACCTCTTTAGGGGCGGCCGCGGACTCGGACACCCGCTCGGTCGCCCACGCCTGCAGGTCACCGCCGGACACTGTGGCGCCGTCGCGGACGGTGACATAGCCGACGGGGACTTCGCCCGCGTGCACGTCGGGACGACCGACGACTCCGGCGTCGGTGACATCGGGGTGCTCGAGAAGAGCGTCCTCCACCGAGCGGGGATCGATGTTGTGCCCGCCGCGGATGATGAGGTCCTTCGCGCGGCCGGTGAGCATCACGAAACCGCGATCATCCACAGATCCCAGGTCGCCGGTATCCAGCCACCCGCCGCGAACAGACCCGCCGTCATCGAGATCGAACCCGTTGTCGCTGCGGCGGCGCACGTAGCCGGCGAACACGGTGGGTCCCGACACGACGAGCCGCCCGACGGTGCCGGCGGGTAGTTCCCGCCAGTGCTCGTCGACGGCGCGGATCTGCTGATAGGGCAGGCGTTGCCCGACTGAACCGGCAG
>JBKBUP010000415.1:0-603 GCA_046289795.1 Dietzia sp. | reverse complement strand
GAGGCTCGCGCAAGCAGCATCATCATCATCATCATCATCAGCAGCAGCAGCAGCAGCAGCCTCCGTGACGCGTACTGAGTCCACAGCGCAGGTGCAGCCCATCGTACCGCACGTTGCTGCTTCAGGCGCTGCTGGCGCTGCTGGCGCTGCTGGCGCTGCTGGCGCTGCTGGCGCTGCTGCTGCCGGCGCTGCTGCCGGCGCTGCTGCCGGCGGCGCTGGTGATGCAGGAGATGCAGCAGCACCTGGTGCCACACTGGAGGTGCTGCATGTTGCGCGCGACCGAATGGAGTTCATCGCCCGCGCGTTGAATGGGCTGCCCCTGGAGCAGCTCAAGTCCGCTGCGGCAAAGCCCACGCGCATGCTGATCTGGAAGCCGTTGAACATCGTCAACGTGCTGTCCGGCACCAAGCAGCAAATCGCGTCGTGTGCGCGCCAGGTGGCGCAGACGTTCCAGACGGCGCGGGGGCAGCAGGATCCGGTGTGGCAGCGGTACGCCCTGCACCACTTCTGCGACTTGGTGATGAAGAAGGCGGAGCAGCTGACGGACGCGGCCGGCGCGCACACGCTGGGCATGTTCCTCGCTGTGGTGGGCACGCTGGAGCC
>JBKBUP010000414.1:356-604 GCA_046289795.1 Dietzia sp. | reverse complement strand
TCGTTCACGTACGCCGAGAACGTCGAGCAGCTGCGCGCCTGCGGCGCCGACGTCGTGGTGGTGGATCCGCTCCGTGGTGACCGGCTGCCCGAGCGGACCGCGGCGGTGGTGATCGGGGGTGGCTTCCCCGAGATGCACGTGGACCTGCTGGCCCACAACCGCGACCTGCTCGATGACGTGGCGCGGTTCGCGCGTCGGGGAGGACCCCTGGTCGCCGAGTGTGCCGGGCTGCTCTACCTCGGGCGCAG
>JBKBUP010000414.1:0-347 GCA_046289795.1 Dietzia sp. | reverse complement strand
CTGACGTTGGGGTATCGCCGGGCCACCGCCCTGACCGACAGCCCGGTCGTGCGAGCAGGCGAGGAGGTCACCGGCCACGAGTTCCACCGCACCCAGGTCGTGCCTGACGCGGAGGCCGCCACCGACGCCGAGCGGACCGCCTGGCAGTGGACCGTCGCCGACGGAACACCCGCCCATGAGGGCTGGGCGAGCAGCACCGTGCACGCGTCCTACCTCCACGTGCACGGTGCGGGGCATCCCGACCACGCGCAGCGGCTGGTGGCAGCGGCCCGCGCCTTCGCCTCTGGGTCGGCCGTGCCGTTCGCGCCAGCCGTGCCGGCACCATCGACATGACCCTCGGGCTGGTC
>JBKBUP010000413.1:0-604 GCA_046289795.1 Dietzia sp. | reverse complement strand
CAGTGCACTTGTGGCTGGCACACTGGCACAGCAGCAGCCGCCCTAGGGCCGCAGGCGAAGCGAGCACGCCTGCACGTGTGCGCGCAGCGGGAGGGGGTTCCTCCTCCTCCTCGGACTCCTGCCCGTCCGTTACAGCGCGCTCGGCGGCCTCCGCTGCCGCAGCGGCCGCCGCGGCAGTGTAGGCGGCAGAGGGATGCGGGATGGCGGTGATGGACGACGCGACCTCCCCCGCCGCGCCCGCCGCGCCCGCCGCGCCCGCCTCGCCAGGCAGCCGAAACCAGGCAGCAAACGGCCGATTGCAGCCGTTGCTGCAGCGCACGATGGCCACGTGGAGGCACTCGGTGTCGTGCTGCGCTTGCGCCTCCGCTGCCAGCACCGCACCGCAGCCGTGGCGGCAGCGAACCACGCGACGCGGGCAGTGCCAACCGGCGTGTCCAGCCAGTTCCATGTGACGCACTGATGCACCACAGCGCAACGGACACGGCACCAGCCGATGCTCGCAACGCTCCTCGTGCGCCTGCCGCGCGGCACGAGCATCAGGCGCTGCGCTGGCCAGCGATGGCGCGAGCAAACGCACCGCCAAGTCTGTGCGTCGAAAGTGCAG
>JBKBUP010000412.1:0-607 GCA_046289795.1 Dietzia sp. | reverse complement strand
CGCAGCCCGCCCTCGTCGCCGAGGCCGCGCCTGCCGACGGCGCGCTGCTGGACGGCGACTTTGCCAGCGCGTGCGTGGCGTGGCTGGAGGAGGACCTGGCGGGCGTGATGACGGAGCACGCGCTGCTGGCGGAGCTGGTGCGGGAAGACACGGCGTGGCTGCCCACCGTGGCCGTGCCCGAGTCTGAGAGCGAGTCGGAGGACGGCTGGGCCGGCGAGCGCGTCGACGCGGGCGCAAGCTCGGCTGACGTGCCCGAGGCGGCAGAGGGAGGTGCGACAGGCGAGGCGGCGGCTGACGGCAGCAGCGCTGCAGCTGGGCAGGGGACGGAGGCGGATGCGGCGGTGCAGAGCCCCGTGACTGGCGACGAGACGAAGGTGCAGGGTGCTGGCGACAAGGCTGCTACACCGATCGCTGCCGAGGCGGAGGCGGAGGCGGAGGCGCAGGGCTCGCTGCTGGATCAGTTTGAAGTGGGCAGCGACGACGAAGCCTTCGCCGCCACCGCCACCGCCACCGCCGCCACCGCCACTGCCAGCGCTGAGCCAGACCCCGCCACCGTCCTGCTGGGCGGTGATGCCGCGCCGGCTGAGGCTGTGCTGGAGCGCGTGCA
>JBKBUP010000411.1:251-619 GCA_046289795.1 Dietzia sp. | reverse complement strand
GCCCGGGCCAGATAGCCCATAGCCCCCGCCCCACGCAACCCATTAATCACTCTGGCAGCTCGGACCCCAGTCGAGCGTGCGCGCGTCCATCTCCGTGGCGAGAACGGGCCCGGCGCAGACCCGACAGTCCCAACCGTCCCGCTGGTAGACGTAAGTTGCGCGGCCGGTCGCCACCGCGCCGTGGGACGTCCCCGTGATCGTGTTCCGGGCGGATGGTGACGATTCCGCCCGTGTCGACCCCGATCGGCATCAGAGCGGCGAGGTCGTCCCAGATCGCCGCGAACTGCTCCCTGCTGATCCGAGTCCCAGGACGGAACGGGTCGAGGCCCAGTCGGAACAGCACCTCGGCGCGGTAGACGTTGCCGACC
>JBKBUP010000411.1:0-241 GCA_046289795.1 Dietzia sp. | reverse complement strand
CGCCCCGATCGGTCGGGCGCTCCGCGCTATCCGCGCCCAGGCCCGGTCTGGATCAACGGCCGGGTCCAGGGGGTCGGGGCCGAGCCGGGCACGTAGGACGGCCACGGCCTCGTGGTCGAGGACCTCGCACCGGGTGGGTCCGCGCAGGTCCACACACCGGACCTGAGTCCCCTCCCCCGCTCCCTCGAGCCGCATCCGTACCTGGCCGATCGGCGCGGGTGGTTCATGGCCCTCGGCCACG
>JBKBUP010000410.1:266-619 GCA_046289795.1 Dietzia sp. | reverse complement strand
CGGACGGGGCCGACGATCCGTTCCCGGTAGGCCTCGGCAGCCTGCTCCGGGTCGATCTCCAGCGCGGACAGCCCGGGGACAGCCTCGATCGCGGTGATGGTGTTGCCGATGACGACGTCGAAGACCTGGCCGACGTTGGACGCCGGGTCCGTGCTGATCAGCAGGACTCGCTTGCCCTGGCCGGCCAGCGTGACGGCGGTGGCGCACGCGACTGACGTCTTGCCGACCCCGCCCTTGCCGGTGAAGAACAGGAACGGGGGAGCGTTCTCGAGGAATCGCATGATCAGCAGCAACCCGTCGGGCCACAGGAAGCGTCCTCGGCGAGCGTGAGCTTGCTGGCTCCAGCCGGTACG
>JBKBUP010000410.1:0-256 GCA_046289795.1 Dietzia sp. | reverse complement strand
GCGTTTGGGTGAGGCCGGCGTATCGCAGCAGCTGGTCACGCGAGGGGTAGGCGCCGGTCAGGACGGTCACTCCGTCCACGGTCGTCAGGGGCAGGCCTTCAGAGCCGGCGACCTGCAGGAAGGAGCGGACCGACTCCTGCGAGGCGAAGGCAAGGGGATCGTTGGCCAGGTTGTGCCGGGTGAGGTCGGCGCCCGGCTCTGTGTGGTGGTTGAGGTCGGCGTTGAACTCGACGAGACGTTGGTCGACGTCCTCACC
>JBKBUP010000409.1:0-623 GCA_046289795.1 Dietzia sp. | reverse complement strand
CGCCAGCCACATCAGCACGAGAAGGAGTCCCGAAGGCTTCGCCGCCGCTGCCGCCGCCGCCGCCGCCGCCGCTGCCGCCGCCGCCGCCACCACCACCACCACCACCGCCGCCGCCGCCGCCACCACCACCACCGCCGCCGCCGCCGCCGTCGCCACCACCACCGCTGCCACCACCGCTGCCACCGCCATCACCCCCATTGCCGCTACTTTCCGCTGCAACAGCGGCAGCTTCGTCAATCGCTGTTTCGCGCTTCGCAAGCTCGTCGTGCGCGCGAGTATCCATTGGCCCCGACAATTGCGACAAAGGGCTGCCTGAGTCAAAGCTATGTTCCGCCGTTAGAAAGAAAGAAAAATGGCCATACCGTCGACGCCGCGCAAGCGGACCTGCTCGATCCCAGCGACGGCGTGGGTGACGGCGCCTGCCTGCTGCGCCGCGAGGATCGCCGGACAGGCCGCGGCCTGCTCTCATCCTCACGCTCTTGTACAGCCGCCTCGCGTCGAGAAGGCTGCCTCCGCTGCCTGGACGCCGCAGGTGCGTCCGGAGCGCGGGGCGGCGCTGCCGCAGCCTGCCGAGACGAGGCTGCGCGCGAGCTGGGTCGCGGCGGCGCCGGCACTGGCGCCTC
>JBKBUP010000408.1:0-634 GCA_046289795.1 Dietzia sp. | reverse complement strand
CAATGTACTACTCTGTGTGCTCTGGTGAACTACACGCGCAGCCCAACGCCGGGCCTCAGCGGAAGAACGGCATTGTCAGCATGTGCGGCAGATCCAAAAGCACAAGCAACGCATCCGTCTGCAAGCGTAGGGCGGGGATGAGCCAGGCAGCGTTTGAAGCAGCAAGCGGTCGCAGGCGTACCTGCGGGTCGCCAAGCAGCGGCGGCTGAGCAATGCGGCGCGCACGCTGGTGACCAGGGCCTGGGGAGTAGGCCGGCACCGTTCTTGCAAAGTTGAGCGGGATGGTGTAGTGCATGCGGCCGTCGAAGCCGCGCACCGCGCGCGGGGGTGCTGGTACGGCGGGCGCGGCGGGCGCGGCGGGCGCGGTGGGCGCGGCGGGCGCAGCGGACAGACCCTGCCTAAGCACAATGTCACTTGTGTGCGCCTCGCTCGTGCCAGGTCGAGCGGCGGCTGGTGGCTCATCGCCACTGTCCAGTTCGTTCGCGTCCGCCGCTGACGCTGGTGCTGGTGCTGGCGCTGGCACTGGCGCTGGTGCGCGCCCCGATGTGAGCGCCGCCGTTGGTACTTCTCCAGCGTCAATGTCAAGCTCATTTTCATCCGCCGCGGGTGCCGCCGCTGCTCCAGCGTCAATGTC
>JBKBUP010000040.1:0-16252 GCA_046289795.1 Dietzia sp. | reverse complement strand
TCTCCCGCAGCTCGAGGCTGCGCTGGCTGTGCGCGAAATCCATTGTGTTGTCTCCTGTCAGAGATCTCTAGTGAAGGGTCATGCCACCGTCGACGGTGAGCGTCGACCCGGTGATGAACGATGAGGCGTCGGAGGCGAGAAAGACGAGCGCGGAGTCGAGCTCCGGTTGCAGGCCGAGCCGCCCGAAGATCGTGCGCCCGGTGATGTCGGCGAGCATCTTCTCGGGGATCTCGTCGGTCATCTCCGAGGCGAAGTACCCGGGGGCGAGCGCGTTGACGCGGATCCCCCGTCGGCTCCCCCACTGCGCGGCCAGGTCGCGGGTCAGGCCCAGGACCGCAGCCTTGGAGGCGGAGTAGGCGGCCTGCGGTGCGAACCCGGCGGTCAGACCGAGGACGCTGGCGACGTTGACGATGCTCGACCCGGGCTCCATGACGGCCGCGCACTCCTTGGCCGCCCAGTAGGCGCCGTGGAGGTTGACGTCCACCACGCCCCGGAACTGCTCGGGCGTCTCCTTGAGCGCGGGCACCGCGGTGCCGATCCCGGCGTTGTTGACCAGGATGTCGATTCGCCCGTGGGAGTCCATGGCCGTGCGGACCATCTCCGCGCACGCCTCGGGGTCGGCGACGTCGCACGCCACGGTGGTGGCCACACCCCCGGCGGCGTTGAGCTCCTCGGCGAGCGCGTCGAGGCGCTCCCGCCGGCGGGCGGCCAGCACGACCGTCGCACCGGCGGAGGACAGGGCGCGGGCGAACCCGGCCCCGAGCCCGGACGATGCGCCGGTGATCACCGCGACCCGCCCGTCCAGGCGGAAGCGGTCGAGCACGGGCAGCGCCGCCTGGGGACCGGTGCGGGGATCGACCGGCACGGGGGAATCGGTTGCTGGGGAATCGGATACAGGGGCGTCGGAGGCGAGATCAGCCATCAGTTGGTGCCTTTCCGGGAGTCGAGGATCGAGTGGCCGTACTCCACCAGTTCGCGGATCTGCGGGCCGATGTCGCCGAAGTCCTGCCCGGCCATGTCTCCCGCCTCCGAGCGGGTGGCCACACCCTGGGCGATCGCCGCGAACTTGAAGACGGCGAAGGCCAGGTACCAGGGCATCTGTGAGGGATCGGTGCCGGTGGCCGCGCAGTACCGGTCGAGCAGGCGCTGCGGTCCGGGCCACCCCGGCTCGGTGGTGATGCTGGGGATGAGCGGCACCACCGGCCCGTCCGGGTCGCCCCAGTACAGAACCGTCTGGGCGAGGTCGGCGACCGGGTCGCCGAGCGTCGACAGCTCCCAGTCGAGGATCGCCTTGATGCGGCCCGGGTCGTCGGGGTCCACGACGTAGTTGTCCAGGCGGTAGTCGCCGTGGATGATCCGCGACGACGGCGAGGTGGGCATGCTCTCGCCCAGACGCGCCGCGAGGTCGGGCAGGCGGTCCACCTGCACGGAGGCACTGGCCTTCTCCGACTGGCCCAGCCAACGCCGCAACTGCCGTTCCAGGTAGCCCTCCGGGCGACCGAGGTCCCCCAGGCCGACCACCTCCTGATCCACGGCGTGGAGTGCGACCATCGCGTCGATCTGGGCGTCGGCCATGGCCGCCTTGTCGTCGTCACTCTGGGCGTATCCGGTCGGCAGCGCGTCACGGATGATGTGGCCGACCACCTTCTCCATCACGTAGTACGGCACGCCCAGGTCCCCACCGGTGGTCTCGTTGAGCACCACCCTCGCGACCGGCACGTCCGTATCCGCCAGACCCAGCTGGATCCGGGCCTCGCGACCCATGTCGTGCGCGCTCGGCAACAGCTCACCGGTGGGCGGTCGACGCAGGATCAACTCGCCGGCGTCAGAACGGAGCGTGAACGTGAGGTTGGACTTTCCCCCCGCGATCAGCTCGGCCTCGAAGTCCGTCCAGGCCTCGTCGCCCGTGGCCTCGGCGATCTTGGGGCCCACGACGTCGGGCCGGAGGAGTTGGTCGACCGAGAGGCCGTCGGACGCTGATGGTGGAGTGGTCATGAGGTGGATCCTCGCGGTTGGTGAGCGGTCGGATGACTGGAATGCGACGGACTAGTCGTTGCCGACCGTGTGCAGGTCGTTGCCCTGGGTCTCCTTCATGATCGCCGTGGCGATGATGGTGCAGATGCAGAGCACGATGATGTAGGCGCTGATCATCCAGTACACGTCCCACTCGATGAACTGGGCGTTGAGGTAAGGCGCGCTGCCACCGAAGACCGCGACGGACAGGGAGTAGGCGAAACCGATTCCGGCCGTGCGCATCTTGGTGGGGAACGCCTCGGACATGAACGACGAGAGGATGGAACCGGCGGCGGCGACCAGCGTCATGGCGATCAGCGAGGTGAGGAACAGGGTCCACGGCCGGTCGTCGATCATCCCCATCAGGAACGGGGTGGTGATGATGGTGCCGACGGCGAAGATGAAGATCACCGGTCGACGTCCGATCTTGTCCGACAGCAGGCCCCACAGCGGCAGGGTGCACAGGGCGATCAGCTGGCTGCCGAAGATCATCCAGAACGCGGAGCCCGCGTCCATGTCGCGCTGCGTGATCGCGAACGTGGAGGCGTACGAGCTCCAGGTGTAGTGGGCGACGGTGATGCCGGAGACCATGGTCACGACCAGCATGATGGCGCGGGCCAGGCGACCCCTGGTGAAGGTGACGACCGGGGAGTTCTCGTCGTCGGCGGCAGCGGCGGCGGCCTTGTCGAAGACGTCGGACTCCTCCATGCCGGACCGCAGGTACAGCACGAACAGGGCGAACACGGCTCCCAGCAGGAACGGGACGCGCCAACCCCACTCGGCCACAGCGGACTCGGACAGGACCGCGGTGATGGTGCCACCGACGCCGTAGGCGATCACGGTGCCGCCCATGATGGCGACAAAGACGAGGCTGCCCCACATGCCGCGGCGGTTCGGCGGCGCGATCTCGGCGACGTAGCTGTACGCGGTCGCGGACTCACCGCCGTGCGCGAAGCCCTGGATGATGCGGCACAGCAGGAGCAGCACGGACGCGAAGACACCCAGTGTCTCGTAGCTCGGCAGGAGGCCGATCAGCAGGCTCGCGCCCGCCATCATGAGCATGGTGGTGATGAGGACCCACTTGCGGCCCTTGACGTCGGCGATCCGGCCGAAGACGATCCCGCCGAGCGGACGGACCAGGAAGCCCACCGCGAAGACCGCGAACGTGGCCAACAGCGCGGAGACCGGGTTCTCGTTGTTGAACATCGCGGCCGCGATGAACGGGGCGAACACCGCGTAGGCGGTCCACTCGTACCACTCGAACAACTGCCCGGTGGTGCTGGCCGCGAGCGACCTCTTGGCGTTCTTGTTGCCCGAGGCGGACTGCGTCGGGATGACCTCTGAGGGGAGGTCGGGGTGGATCGTGGCCTCGGCCATGTCATTTCCCTTCGGGTGGGTTCAGGGGGTCTGGAGGGTCAGGAGGGGGTGTGTTCGTCGCGGAGTTCCCGGCGGCGGATCTTGCCGGTCTGGGTCTTGGGGAGTTCACCGACAACGTGGACCTCGCTCGGCCGCTTGTAGGCGGCGAGTCTCGCTGCGGCAAAGGCGACCAGCTCGTCCTCCGAGGCGGTTCGACCCGCCTTCAGGGAGACGAACGCCACGACCTTCTCGCCGCGGTACTCGTCGGGCAGTCCCACGACGGCCGCCTCGAAGACGGCGTCGTGCTCGTACAGGGCGTCCTCGACCTCGCGCGGCCAGACCTTGTAGCCGGAGGCGTTGATCTGGTCCTTGAGCCGGTCCACGAGATACACCCAGCCGGACTCGTCCATGACGGCGACGTCACCGGTGTGCAGCCGGCCGCCGGGCATCGTCGAGGCGGTGGCCGCGTCGTTGCGCCAGTAGCCGGACACGATCTGCGGTCCGGTGAGGACCAGCTCGCCCTGTTCTCCGGCGGGGACCGGTCGATCGTCGACCCCCACCACACTCGCGTCGATCCCCGGGAGCGGGACGCCGATGGACAGGGTGCCGCTGGACTCGTCGACGGGTGCGCGGAGCCCGGGCGGGACGGCGACGACCCCGGAGGTCGTCTCGGTCATGCCGTACCCGTTGTGGATGTAGTGCCCGAATCTCTCCCGGAAGCGCTCGACCGTCGACGGCGGGATCGGCGCTCCCCCGCTGTAGAGGGTCTTGACGGACGCGAAGTGTTCCGGGCCGGCCTCGTCCAGACGCATGAGCGCGTTGAACGCGGTGATGGACCCGATCGTGTAGGTGACCTCGTGCTCGCGGAACGCGTCCAGGACGACCTCGGGCCGGAAGCGCCCGGCAAAGACGAGGGTGGTGTCACCCAGCAGGCCCAGCGTCGCGTTGATGACCGCACCGGTGATGTGGAACAGCGGCGCGATCGCCAGCACCACGTCTCCCGGCACGACGCCCACGAAGTCGGCGAAGCTCCGTGCCACGGCCACCACGTTCGCGTGCGAGTTCATGGCGCCCTTGGGCGGCCCGGTGGTCCCGGACGTGTAGGTCAGCAGCGCCAGGTCGTCCGGCGACACCGTGACGGGCTCCGGGGTCCGGCCGGAGTACGCGGCCATCAGCTCGAGGAGCTCGCCGTCCTCTGATGCCGCGCCGGATTCCGCGCTACCGAACACCCTGGGGTCGTTCCTGGACTGCAGATCCCGCTCGCTGGTGCTCAGGACCCATCCCGCGTCGGTGCCCTCGATACTCTCGCGGATCGCGGGGACGTCCCGGTCCGTCGCGATGATCCCCACCGCGCCGGAGTCCTCCACGGGGAGCCGCAGTTCGCGACCGAAGTACATCGGGTTGAGCACGACCGCTGCGGCGCCGATCTTCCACACGGCGAGCAGGGCGATCGCGTATTGCGGGATGTTCTGAAGGTGGATGCCGACGCGGTCGCCGGCTCCCACGCCGCGCTCCTGCAAAGCGGCGCCGAGGGCATCCGACATCCGGTCGACCTCGCGCGCCGACAAGTTCGTGTCGAAGTACGCGATCGCGGTCCGGTCCGGACTGGTGTCGACCCGGCTGCGCCAGGCGTCGACCAGCGTCGTCCGACGCCCCACGAGGCTTTCGTCGAGTCCCGGTCGGTACAGCTCCCGCCACGGGCGCGGGGTGGGTCCGCTCATCGTCGCCCTCCGTTCCGTCGTCCCGACCGATCGATCGCTCGGCCCGAAGTAGTGTTACCCACACCACATCACGTGTCAAGTGATCGACAGCTAGGGTTTCTCGATGACCGAGGAGAGTTCACCGATGAGCGAATGGCGAGAATTCGGGCCCGACACCCTGTCGCCCCCGTTGCGTGCCGCCCTTGTCGTCTTTGCGCGACACGGGTACCACGGGGCCTCCATCAGGATGATCGCCGAGGAGGCGGGGTTGTCGGTTCCCGGTCTCTACCACCACTACCGCTCCAAGCAGGTGATCCTCGCGGCCGTGGTGGACACCGCGATGGCGGAGATGCTCGAGCACACCTGGGCCGCCGTCGAGGACGCCGGAAGCCACCCGGTCATGCGCTTCGAGAACATCGTGGAATGCCTGGCACGGTTCCACATGGCCAGGCGGGACCAGGCGTTCGTGGCCTCCACCGAGATGCGGAGCATGGACCCGGACGTCCGCGCCCACCACGTCGCCCAACGCGACTCCCAGCAGGCGATGATCGAGGAGACCATCCGGTCGGGCGTCGACTCGGGAGACTTCGCGTGCGAGCATCCCGAGGACGCGGCCCGGGCGATCTCGTCACTGTGTGTCTCTATCGCGTCCTGGTACCGCCCCGACGGCCCCCTGACCGCCGACGACGTGGTGGCACGCCACCTGGACTTCGCCCGCGGCATGGTGGGCGCGGGCCGGGATTAGCGGGGGCGCTGACCCGTCACCGCCAGCGCTTGGAGCCGCCCTTACCCCTAGGTGCCTGCTGCCGGCCCCGTGGCTGCTCACCCCGCGGCTGCTCACCTCGCGCCCGTGCCTTCGCCGCCGTCTTCTGTCGGGCGTTCAGCTTCTCCCTGGGCGCCTCTCCGGCATTGCGGGAGGTCGCGGCGGTGCGGCCGCGGACGATACCCACGAACTCGTCGATCAGCTCGTCGCCCTCGCGGCGTGACGACCACGCCACGCCCATCCGGGTGGCGGGCACCCCCTCCAACGGTCGCTCGATCACGTCCCGACGGCTCAGCGAGCGCGCATACGGCTGCGGCAGGACGAGCAACCCGACCCCGGCCGCGACCAGGTCCACCGCGGCGGACACCTCATCCGGGGTAGCGGTGATCGCGTCGACGGGATCGAGCCACCTCTCCCCCACGAGGTCGGCCGAGGTCAGGGACTCGTATGCGGCGACCTCGTGATCCTTGGCCGCGAGCACGGCCATCGTCTCGGTGTAGAGCGGGACCCGCAGCAGGCCGGCGGGTGCGGAGCGCGGGGCGTCCTCGGCCTCACGGAGGAACACGACGTCGAAACCGCCCTCGCCCGGGGCCTGCGCCAGGTCGGGTCGCGGATCACCCACGCGCCGCGCCGAGATCGGCACGAGTGGATTGCGCTGGCGCCACCGGATGAGCCACTTGTCGGGTTGGACGCCCGGGACGTAGCCGATGGCCAGCCCACGCCGGTCCGGACCGTTTTCCTCGTTCACCCCTCAACGGTAGCCGCTGCCCGACTGAACCGGATTCGGAAAACGCGGACCGCGACGGTCCGCGGCCCGCTACCGTGCGTGTCGCCGGGCCTCTCCGGCACCACCCCACCCGAGGAGGGCCCATGACCCACGTGTTCCACGGCGTCGACGAGTTCCGCGACGCCTCCGGTCTCGAACTCGGGGCCGGCGACTGGTTCGCCGTCACCCAGGACCGCATCGACGCCTTCGCCGACGTCACCGAGGACTGGCAGTGGATCCACGTCGACCCGCAGCGGGCGGCCTCGTCCGAGATGGGATCGACCGTCGCCCACGGCTACCTCACCCTGTCGCTCATCCCCAGGCTCAGCTCCGAGCTGTTCACGTTCGAGGGCGTCGGTCGCGCGATCAACTACGGGCTCGACAAGGTCCGGTTCCCCTCGTACGTCCGCCCCGGGGACAGGATCCGGGCGCGGGGACGAGTGGCGTGGACACGCGACGCCCCGGCCGGCGGTGTCCTGGCCTGCGTGCACTACTCGATCGAGGTCGAGGGTCGCGAGAAGCCGGCCTGCGTCGCCGAGGCACTGATGGTGGCGTTCCCGCAGGAGGGCTGATCTGGCGGGGACATGACCGGCGGCGAACTCCACGCGGACGGCGGCTGGACGGCCCGGTGACGAGAGGGGCCCGATGCGTCGCGTCAGGCAGAGACGAAGCGCTGCACGCCGTCCGCCGAGAGCTCGTCCACGGCGATGGCACCCCGCGCCACCAGGACGTCGAGGTGTGCCATGGTCTCGCAGGTCGCGATCATCTGGTTGAACCCGTCGAGGGAGGCGAAGGCACGTGTGCGGCGTGTCCAGGGCAGCGCCGCCGCCACCTCGAGTCCTGTCACTCCTCGACACACGAACACCAGCTCGCGCGTGGCGTCCAGTCTCTCGTCGTGGTGGGACAGCAGTTCCCGGACCCGAGCGTGGACGCTTCCCCCGGCCTGGCCGTGCGCTGGCAGCATGAGGGCGTCCGGGCGGTCCAGCATCGACTCGAGCGAGGCGAGATAGTCACCCAGGGGATCGTCCCACCCACCGAGCTCGAAGCCGATCGACGGGGAGATCCTGGGAAGGACGTGGTCGCCGGTGAACGTCACCCCGAGCTCCGCGTCCTCGAACACCAGGTGGCCCTTCGTGTGGCCGGCGGTCCGACGCGCCTCCATCGACCGCCCGGCAACCGATACCGGACCTTCCTCGGTCCACGTGTCGGGCAGCTCCCAGTCCGCGGCCAGCCAGGGCTCGGCGAGCGCCTCGAGCCGCGACGCCTCGGCGATCTCCGGGGCACCCGCCCGACGGAGTTGGTCGAGCGAATTCACCGGCACGCTGTTCCCGAGTTCGCGGAGCTCGGTCAGCCCGGGGCGCTCGCCACCTCCCAGATGGAGGCGGCTCCCGACCTGCCGACGCAGCTCCGGCCCCATCGTGTAGTGATCGCGATGGATGTGCGTCACGTGCACGTCGGTGACCTCGTCGAGTCCGATGTCGATCGACCGCAGTCCATCGCGCAGGATCTCGAGGTTGCCCGGGACGTTCCACCCGGCGTCGATGAGGGAGACCCCGTCCGGACCCCCGATCACGTAGACGTTGATCGCGCGCAGGCCGTCCTGCGGCATCGGCAGCGGGATCCGGTGGACACCCTCGGTCACCGGGTGGCACCCGAGCTCCGTCCAGTCCGTGCCCGCGGTGGTCACGAGGCGGAGACCATGACCTGTTCGTCGCCCATCACCATGATGGCGCGGCCGCCCATGGCGCCGACGTGCTCGGCGGCCTTCGCCCATTCGGGGCTCTCGAGCATCGCGTCATAGGCCTCCTTCGAGTCGAAGCTCAGAACCGACACCCCGTCCCAGCCCAGCGAATGCTTGTTCCCGCCGGTCTCCTTGACCGCCGTGTGTGACCAGCGACGCAGGCCCGGAAGCGGGTAGGTCACCTCGGCGTGCTCGCCGCGCCACCACGTGATGAACTGCTCGTGGGTCCACTCACTGGGCTTGGACGCCATGACGATGAGGTTGTACACGGTTCCTCCATAGTTGAATTCACTTCAGTATATGCGGCTACGGTACCACCTTGGTCGGTGTCCCCGGCCGTGTCCGCAGGAGCGCATCGTGAGTAGGCGACCTCAGTGCACCAGGCGGAAACACGCCCCCATGACCGACCCCGAGACCTCCGGCAGGGTCTGGCTACCACCGGGCCGGTACCAGTTCCACACCGAGTTGATCAGGCCGAGCACGAACCGCCCGAGCTCGACCGCGTCGCGCTGGGGGAACTCCCCCGAGTCCATCCCGCGCTCCAGCAGGCCGGTCCAGTCACGCTCGATCACCCGGACGAGTTCGCGTGCCCGGACCCGCTCCTCCTCCTCCCGCTCGGACGAGCGGGGGGTAGCGAGCATGTCGATGTGGTGCAGCAGGATCCGAGCCTGGAGAGCCTCGGCCTCGCTGATGTCGTAGGCGCTGGCGATCGCCGCCCGCAATGCGGACTCCGCGTCCCCCGTGTCCTCCACCGCCACCGTGAACCGCTCGTGGTACCGGTTGAGTTCGGTGCTCATTATGGTGAGAAGGCAGTGCGCCTTGGACTCGAAGTAGTGGTAGAGCGCGGTCTGGCCGATCCCCACCTCGCCCGCGATCGTCGCCCACTTGGTGTGCTCGTAGCCGACACTGCCGAAGTTGGCCACCGCCGCCTCGAGGATGACGTTCCTCTTGGACCGCGGACTCTCAGTCTTAGTAGGCGCCATCGCCTGTACCCCCCGTGATCGATATCATCCCTCCAGGTTAAGGGAAAGTGAGTTCAGGTCACACCGGTACGCGCACTCGCGTGCGGATGACGGGTCTGGTTCACTCGCGGATCAGTCGCCGAAGAATTCTGCCGCGAGACTCGCCGCGCCCTTCCTGTCCAATTTGCCCACCCTGGACTGCGGCAACACAGACACGGACCGCACGAACTCGGGCCACTTGAACTTCGGGAAGTCCGCGGCCTCCAGGTGCCGGCGGATCTCGTCGAGACCGAGCGGTTCACCCTCCGAGACCACGAGCGCCGCCGTCCGCTCGCCCAGGACCGGGTCGGGGACGGGCACCACGCAGACCTGGTGGATCCCCGGGATGGCGGCGAGGGCTCCCTCCACCTCGTTGATGTCGATGTTGCGCCCGCCGCGGATGATGAGGTCCTTCTCGCGACCGCGGATGCTCACGCTTCCGTCATCGTGGATCACCGCCCGGTCGCCGGTGGCCAGGAAGCCCTCGTCGTTGACGTCGGGCGCGACGGGGACGCCCTCGCGGGCATATCCCACGAACAGCGACGGCCCGCGGACCTGCAGGGACCCCAGCTCTCCCGGCTCGAGCTCGGTACCGGCCTCGTCGACAACCCGCACCTCGGTGCCGGGGAACGGGCGACCGTCGCGGCCCAGGCGTACCTCCACGTCGTCCGACGGCGACGGGGTGGTGTGGCCCAGACACTCGGACATCCCGAACACCCGCAGCAGTGTCGTGCCGAGCTTTTCCTCGGCGTCTCGCAGAGCCTTCTGGTTCATCGGCCCCCCGCCGACCGTCATGGCCCGCATGGCCGTCAGCGCACCCTCGGCCCCGTCGACCAGGGTGAGCTGCAGGGCCATGGTCGGCACCAACATGGTCCAGGCCACACGCTGATCGCGCAGGAGCGCGACCGCCGTCTCCGGCTTCCACTTCTCCAGCGCCACCATCGCACCACCGAGCATGGTCGGCAGATACATACCGAAGCAGATCGCCGCCGCGGAGGACAGCGGCACAAGCGCACCCACCGCATCCCCGGGTTCGAGTCCGACCGCTTCGATCGTCGCCCGGCTCGCGTAGCGCAGCGCGTCCTCGGTCTGGATCACGCACTTCGGGCGTCCGGTCGACCCGGAGGTCATGGCGGCCACCGCGCCGCCGTCCCACCGCTCGACACCCTTCGACCGGCCGCTGGAGGGTCCCGCCACCACCCAGTCGCCTAGCGACCGGCCGGCCTCCACGAACCCGTGCTCGGACAACCCCCACATCTCGGCGGTGTCGGCGGCGGTCACCACGACGTCCGGTTGAAGGTCCTCGGCGGCGATGTCGAACTCCGAGCGGGTCGCGTGACCGCTCATCACCGCGATCATCCCCCCGACCAATCCCACGGCTACTGCAGCGGAGACCGTCCGCCACGAATTGTCGGCGCGGATGAGGACGGTCGGCGGGCCGTCCACCGCGCCCTCGATCATCTCGGCGAGCGCCCGCGCTTCACGAAGGATCTCCGCGAGGTCGTGGGTCCCCTCACCGTCGACCACCGCGAGGTCCCCCGGCGTGCGGGCCGCGCGCTCGACGACGTCCTGGGCGAGCTGCTTCATTGGACTACTCCTCAGCGATCAGTGGTCCGACGGCGTGGCACGCCGCGGACGGGTCCGTACCGGGGATGACGACGACGAGACGGCCGGATGCCCGTGGTGCAGGCGCCAGTCGCGCATCGTGCCGGGCAGTTCCCCCGCGACGAGGGGCGGCGGCGGTGTGATCATCGCGCCGTCCACCCGCCGTCGACGGTGAGGACGTGCCCGGTGACGTAGCTGGCGGCGTCGGAGGCCAGGAACAGCACCGCGCCGTCGACCTCCCCGGCACGACCTCCGCGGTTGAGCATGGTGTTGCGCCGCACCCAGCCCGCGGACTTCTCGTTGGCGAACAACCCGTCTGTCATCTCGGTGTCGAACCACCCGGGCACCACCGCGTTGACCCGCACACCGCGTCGGCCCCATTGGCCTGCCAGCTCACGGGTGACGCCGATGACCGCGGACTTGGAGGCCGCGTATCCGGCTCCCCCGATGGGTGCCGTGGAGACCAGACCGATCACCGAGGAGATGTTGATGATCGAACACGGCCGGCCCTCAGGCAGGGCGTTGACGGCCGCGGCCGAGAGGTGGAAACCGGAGGTGAGGTTGACGCGCAGGATGTCGTCGAACTCCTCCGCGCTCTCGGTGAGTGCGTCGGGCGGGCCTGGACGGCCGGCGTTGTTGACCAGGATGTCGACACCGCCGTTGATCTCCGACGCCGTGGCCACGAGCCGGGCCCGGTCGTCGGTCTTGGTGATGTCGCACTCCACCGGAACCAGTCCGGGCACCTCCGCGGCCAGGCCGGCAAGACGCTCGGCCCGCCGGGCGGCGGCGACCACCGTCGCGCCCGCCGCGGCGAGGGTCCGGGCGAAACCCTCACCCAGCCCCGAGGACGCGCCGGTAACAACCGCGACCCGTCCGGTGAGGTCGAAGAGCTCGGATGGAGTCGACATCAGTAGACCGCCGTCCGTCCACCGTCCACGGGGATCAGTGCGCCCGTGGTGTAGCCGGCCTGGTCGGAGGCCAGGTGGACGACCAGTCCCGCGATCTCCGCCGGGTCTCCCAGGCGGCCGGCCGGGAGCCGGTTGACCACCAGACCGAGGAACTCTTCGTCCCAGTCCGCCGCCATGTCCGAGGCGAACGCGCCGGGCATGATGCAGTTCACGCGCACGCTGGGCGCGTACTCCTGCGCGAAGGCGCGGGTCAGGGCGTTGAGTCCGTTCTTCGAAGCGGCGTACGTGGCCTCGGGCGGGCTCGGCCGCTCGGCGCCGATGCTGGAGATGTTGATGATCGAGCCGCCGCCGGCCCTGACCATCCGGTCCCCGGCGACCGCCATGAGACGGAAGGGGCCCTTGAGGTTGACGTCGATGGTCTTGGTGAACAGCGACTCGGAGACGTCCAACGCGGACGGCGCGAGCGGCGCGATCCCGGCGTTGTTCACCACGATGTCGAGAGAACCGTGATCGCCCACGATCCGGTCGACTGCGGGTTCGATCGCGTCCCAGTCGCCCACGTGCAGCGCCAGCGGGTACGCGGCCTGGCCGGTGGCGGCGGTGATCTCCGCGGCCACCGCCTCGCACTGGTCGGCCTTGCGGCTCGAGACGATCACCGTGGCACCGGCCTGCGACAGGGCCAGTGCCATGGCCTTGCCCAGCCCGCGGGTCGCGCCCGTGACGAGCGCGACCTTTCCGGCGAGGAGGGTGGACTTCTCGCTCATGATCAGGCCTCCGTCGGGGTGGGGGTGTACTTCTTGAGCTCAAGGCGGGCCATGGTGCGCAGGTGGACCTCCGTGGGGCCGTCCGCGATCTGTAGCGCCCGGGTCAGTGCGAAGAACCGACCGAGCACGTTGTCGTCGCTCACGCCGGCGGCGCCGAAGGTCTGCACCGCGCGATCCACCACCTTGTGCGCGGTCTCCATCGAAGACACCTTGATCGCGGCCACCTCCGACCGCGCCGCGGCGTTGCCGCGGGTGTCCATCAGCCAGGCCGCCTTGAACGTGAGTAGTCGGATCTGGTCGATCTCGATGCGGCTGCGGGCGATCCACTCGCGAACCACCCCGCGCTTGGCGAGCGGCTCACCGAACGCGACCCGGTCCTGCGCGCGCTGGCACATCAGCTCCAGTGCCCGCTCGGCGATGCCGATGCCACGCATCGCGTAGTGCATCCGGCCCGGACCCAGGCGGCCCTGGGCGATGGCGAAACCGTCGCCTTCCTCACCGAGCATGTTCTCGACCGGGACCCGGACGTCGGTGAACCTGACCTCGCCGTGGCCCAGGCGGTCGTGGTAGCCGAGCATCGGCAGATCGCGGACGATCTCGATCCCTGCGGCGTCGGTCGGGACGAGGATCATCGACTGCTGCCGGTAGGCGGGCCCGTCAGGGTCGGACTTGCCCATGACGATCATGAGCTTGCAGTCGGGATCCATGACGCCCGAGGAGTACCACTTGTGGCCGTTGATCACGTACTCATCACCGTCGCGCAGGATCGTGGTGCCGATGTTGCGGGCGTCCGAACTCGCGACGTCCGGCTCGGTCATCGCGAACGCCGAGCGGATGTCGCAGTTCAACAGAGGCTTCAGCCACTGCTCCTTCTGCGACTCGGTCCCGTACATGGCGAGGATCTCCATGTTGCCGGTGTCCGGGGCCGAACAGTTGATGGCTTCGTTGCCGATGATGGACCGGCCGACGATCTCCGCCAGCGGCGCGTACTCGAGATTGGTCAGGCCCGCACCGAGACCGTCGTGGGTCATGAAGAGGTTCCACAGGCCCTGCTCGCGCGCTGTGGCCTGGAGGTCGCGCATGATCTGCGGCTGCTCGTGAGGATTGTCGTTCTCCGCGATCTGGCGGTCGTACACCTTCTCGGCGGGGTACACGTGCTCGTCCATGAAGGCGTAGAGCTTCTCCGCGAGTTCCGCGGTTCGGCCCGAGTAGGCGAAGTCCATGAGTGTTCTCTCGTTTCTCGGAGGTGGCGTCAGGCCAGCCGGTCGATGCCGGTGACGATGAGCTGTCGGATGGTCTCGGGCAGGAGTTCCTGCGCCGGATCGTGGTGTCGACCCTCGCGATGCCGCCTCAGGTTGTGGCCCATGATGGCCGCCATCTTGAACCGGCCCAGCGCATCGAACCAGGCGAAGTCCGTGAGCTCGCCGGCCTCGGCGGAGTAGATGTCGATGAGCTCACCGGGTTCGGGCAGGCCGGCGACGTCGCGGCCCACGCCGGGGAAATTGGTGCCGTCGGCAAAGACGAGGAACCACCCGAGTTCGACCCGAGGGTCTCCCGGGCTCCAGATCTCCCAGTCGATCAGGGCGGCGGGTTCAGTTCCGTCGGAGAGGATGTTTCCCAGACGGTAGTCACCGTGGACCAGGACGGGTGCGACCGGCTCGGGGATCGACGCCGACAGCAGGGATTCGAGCCTGTCCGCGTCGGGAACCAGCTCGGGCGGGACCGCGCCCATCGTGCGGGCCCACCGCTTGAGCTCGTCCGCGGGTGAGAGGACCTCACCGTCGACCGGCAGGGAATCCAAGGGCACGGCGTGCAGGACGGGCAGGATCTCCGCTGCACGCCGCATGCGGGCGGCGGCCAGGGACGGCTCGACCGCCGGGTCGTCGAGCACCGGTTCCAGGGACTCCCCACGCACCAGGTCCATGGCGAACCACGCCGGCGAGGAGTCATCGGTTGCCCGGATCGCGGGGACGGGGACGTCCGTGTGGGCCAGCGCGGACATGATCCGGGCCTGCCGGAGCATGTCGTGCCGGCCGACGGCCTTCTGGCCCGGCGGCACCGACTTGATCACGAACTCCTCGGTCGCGCCCGCTATGCGGTAGGTCAGGCCGGAGTGTCCGCCCAACATCGGATCGAGCGGCCCGAACGGCCCCTTCACTTCCTGTGCCTCGAGCCCGGTGATCACGCGGTCGCGTAACTGCGACTCCTGGGTCGTCGGGTCGTTCATCGTCTCGTCGTTTGGCGTCGCGTCGTTCGTCGTCTCGCTGGTCGTCATGGCCGTGGCTCCCGGGGAAGACCGAGCACGCGCTCGGCGAGGATGTTGTGCTGGATCTCGTCGGTCCCGCCCGCGATGCGGTAGCCGGGGGCGCCCAGGACGTGTTCGGTCCACGCCCAGGTCCCCCACCGCTCACCGCGGAGGGTCAGTTCGGGGCCGAGGAGTTGCCGGACGGTCTCGGAGGTGCGGGCCATCGTGTCCGTGGCGAGCAGCTTGCCCACCGACGCCTCGGGCCCGGGCTCGCGCCCGGCGCCCACTGCGGCCGCGACCCGCATGCCCACTAGTCGCTGGACGAAGCTGCGGGTGACGAGGTCGGCGACCGCGTCCCGCTCCAGGGCGTCGAGTTCGCGCCCGGCATTGCGGGCGAGCTCGACCGCCTGGTCTGCGTTGTCCAGACCGAGGTTCCCGGAGTCCAGTCGTTCGGCCGCGAGGACGGTGAGTGCGACCTTCCAGCCCTGTCCGACCGGGCCCAACCGGTAGCGATCGTCCAGCTCGACGTCGTCGATCAGGACCTCGTTGAACGAGGTCCCGCCGGTCATCTGTCTGATGGGGCGGACGGTGACCCCGGGGGCGTCCATGGGAACGATGAACATGGTGAGGCCCCGGTGCTTGGGCACATCCGGGTCAGTTCGACACACCGCGACGCCGTAGTCGGCCACCCTCGCGCCGGAGGTCCACACCTTGGAGCCGTTCAGAACCCAGCGGCCGTTCTTCTGGACGGCGCGGGTGCGCACGGCGGCCAGGTCGGAGCCGGCCTCGGTCTCGGAGAACAACTGGCAGGCGATGAGGTCGGTCCGGAGCATCGCGCGGACGTACTCCGCGCGCTGGTCCTCGGTCCCCCACTGCGCGATCGTCGGGGCGATGAGTTGCTGGGTCACCGGGAACATCTCGGTGCGCTGAGGGAGGTCGTAGTCCGCCTCCAGGCGACGGAAGGCCAGGTCGTAGGCGATCGGGAGGTCCCGGCCGCCGTACTCGCTCCCCCAGGTGACGGCGCCGTATCCGGCGTCGAACTTGGCCTGCTCGTACACACGGCGCCGGTCGGTCTCCTCGCGCTCCTGCTCGGCGGTCCAGTTCTCGAACACCACGACGCCGTCCGAGCCCTCGCCCCAGGGACGTGACTGTCGGGCGCTGGCGATCGACTCCAGCCACCGGCGGGCCGCGTCGAGGAAGCCCCGGAGCCCGTCGTGCTCATCGGTGGCGGGCTGATCGACGCCGTGCTGGTCGGTGGCGTGCTGATCGGTGGTGGTGCCGGTCATCGCCGGCCTCCTTCCAGGACGGTGCACGCGCTGATGCCGGGCGCACCGTAGACGTGGGTGAATCCGAGCCGCGGATCGCCGGGGACCTGGCGTTCGCCGGCCTC
>JBKBUP010000407.1:0-635 GCA_046289795.1 Dietzia sp. | reverse complement strand
GCTCGTGGCCGACGCCCAGGGCGTGCGCATCCGTCTGGGACGGGCGTGGCGAGGGCTGCCGTGGAGCGCCCTGAGCAGCGTCGAGGTCGTGCCGCGCGCCGGGCTGCTGCGCGACGGACGACTGGTGGTCACACCGCACAACCCGGACCGGATCCTGGCCGAGCTCGACCCGGCGGCCCGGCGCCAGAGCCGCGCCGCTCAGCGGCTGCACGGAGCTCCGTTCGCCGTTCCCCTCGGGGTCGCCACCCGGGTGACCGGGACGGGGGAGCAGGACCTCCGCTCCGCCCTGGCCGTCCTCGCCGACGGCGTGACCCCGGTCAGCTCCCCGGAGCCGGAGCCGGAGCCGGAGCCGGAGCCGGAGTCGAGGTCGGGGTCTGGCTCGGAGTCGGGCGACGACGCCGCTCCTGCGGCGGTCCGGTGGCGGCGAGACCCGCGCCCCGCCCTGGCGCACGCCATCGGTGTGGTCTCGGCACGCCTGCCGCGAGGCACCGAGCCAGCGGTGCCCACATCCGAGGAGCCCGACCACGCGGCCGGACCTCGGGTCAGTGAGACGCCCGAGCCGCTGCGCCCCTTGCGCGAAGGTCGCAGGGCCGAGAGCCGGCGCGAGGCGTCGCCGATCCGGGAGGTGGCCACGG
>JBKBUP010000406.1:265-636 GCA_046289795.1 Dietzia sp. | reverse complement strand
GCCGCCGAGCTCCACCACGTGCGAGACCACCCGGGCGCCCACGGCCTGCTCCAGGAAGTTGCTGGCCACCCGACCCAGGGCGACCCGGGCGGCGGTCTCACGCGCCGAGGCGCGCTCGAGGATCGGGCGGGCGTCGTCGAAGGCGTACTTCTGCATGCCCACGAGGTCGGCGTGCCCGGGGCGCGGACGGGTCAGCGGGGCGTTGCGGGCCATGGCCTCCAGCTCGACGGGGTCCACCGGGTCGGCGGACATCACCTTCTCCCACTTGGGCCACTCGGTGTTGCCGACCTGGATGGCCACCGGGCCGCCCTGGGTGCGGCCGTGGCGGACGCCGCCGATCACGGTGACCTCGTCGGCCTCGAACTTCATCC
>JBKBUP010000406.1:0-255 GCA_046289795.1 Dietzia sp. | reverse complement strand
CCAGACGCCGGCGGGCCAGGGCGTCGGAGATGTCGGCGGTGGTGACCTCGACGTGGGCCGGGAGCCCCTCGAGGATTGCGACCAGGGACGGGCCGTGGGACTCGCCCGCTGTGAGCCATCGAAGCATGGCCGCAGTCTTTCACGACAGGTGCTGCGGCCGGTCAGCCCCGCCCTGCCACGAGACTCCCCACCAGTGCCTCACCCCAGAGCACACCGAGCAGGGCTCCCACGAGCATGAAGGGCCCGAAGGGAACG
>JBKBUP010000405.1:0-636 GCA_046289795.1 Dietzia sp. | reverse complement strand
AGAACGCCATGTGCCTCTCACTGAGGTTGGCGGTCGGCCGGACCTTTCTGACCAGCGCGTCGAACTCGCCTTCCGGGAAGACCGAGAGCGTGTTGGTGAACCACCCACACACGACCACCCCGTCCGCCAGGCCTGGCCTGAATCTGGCGGGGATCGTCAGCCGCCCCTTGTCGTCGAGCTTGGGACGGTGTGTCCCGTACCCGACAAAGGCTCGTTCTCGCCCGGAGTCGGTGGGGTCGGTGTCGGTCACCCGCCACCTCCTGGGTTCAGGCCCCTTCGAGCTCCTTGCGTCCCCCACTGTACCCCACAACGCCCCACAAACAAGGCCTGCGCCCCACTTCGCCCCACCGTCTTACATCTTTGCAGTTCATCATCACTATTCGGGCCGTGGGGCAGCGCATCAGCCGAGGGAAGGCGCTGCCCAGGACACCCATTCCGGGTGTTCTACTGAGGCTGTTGTGACTATTTCACACCTCCGGGGCGAAAGATGGAGCACCGGTGGGGCGAAGTGGAGAGCCAGGGGGACGGGTGGTGGGGCACCTCGACGCCGGGCGTCCCGGAGCCCCGGAAATGAGCGGGAGGGGGGGGCGCGGGGGCGCGCGCCCCCCCCCGGGCGTGGGGGGGGGGGGGGGGGGG
>JBKBUP010000404.1:0-636 GCA_046289795.1 Dietzia sp. | reverse complement strand
GCCGCGTCGGCGGCGGGGGAGAGCTTGCGCATGGAGTGCAGCGCAAAGTCCACCAAGTAGGACGCCTGCTGCAGCCGCTCTGCGCGCTGGAAGTGTCGCTCCGTGTAAGGCAGCAGGCCGCCAATGACGTCACGGATGCCGGGCACGGCGGCCAGGCGCTCGCGGGGGACGGCATGCAGCACGCAGCGGAGCACCGACTGCGCAATGTGCGCAGAGCGTGCGTTGGTGTTCCAGTCGCGGACGTAGCGAAGACACTGCGCCAGCCGGTCTGCGGGCAGCTGCAGCAGCACGTCGCACAGCACAGGCGCCGGGGCAGCGGGCGCGGCGGGCGCGGCGGGCGC
The DNA here is from genome assembly GCA_046289795.1 of Dietzia sp. GTDB lineage: Bacteria > Actinomycetota > Actinomycetes > Mycobacteriales > Mycobacteriaceae > Dietzia. The sequence goes on along the minus strand of JBKBUP010000404.1, from coordinate 295 downwards.
GGCGGGCGCGGTGGGGTCGTGCGTGGCTGCCAGCGAGCGCTCCGTCATGCGCTCGAAGATGGCGCGCAGACGCAGCGGCTGATCCAGCTCGAAGCACAGCGCGATGGCCTGCCCGTCGGCGGCAGGGCGCGTGTGCGGGTGAGGGACGGACGGGGCAGGGTGCAAGGCACACGCATGCACAATGGCGGCGGGCAGGCGCACGCGCGTGCAGGAGTAGCGCCCCGACGCACGGACGGACAGGAGCGCGCGGCGCAGCAGCGCACCTTGTGGTAGTCCTCGGCGCGCACGGCATTGC
>JBKBUP010000403.1:0-639 GCA_046289795.1 Dietzia sp. | reverse complement strand
GTGCCGCGCCGCCTCGATGCCCAGCACCGTCTCCGTCTCCGCCACGTGGTTGCCCCACGTAGCGCGCCCGTCCACGCCTGGCGTGCCCATCACTCCCAGCAGGTCCGAGCCCTCCACCAGCAGGTTGTAGCGGCGGTCCTTGTCTTCCACAAGGTTGATCACCGCGCGGTTCACCGAGGGCAAGCCCTGCAAGCCGGCGCACGCGCCAGTGAGCGCATGCGAGTGCTCGCGCGGCTAGCTGCCGCGCCCGCCGCGCCCGCCGCGCCCGCCGCGCCCGCCGCGCCTGCTGCGAGCGCGGGCACGTGCTGCCCCCGCCACGCACCTGCACAATCACATCCGCCAGCTGCTTCTTCAGCAGCTGCAGCGCAAAGTAGGCGTTGCCGCGGTGCGTAGCCTGCGCACGAGCCTTGGCGGAGGTGCCCATGACGGAGGCGGGGGGCTCCACTTGCACCACGTCCGCGCCGCTGGCGGTCACGTGATCCGGTTTCAGCTTCAGCGCCGCGGTGTTCACGATGGCGCGCGCCACGCTGCGAGGGCGCAGTGCGGCGTGAGCCGGTGCGCGGCCGCGTTCGCCGCACGGACGGGTAGGGCGGGTGGCGCGCGCAGGCACCTCTTGGCGTCCACGCGCAGGTGCAGCTT
>JBKBUP010000402.1:0-646 GCA_046289795.1 Dietzia sp. | reverse complement strand
CGGGTGTCGCCGTCTATGGCGACCCGCGGTGGTCACCGGACGGGCGGATGACCGTCTCGTTCGTGCCGGACCCGACCGCACGCGCTCTCTCGACCGGCATCGCTGAGCTGGACGCGGCCGCCGCACTGACCGGGTCTCTGGGCAGTCCGGTGGAGGTCGTTGACGCGGGTCCCACGCTCGTCGCGCACGTGGGCCGCGACGTCGGCCCTGAGCGGCTCCGGGCGGGGATCCTCGCCGTCTACCCCGAGGCGCTGATCGCAGGTTTCGGCGAGCACCTGGCGGTGCTCAAGGGTGTCGGTCTCCCGCGCGACCTCGCGGACGCCTACGGCCTTCCGGAGGCCCAGGGGTGGCAGGGCGTCGGGCACACCCGGATGGCCACGGAGTCCGCTGTCACGGCCGGGGGCTGCCACCCCTTCAACGTCGGGCTGGATCAGTGCCTGGTCCACAACGGTTCCTTCCACAACTATGCGTCCGTGCGCCGCCACCTCCGGGAGAAGGGCATCACCTTCAACTCGGAGAACGACACCGAGGTCGGCGCCTGGTTCGTCGCCGACCGGCTGGCGCAGGGGTACGACGTCACGACGGCACTGAAGGAGCTCTTGGCGACCTTCGACGGCGGCTACACCCTCCTGGTCAGCAACACCGA
>JBKBUP010000401.1:0-650 GCA_046289795.1 Dietzia sp. | reverse complement strand
AGACGACGTACCTCGGCGCGCTCGCTCGGGGTGACGGCGGCTTCTCCTACTGCCTCTCCGAGCCGGACGCCGGCTCGGATGCGGCCGGCATGAAGACCAAGGCGGTGCGCGACGGCGACCACTGGGTCCTCAACGGGGTGAAGCGCTGGATCACCAACGCCGGGGTGTCGGAGTACTACACCGTGATGGCGGTGACCGACCCCGAGAAGCGCAGCAAGGGCATCTCGGCGTTCGTCGTGGAGAAGTCCGACGAGGGTGTCTCCTTCGGTGCGCCGGAGAAGAAGCTCGGCATCAAGGGCTCGCCCACCCGCGAGGTCTACCTCGACAACGTGCGGATCCCCGCGGACCGGATGATCGGGGCCGAGGGCACCGGCTTCGCGACCGCGATGCGCACCCTGGACCACACCCGGGTCACGGTCGCTGCGCAGGCCGTCGGTGTCGCCCAGGGGGCGCTGGACTACGCACTCGGCTACGCCAAGGAGCGCCAGCAGTTCGGCAAGGCGATCGCGGAGTTCCAGGGGCTGCAGTTCCTGCTGGCCGACATGGGCATGAAGATCGAGGCGGCCCGTCAGCTGACGTACGCCGCCGCCGGGCGCTCGGAGCGGGGCGACGACGACCTCACGTTCTTCGGCGCCTCGGCCAAGTGCTTC
>JBKBUP010000400.1:0-660 GCA_046289795.1 Dietzia sp. | reverse complement strand
CCTGCGCTGAGCAGCCCCCGGGTCGGCTCCGGCGCCGGTGGGCCTCTCGCCGAGCAGCCACGAGGAGGCCATCAAGTGCGCGAGTTCTCCACTCCCCTGACGACCGAGATCCCCGCGACGGGCAACCTGACCGACGACGTCGTCCGCAACGCCCGCGAGGACGGCTCGGCTGTGGTGCTCAGCCGCCACACGGGCAGCGGCTGGGAGGACGTCACCGCCGGCGAGTTCCACGAGCAGGTCGTCGCCGTCGCCAAAGGGCTGGTGGCCGCCGGGCTCGAGGCCGGGGACAGGATCGCCCTCATCTCCAAGACCCGCTACGAGTGGACACTGATCGACTACGCCATCTGGTTCGCCGGCGCCGTGACCGTGCCGGTCTACGAGACCTCCTCGGCGGAGCAGGTCGGCTGGATCCTGCAGGACTCCGGAGCCCGCGCCGTGGTCGTGGAGGGGCCCGAGCACACCGCCAGGGTCAGCCAGGTCCGCGGTGACCTCGAGCACCTCAACCACGTCTGGTCCCTGGAGGGCAACGCCGTCGACGTCCTGGTCCGGCTCGGCGCCGACATCGACGACGCCGTGCTGGAGCAGCGGCGTACCACCGCCACCCCGCTGGACCTGGCCACCTTGATCTACACCTCGGGCACCACCGGGCGCCCCAAGGGG
>JBKBUP010000399.1:0-665 GCA_046289795.1 Dietzia sp. | reverse complement strand
GCGCCGCAGCCACGCCCAGCGACGCGGAGTAGTCGTAGGTGCCGTAGTGGAGCCCGGTCACCCTCCCGGCGCCGGCCGCGATCATCCGCGCGACCAGCGCGGTTCCGTCGGTGCCCAGGATCGCCTGCGGCGTCTCGATCTGGATCTCGAACCGCAGGGAGCCGCTGGGGATGTGGTGGGCGGTCTCGATCGCCGCCAGTGCCGTCACGAACGCCTCCACCTGGTCGACCGAGGTGACCTTGGGCAGGGTCACCACGAAGCCGTCGGTGAGGGCGCGGGCCCGGGCCAGGGCGCCCACGAACAGGTCGAGGGTGCGCAGGCCGCGGCGCCGGGTGGGGGCCTCGAGGGACTTGATCCGCAGTCCGTGGAACGGCGCGGCCGTGCCTGCCGTGACCGTCTCCGCCAGCGCCTCGGCGGCGCCCGTGGCCGCGGCGTCCTCCTGGGCGTCGGGCCGGATGCCGAAGCCGTCCTCGAAGTCGATGCGCAGGTCCTCGATCGGCTCGCGGTCGAGCTTGGCGCGGACCCGGTCGTAGACCTCGGCGGACAGGCTCGGACGCAGCTCCAGTGACTCGGCCAGCTCCATCGCCGAGCGCCCGTGTGTGGCCAGGGCCAGCCGGGCCTCGTCGCCCCATTCGCCGACCGTGTCAGCGGCGAACCGGTCCGCG
>JBKBUP010000003.1:0-39754 GCA_046289795.1 Dietzia sp. | reverse complement strand
TCCGCGGTCGACCTCGCTCAACGGCAGGGCGTCGAGCGCGGCCCGGTAGTCGTCCTTGTAGACCTTGGGCTTGGCCACGTCGAAGTCGTAGAAGCTCAGACCGGTCTCGATGCCGTAGTGGCGGCGCACCATCGTCTTGATGATCTGCCCGCCCGAGAGATCGCCGAGGTACCGGACGTAGTGGTGCCCGATCAGGGCGGCCGGATCCGTGGCGCACGCGTGCAGTTCGGCCACGTAGTTCTCGGTGGCGGGCACCAGGATGTCGCAGGAGCGGCCCTGGGCGCGATGCACCTCCAGGTCGGCACGTAGGGCAGCGGTCCGGTCGAGGCGCGGATCGAGGATGGCCGACAGGCGCGGGTCTGTGCCGACCCCGCGGCAGGCGTCCTCGAGCGCCTCGTAGACGGGGAGGGACTGCCGGAGGAGTGCCCCCAGACCGTCCAATGTGCCCTCGCCGTTCATCAGGCGGGTGATGAACGAGGCGTTCTCCGCCTGTTCGTGCGCGACCATCGTCGAGTCATGTAATGCTCTCGACAGGGGTGCGGAAATGATCGTCTCCATTGGCCCTCCAGGCTAGTTAGGTATGCCTAATGAGGGTACGGCAACAATAAGGGGATAGCCATACCGGGATTGATGTCGAGTAGCGTGAACAATTCCGGTTGCGAGGACGTGGATGTATATACCGGATAATGCGACAGGCTCTCCAGGTGGACATCTTTCGAGGGCGGTTCCGAGTGAAAGGGAATGTCGGGTGCACACAATCGTCACCGCCGATGAACTGACTCCGGGTGATCGTCTCGAGCTCGGCCACCACACGCTCACGGAGGAGGAGATCGTCGGGTTCGCGCAGCAGTGGGATCCACAGTGGTTCCACACGGATCCGGAGGCGGCCGCGGGCGGTCACCACGGCGGGGTGATCGCGAGCGGGATCCATACCCTGGCGGTACTGCAGCGGCTCTGCGTCGAATCGGTCTACTCGAGGTGGGCGGTGATCGCCGGACGTGGGTTCGACCGCCTCCGCTTCACGACCCCAGTCCGGCCGGGGGACACGTTGACCGGTTCAGTGCACGTCACAGAGGTGAGTCCGGACGAGTCGAGAGGGCGGGTCACCATGGAGTTGGAGATGCGCAACCAGGACGGGGCCGTGGTGCTCACCGCCACGATGACGGTGTTCCTGTGGCGGCGTGGCCACGGACCCACCGGCCCCGGGAGCGAGGAGTCGGTGTGAGTGGTGTGGCCGGTGAACCGGGGCTCAACCACGCCTCTCGGCCACGCGGCCCATCCGGGTGAAGGCTTCGGTGAGGAGCTCTTCCGAGCACGCGAAGTTCACGCGCGCGAACCCCTTGCCCTGGGAACCGAAAGCGGGACCGTTGCTCAGTGCCACCCGTCCGTCGTCGAGGAACGCCGCGGCGGGGTCGTCGCCCAGTCCCGGGTAGGAGCGCAGGTCGATCCACGCCACGAACCCGGCGTCCGGCCGGCGCCACCGGGCGCGGGGGAGATGCTCGGACATGAGCTGATCCATGAGGTCGAGGTTGGCGGCCAGGGCGTCGCGCAGGTCGTCCAGCCAGTCGAGCGAACCGGTCAGCGCGGCCTCTGCCGCGAGTGCGCCGAAGTGCCCCACCGCTCCGGACAGGGCGGAGCGCCGGACCTCGAACCGCTCCGGGTTGCCGTTCACCACGAACGCACACTTGAGTCCGGCGAGGTTGAAGGCTTTGGACGCAGACGAGATCGCCAGGCCCACCTCGCGGGCGGTCTCGGAGACGGCGAGGAACGACCGGAACTCGACCCCCGGCATGGTCAGGGGCGCCCAGATCTCGTCGGAGACCACCACCGCCTCGTACTCCGCCGCCAGGTCGGCGAGCGCGGCCAACTCGTCCGAGGAGTGCAGTACCCCGGTGGGGTTGTGGGGGTGGCTCAGCAGCACGCCTCGTGCACCGTCCGCCAGGGCGCGCCCGATGCCCTCGAGGTCCAGCCGCGGGTCCTCGCCGTCGTGGTCGATCAGCGGCACCGCGACGGGCGACATCCCCACCCGCCGGATCCACGGCGCGAACGGCATGTACACCGGCGGGGTGTAGACCACGCCGCTGCCGGCCGGCAGGATCCGCGCGAGCGATTCGCGCACCCCCACGCCGACGTCGTTGACCGGGACCACCGAGACGGAGTCGTCGGGGACGTCGTAGCCGAAGCGGGAGTAATAGCGGGCGCACACGCCCGAGAGTCGCTCGACCTCGGCGAAGTACCCGGTGTCGCCGTCGGCCACCGCGGCGGCGAGGCGGTCCCGGATCGCGGGGGCCAACAGGACGTCGGTCTCCGCGACGAACAGCGGCAGGACGTCCTCCGGGTAGGCCACCCACTTCTGGCTCCGGCGCCTGCGCAGGACGGACTCGGGTACATCCAGGGGGAACGGCACGGCGGGGGTTCCTTTCGACCGGGATCACAGGATCCCCAGGCTACTCAGCTCCCGGGCACGTACCCGGGATGCACCCACACGTCCCACACCGGACTCGAGCCGTGGGGGGAGAGCGGCATCGTGGTCGAATAGGTGCCGGACAGGCTGCCCCCGGTGTGCGGGGGAACGAAGACCCCGCCGGAGGTCGTCATCCAGCCCATCCGCTGCGCGAGATCATAGAGGCCGGAGTACGCCGACGTGGTGGACCCGGTCTGCGTGAAGAGCGAGTGCCAGACGTCGTTGATCATGGTGTGGTGCCGCAACTCCACAAACCTGCCGTCCGGGTCGAGTTGCCAGCATCGCCCGTACGGGTGGCCGCGGTCGTTCGTACAGAACAGCGGGCGAGAGGACCCGTGCGGGGAGAGGAGTCGGACCCGGTCGCCGATCATCCAGAACGCCGGCTGGTCCGGGGTGATGGTCTGCCCGGGCGCGAGCTCGAAGCCGTGACCAGGGACGAACGACGCCCGCCACGCCTCGGTGGGCTGGGCGGACGCCGCGGGCGCGAGGCCCACAGCGAGGGCGACAGCGGCGACGGCGGCGCCGAGAACGCGGGGTGTGAACCGGGGTGACATGGCCCCAGTCCACCACGGCAGCAGGCCCCTCACGGCCGATTCCGTCCGGCGTGAGGACACCGTGACCATCACGTCATCCCCGGTAGCGCCGGGGAAACAGGGCGTGCATACGGTCAGTTCGCAGAGGCACCGAGGGGGTGTCCACGTCACTAGAGAGGGGGTCGACTTCATGTCGCGCTCACATGTCATAGAGAACTGGGATCCGGAGGACGACGCGCAGTGGAAGTCGGGCGGACGGAAGACCGCCATGCGCAACCTCTACTGGTCCGTCTTCGCCGAGCACGTCGGGTTCTCGGTATGGACCCTGTTCGCCGTCATGGTGCTGTTCATGCCCGAGGACGTGTACGGACTGGACGCGCCCGACAAGTTCCTCGTCTCCGCGGTGGTCACGCTCACCGGCGCGTTCCTCCGCATCCCGTACACGCTGGCCACCGCCACGTTCGGCGGCCGCAACTGGACCATGTTCTCGGCCTTCGTCCTGCTCATCCCGGCAGTCGCGATGTTGTGGATCATGGCGAACCCGGGTCAGCCGCTCTGGATGTACCTCGTCGTGGGCGCGCTCGCCGGCCTCGGTGGAGCCAACTTCGCGTCCTCGATGACCAACATCAACGCCTTCTTCCCCCAGCGGGAGAAGGGCTGGGCCCTGGGCCTCAACGCGGGTGGGGGCAACCTCGGCGTGGCCACGATCCAGGTGGTGGGCCTCGTCGTCATCGCCCTCGCGGGTAACCGCGCACCCCACTGGGTGATCGGCGTCTACATCGTGCTGCTCGTCGTCGCTGGGATCGGCGCGGCACTCAAGATGGACAACCTCGCGCACCAGACGGTGGACGTGCAGAGCATGAAGGACATGGCCCGCGACAAGGACGGATGGGTGCTGTCACTGCTCTACATCGGCACCTTCGGCTCGTTCATCGGATTCAGCTTCGCGTTCGGTCAGATGCTCACCATGACCTTCATGGGCAACGGGCAGGAACCTGCCCAGGCGGCGCTGCACGCTGCACAGATCACCTTCCTCGGGCCGCTGCTGGGCTCGTTGACCCGCATGGTCGGCGGTCGGGTCTCGGACCGTTTCGGTGGGGCCCGGGTCACGTTCGTGACCTTCTGCGCGATGGCGGTCACCACGGTGGCGCTCGTGTTCACCTCGAACGTCCAGGCGACCAACGACGGCCGGCTCGCCGGTGGCGCGCTCGTCCTGTTCTTCGTGGCCTTCCTGACGCTCTTCGGGCTCACCGGGGTGGGTAACGCCTCGGTGTACAAGATGATCCCGTCGGTCTTCGAGGCGCGCAGCCACACGCTCGGGCTCGACGAGGCCGCGCGGACCACGTGGTCGCGGGCACACGCGGGAGCGCTCATCGGGGTCGCCGGCGCGGTCGGTGCGTTCGGCGGGTTCCTCATCAACATGACCCTGCGCACCTCCTACCAGTCATCTGGTGCGGCGACGTCTGCGTTCGTGGTGTTCATGGTGTTCTACGTGGTGGCCGCGTTCGTCACGCGCTTCGTCTACATGCGGGCTGCCGCAGGTGTCGACGCTGTGGCCACGGCCCGCCCCGAGCCCCAGGTGCCCGTGGGCGCCGAGGCCTGACCGAGAACGCCCGAGAACCACGACCAGAACGAAGACCGAGAGGACACATGGTGCACGCGTTGCCGACGACCGGCTCCCCGACACACACCCACTGCCCGTATTGCGCGCTCCAGTGCGCGATGTCGGTGACCCCGTCCCCCGGTGACGGACCGGCGACGATCACCCCGGAGCAGTTCCCCACCAACAGGGGCGGGTTGTGCCGGAAGGGCTGGACGTCGGCGGCGCTGCTCGACCACCCGGATCGGATCACCACGCCGCTGATCCGGGTGGACGGGCACCTGCAACCGACCGACTGGGACACCGCGTTGACCCGGGTCACCGACGGCATCCTGCGGGCGCAGGCCACAGGAGGCCCCGACGCCGTGGCGGTGTTCGGCGGAGGCGGACTGACCAACGAGAAGGCCTACACACTGGGTAAGTTCACCCGGCTCGCGCTGGGGAGCAGGCTCATCGACTACAACGGCCGCTGGTGCATGTCGAGTGCGGCGGCCGGTGCGAACCGGAGCTTCGGGCTGGACCGGGGGATGCCCTTCCCCGTGACCGACCTCGACGACGCCCGTGCGGTGCTGCTGATCGGTGCGAACCCGGCCGACACCATGCCTCCGTTCGTCCAGCACCTCGACACGGCCGCGGCGGCCGGCGGCATGGTGGTGGCGGACCCGCGGCTCAGCGCGACCGCACACCGGGCCGTCGACGGCGGCGGGATCCACCTCCGGCTGCGGCCGGGCACGGACTCGGCGCTGGCGCTGGGCCTCCTGCACGTGGCCGTGGTCGGCGGGCATCTGGACACCGAGTACGTGTCCGCCCGCACATCGGGATTCGACGACGCGTGGGCGATCGCGGCGGACTGGATGCCCGACCGCACCGAACGGGTCACCGGGGTCTCCGCCGCCCAACTCGAACGCACGGTTGAGCTCCTGGCGAGCTCCCGTGACGCGGGCACGGGCGCCTACGTCCTCACCGCCCGCGGCGCCGAGCAGCACTCGCGGGGTACGGACACCGTTGGAGCCGTGATCGCACTCGCCCTCGCACTGGGACTGCCGGGTCGACCCGGCACCGGCTATGGCACCCTCACCGGCCAGGGGAACGGCCAGGGCGGCAGAGAACACGGGCAGAAGGCGGACCAGCTGCCCGGGTACCGGATGATCACGGATCCGGCAGCCCGCGCGCACGTCGCCTCGGTGTGGGGCGTGGACCCCGCCGAGATCCCCGGCCCCGGGCTCTCGGCCTTCGAACTCCTGGACGCACTCGGTCAGCCCGGCGGGCCCTCGGCGATGCTGCTCCACGCGTCCAACCCCGTCGTGTCCGCACCGGACGCCGACCGGATCACGGCCCGGCTCCGATCGCTCGACACCCTCGTGGTGGCCGACTTCGTCCTCTCCGAGACCGCGGAACTCGCCGACGTCGTCCTCCCGGTCCCGCAGTGGGCCGAGGAGGAGGGCACGCTGACCAACCTCGAGGGCCGGGTGCTGCGCCGGCGGCGCTCGGTCACGCCGCCGGAGGGCGCCCGCGACGAGCTGTGGATCTGGAACGAGCTCGCGCGTCGGCTCGGTCGTGGTCCGGAGCGTTTCCCCACCGACCCACGTGCGGTGTTCGACGAGTTGGCACGCGCCTCCGCCGGGGGCAAGGCCGACTACTCGGCTGTGGACTGGGACCGCCTGGACGCCGGAGAGGCGCTGTTCTGGCCGTGCGGCGCCGACTCGCCGGAGGGGACGCCGCGCATGTTCCTCGACCGCTTCGCCACCGAGGACGGCCGCGCCCGATTCGCCGTCGCCGCCGTGGAGCCACCCGCGGAGGACACCTGCGCGGACTACCCGCTGCTGGGGACCACCGGACGCGTGCTCTCGCACTACCAGTCCGGCGCCCAGACCAGGCGGGTTCCGGAGCTGGTCTCCGCCGAACCCGAGATGTGGGTCCAGGTCCACCCGGTGGTGGCGCGGGCCGTGGGGCTCGACGACGGCGGGCGCGCCCGGGTGGTGTCCCGCCGCGGCGCCGTCGAGGCGCTCGTGCGGTGCGACCAGGACATGCGGACCGACACCCTGTTCCTACCGTTCCACTACGCCGGGGCCGCCCGCGCGAACCTGGTGACCCTGCCCGAGCTCGATCCCCACAGCCGCATGCCGCAGTTCAAGGCGTGCGCCGTCCGGCTGGAGGCGGCGTGATGCGGGTCGTGGTGGTGGGGGCCGGGATGTCCGGTGCGCGACTCGCCGAGGAGCTGCGGCGCGCCGAACCGGATCCCGAGAGGGTTGCGGTGACCGTCCTGGGCGCCGAGCCGGAGGCGCCGTACAACCGGATCATGCTCTCGCACGTCGTGGCCGGGGGGATGGGTGACCCGGGTGCCACCCGGCTCAAGCCCTCCGGATGGTGGGAACGCAACAGCATCGAGATGCGCACGGCCGCCTCGGTGCGGGGACTGGACCGCGCAGCCCGAGAGGTGGAGCTCGCTGACGGGGAGCGCGTCCCCTACGACCACCTGGTGCTGGCGACCGGCTCCGAGGCCACCATCCCGCCGATCGACGGGGTCCGTGGATCGGACGGGACGCTCGCCGCGGGTGTGTTCCCGCTCCGCGACGCCTCCGACTGCCGGGGGCTCACCGCCCACCTCGACGAGAACCCCGGTCGGGTCGCGCTGGTGGGAGGCGGATTCATCGGTCTCGAGGTGGCCTGCGCACTGGCGCGGTCGGGACGCGACGTCGTGGTGGTCCACCCCCGCGCCTGGCCCATGGACTCGCACCTGGACTCCGGCGGCGGGCGCGTGCTCATCCGCGCGCTGGCCGAGCTCGGCGTCCGGGTGGTGACCGGTGCGCGGGCTGCGCGGTGGGACGGCACGGCGCTGGGTCTCGATGACGGCACCGAGATCGAGTGTCGGACCGTCGTGCTCTCGGCTGGCACCCGCCCGCGCACCCGGCTGGCCGAGGCCGCCGGGCTGGAGGTGGGCCGGGGGATCGTCGTGGACGACGCACTCCTGACCAGCGACCCGGCCATCAGCGCGATCGGCGACTGCGCCGAACACCGCGGGTGCGTGACCGGACTGGTCGGGCCCGCCTGGGATCAGGCCGGGGTGGTGTCCGCCCGGATCGCGGGTGCGGACCACGGCGCGCGCTACCTCGGGGGCGTCGCGGTCACCAGGCTGAAGGCGTTCGGGGTCGACGTGGTCTCGCTCGGGGAACTCGCCGAGGACGTCCACGACCCCGGGGTGGAGGTGACCGTGGTCTGCGAGCCCTCCCGCGGACGGTATGCGCGCGTGGACGTGGTGGACGCCAGGGTCACCGGCGCCGTACTCGTGGGCCATCCCGAGCCCGTCGGATTCCTCACCCAGCTCTACGAGCACGCCCTCCCCGTCCCCGACGACGTGCTGTCCGTGGTGCTCGGCCGGGCCACCGCCGCGACCACCGACACGCCGTCGACCATGCCCGCCGCGGCCGTTGTGTGCCGGTGCAACGGGGTGAGCAAGGCCGACCTCGTCCATGCGTGGTCCGAGGGGGACCGGGACGTCGCGGCGATGGCGTCGCGGACCCGAGCCGGGACCGGCTGCGGAGGGTGCGCCGCGGCGGTGGACGGAATCTGCGGATGGTTGCGTGAATGCGCCTGATCGACCGTCCCGACGGACCGGAATCCCCTCCGACGACGGCGGGGACACATGAACGACACACGACTGCGGCAGGATGGACACCGTGACCACCAACGAGGACTACCCTCTGCTGGGCCGAACGGTCGCAGTGACCGCTGCACGCCGGGCGTCGGAACAGAAGGTCCTGCTCGAACGTCGTGGAGCGACGGTCCTTCACGCTCCGGCGATCCGGATGATCCCCGTGGCCGAGGACGAGCTCGTCCGGTCGGCCACCGCCCAGGTGCTGTCTGCTCCGGCGGACCTGATGGTGCTCACCACCGCGACCGGCGTCCGCTGGTGGACGCAGGTGTGTGAGGAGTGGGGATTCTCCGAGGACCTGCACGCCCTCATGGACCGGGTGCCGCTGTATTCGCGCGGACCCAAGGTCACCGGGGCGCTCCGCGCTGCCGGACTGCGCGAACACGCGTCCGCGGCGAGCGAGGCGACCCCCGAGCTGTTGGAGATGCTGTTGAAGCGCGGGGTCGACGGTCTCACCGTGGCCGTGCAACTGCAGGGCGCGAGTTCGGACTGGAATCCCATGGCCCCTCTGGTGGAGGGCCTTCGCGCGGCGGGAGCCGACGTGATCGTGGTGCCCATCTACCGATGGGAGCTACCCGAAGACCTGGAGGCGTTCGACGACCTCGTCCGCACCATCGCCCGCGCGGGCGTCGACGGAGTGACGTTCACCGCCGCCCCGGCCGTGGTGTCGATGCTCGAGCGGGCCGAGCTGATGGGGATCCACGACGACGTCCTGGACGCCCTCTCCGGCCCTGTCGCGGCGCTCTGCGTGGGGCCGGTGACCGCGGAGCCGCTCGTCGAGCTCGGTGTACCGGTGTCGATGCCGGAGCGGATGCGACTCGGTGCGCTCATGCGTCACGTCACCGACGAGTTGGCCGCCCGGTCCCAGCCCGTCACGGTGGCCGGACACGAACTCACGGTGTGTGCGGCCGGGGCCCTGATGGACGGCCGGTCGATCGACCTCTCGCCGGCGCCGCTGGCACTGCTGCGCGCGATGGCCGACCGGCCGGGCAAGTGTGTCAGCCGCGAGGAACTCCTCGCGGTGCTGCCCGGCGACGGCGCCGATCCGCACGCGGTGGAGACGGCCATGGGTCGCCTGCGTAGGGCACTCGGGGTCCCGGGTCTGGTGACCACTGTGGTCAAGCGCGGGTACCGGCTCACGGTCTAGCTCACGGTCCAGCTCACGGTCCAGTTCGCGGTCTAGCTCGCGGTCTGCAGGGTCCCGCGCGTCACAGCCGTCAGGGACCGGACGGAAACGACATCAGGCGCCACCGCGTGGATCCCGCGGTGGCGCCTGATCTCATGTCGTCTGGTCGTGCGGGGCCGCTCTACGCGGCGATCCGGCGACCCTGGTGGCGGATCGCGGCCTCGGTGGAGACCAGGACGGTGCCGTCGACGACCCGGGCGGGGAAGACGGACAGTCCGTACGACCCGTCGTCGATCCCTCGCCCGTCCTCCAGTGCGTAGGCCTGCTTTCCGATGGGGGAGATCGCCACGGGCACCCCTGCGCGGTCGCCGACGAGCCCTCGGCTCATCACGGCGGCCCGGGCGATCGGGTCGATGTTGCACAGGGCGTGGACGCTGCCGTCCTCAAGGAGGTAGACGGCGATCTGTCGGCCGTCGGGCAGCAGAGCGGCGACGCCCCGCCCCGGGATGAGGCGCTCGAGGGGGCAGACGACGATCTCGGCGGGGGACAGTGTTGCGGTCATGACGTGTCCTTTCGGGAAGTGTTGGCGGATCAGACTCGTGCGGGCATCGCGGGGGAACCGAGGAGGACGGGGACCTTGCGACCGTCCTGTTCCTCGAACTCGACGGTCGGGTCCGGGGACTCGGGGGCGTTGACGAAGGAGACGAAGCGGGCGAGCTTGTCGGGGTCGTCCAGAACAGCGGACCACTCGTCCACATAGCCCGCGACGTGGGCTTCCATCCGGCCCTCGAGCTCGGCGGCCAGGTCCAGCGAGTCGTTGCACACGACCTCGCGCAGGTGGTCGATCCCGCCGTCCAGCGACTCGAGCCACGGTGCGATGCGCTGCAGGCGCTCGGCGGTGCGGACGTAGAACATCACCGTGCGGTCGATGTAGCGGACCAACTGGTCATCGGTGAGATCTCCCATGAGGAGCTCGGCGTGCCGTGGTGTCGCGCCACCGTTGCCGCCCACGTAGAGGTTCCATCCGGACTCCGTGGCGATCACGCCCACGTCCTTGCCACGGGCCTCGGCGCACTCCCGGGCACACCCGGAGACCCCCATCTTGATCTTGTGGGGTGCGCGGAGTCCGCGGTAGCGGTTCTCCAACTGCACGGCCATCGCGACGGAGTCCTGCTGGCCGTAGCGGCACCACGAGGTGCCGACGCAGCTCTTGACCGTGCGCAACGACTTGCCGTAGGCGTGCCCGGACTCCATGCCGGCGTCCACGAGTCGCTTCCAGATCACCGGCAGTTCCTCGACGCGCGCACCGAACATGTCGATGCGCTGACCACCGGTCACCTTGACGTAGAGGTCGTGATCGCGCGCGATCTCACCGATCACGATGAGCTGCTCCGCGGACACCTCGCCTCCGGGCATCCGGGGCACCACCGAATAGGTGCCGTTCTTCTGGATGTTGGCGAGGAAGTGGTCGTTGGTGTCCTGGAGAGCGGCCTGCTCCCCGTCGAGGACGTGATCGGAGCTGGTGGAGGCCAGGATGGACGCGACGGTGGGCTTGCAGATGTCGCAGCCGGTCCCACGGCCGAAGCGTTCGATCAGACCGGAGAAGGTCCGGATGCCGGTGACCGTGACGACCTCGAACAGCTCCGAGCGGGACTGGTCGAAGTGCTCACACAGCGCCGTCGACTGCTCGACGCCCTCCGCCTCGAGGACCTGCCTGAGCAGGGGGATGCACGATCCGCACGAGGTACCGGCCCGGGTGCACGACTTGAGGTCCGCCACGTCGCAGGCGCCACCGCAGATCGCCTCGCGAACGTCGCCCTTGGTGACGGCGTTGCACGAGCAGATCTGCGCCTCGTCCGGCAGGGCCTCCACCCCGACCCCGGAATCGGTGCCGGTGGAGCGCGAGATGAGGGAGATCGGATCGGCGGAGGGCAGCGTCCGGCCGACGAGCGGCTTGAGCAGCGAGTACGGCCCGGAATCGCCGACGAACACCCCTCCCAGGAGGGTCTGGGCGTCATCGCTCATGACCAGCTTGGAGTACGTCCCGGCGACGGGGTCGTTGACCACCACCTCGAGGCAGCCGGGCGTGACGCCGTGTGCGTCTCCGAAGCTCGCCATGTCCACCCCGAGGAGCTTGAGCTTGGTGGAGAGGTCGGCGCCGGTGAACTCGCCCTCGCCACTGAGGATCTTGGCCGCCGCCACCTCGGCCGAGGTGTATCCGGGACCGACGAGGCCGTAGCAGGTGCCGTCGATGGCGGCACACTCGCCGATCGCGTAGATGTGCGGGTCCGAGGTCCGGCAACCGAGGTCGGTGAGGATTCCGCCCCGCTCGGCCGTGTCCAGACCGGACAGCTTCGCGAGTTCGTCCCTCGGGCGGACTCCGGCCGAGAACACCACGAACGCCGAGTCGATGACCGTGGTGACGCCGTCGTCGTCGGTCAGTCGGACGGTGAGCCCGTCGGACGTCTCCTCGATCTCCGTACCGGTCACCGAGAGGTGGATGTCTATCCCGAGTTCACGGATCAGCGTGGCCAGGACGTGTCCACCACCGGCGTCGACCTGGAGCGGCATGAGCCGTTCGTTGCGTTCGACCACGTGGGGAGTGAGCCCGAGCAGGCTCACCGCGTTGGCGGCCTCGAGACCGAGGAGACCGCCGCCGATGACGACGCCGTGGGCCCCCGACCCGGCGCGTTCGGCGGCCGCGCGGATCCCGTCGAGGTCGTCGAGGGTGCGGTAGACGTGGCACCCCGGGAGGTCATGGCCGGGCACGGGTGGGACGAACGCCCGTGATCCGGTCGCGAGGACCAGCGTGTCGTAGGGGATCCGCTCGCCCGAGGAGAGTTCGACCTCCCTGGCCTCGCGGTCGATCACGGTGACGAGGTGGCCCGATCGCACGGTCACCCGCGGGTCGGCGGCGTGGCGGGCGTCCTCGAGGTGGAGCGACTCGCGGTCCCAGGCGCCGACATAGGAGGAGAGGCCGACGCGGTCGTAGGCCGGGTCCGTCTCCTCACCGATCACCGTGACGGTGAGATCGGCGGTGGCCCACCGGGAAGCGAGGGTGGAGACGAACCTGTGGGCGACCATTCCGTGTCCGACGACGACGATGTGCTCGGTCATGTGGGGACCTCCTTCTAGCCTGTGCCGACCAGGCTAGGAACCGCGTGTTGCCGGGGAGTGGCGGCGGATCACGGTGCCGTGACGACTTGCTCACAGGGGAAGGTCCGCCGGGTGAGGGCGGTGGCCGGGGGCCGGTCAGTCGAGGGGCAGGAGGTTCGCCGGCGACGCCGATACCTCTCCGACACGGTCGAGGTTCTGGCGCAGGGTCTCCCATTCGCCGGCGGGGATCTCCCTGGTCAGGCGCCGCAGGACGGCGGCGTCCGGGGTGGCCCAGGCGACGGGCATGGGGGCGATGAACTGGTACAGGTTGTCGCCCCCGCGGGCGCTACGGTTGCCCACCACCGCGACGCAGGGGACCCGTTCACCCACGCGGACGTCGTGACTCGGGATCTTCTCGCAGCTGCGGACGGCCAGGGCCGGGAGCTTGCCCGCGGAGCGGTCGACGGCGCGGTCGACCAGTGCCAGCAGGGTGAGCCCGCGCGGCCGGACCTCGGCGACGATCGCCGGCACCAGTTCCGAGGTGGCGTAGGTGTGCGCCATCGACCCCATCTTGCGGGGGATGTACCCGATCATCGCGAGACAACCGATCGCGAAGGCGCCGGCCATCGCGGCGATGATCCACCCCCAGGCGGCGAGGTCCGAATACAGGAGCATCCCGATCCCGGCGGCGAGCACGACGACCCCCAGGATCCCCGCGGACCACTGCAGACGACGCACCTCGGCGAGGCTCTCGTTGTTCTTCCGGACCCAGGCGTCGTCGACGGGGAAGTCGGGAAGGCGGTACTGCTCGTGCGGGGCGCGGGGGGTGCGATCGGAGGCCATGGACCCAGTATCCCAGGCCCCCCGGTACGAGCGGGACCCGCTCAGCCGACGTCGGGGAGCTCAGGGCCGAGCAGGTCGTCGGCGTCGACGATCCGGTAGGCGTAACCCTGTTCGGCGAGGAAGCGCTGGCGGTGGGCGGCGTACTCGGCGTCGAGCGTGTCCCGGGAGACCACCGAGTAGAAGTGCGCCTGCCCGCCGTCCCGCTTGGGGCGCAGGAGCCGTCCGAGACGCTGGGCCTCCTCCTGGCGGGAGCCGAAGGTCCCGGAGACCTGTACGGCGACGCTCGCCTCGGGCAGGTCGATGGAGAAGTTGGCCACCTTCGACACCACGAGCGTGGAGATCTCCCCGGCGCGGAACGCGTTGAACAGTTTCTCCCGCTCCTTGTTGGAGGTGGAGCCCTGGATCACGGGCGCGTCGAGCTCGATCCCGAGTTCCTCGAGCTGGTCCAGGTAGGCGCCGATCACCAGGGTCGGGGCTCCGGCGTGACGGGCCAGGATCTTCTTGACCACCGGGATCTTGGTGCGGGCGGTCGAGCACAGCTTGTACTTGTCCTCCGCCTCGGCGGTGGCGTAGAGCATCCGTTCGTTGTCCGTGAGCGTCACGCGGACCTCCACACAGTCGGCCGGGGCGATCCACCCCTGCGCCTCGATGTCCTTCCACGGGGCGTCGTAGCGCTTGGGGCCGATGAGGGAGAAGACGTCGCCCTCCCGGCCGTCCTCGCGGACCAGCGTGGCGGTGAGCCCGAGACGGCGACGCGACTGCAGGTCCGCGGTCATCCGGAAGACCGGAGCCGGGAGCAGGTGCACCTCGTCGTAGATCATCAGACCCCAGTCACGGGAGTCGAACAGCTCCAGGGCCCGGTGCACACCCTTGGTCTTGCGGGTGACGACCTGGTAGGTGGCGATGGTGACCGGGCGGATCTCCTTGCGTTCGCCCGAGTACTCGCCGATCTCGTCCTCCGTGAGCGTCGTGCGGGCGAGCAGTTCGCGCTTCCACTGCCGCCCGGCGACGGTGTTGGTCACGAGGATGAGCGTGGTGGCCTTGGCGCGGGCCATCGCTGCGGCGCCGACCATGGTCTTGCCGGCCCCGCAGGGCAGCACGACCACGCCGGACCCGCCCGCCCAGAAGGAGTCCGCGGCCATCTGCTGGTAGTCGCGGAGCTCCCAGGGCTCGTCCTCCGTGGACAGCGCGATGTCGTGGGCCTCGCCGTCGACGTACCCCGCCAGGTCCTCGGCCGGCCACCCCACCTTCAGCAACTCCTGCTTGAGCCGGCCGCGCTCGGACGCATGGACGATGACGGTGTCGGCGTCGATCTCGGCCCCGAGCATCGGAGCGATCTTCTTGTGCCGCTTGACCTCGGCGAGAACGGCGGCGTCGAGCGAGATCAGGGTCAGACCGTGGACCGGGCTCTTGACCAGTTGGAGTCGGCCGTAGCGGGCCATGGTGTCGGCGATGTCGACCAGCAGCGGCTGGGGGACGGGGAAGCGTGAGTATTTGACCAGTACGTCGACGACCTGTTCGGCGTCGTGACCGGCGGCCCGCGCGTTCCACAGGGCGAGCGGCGTGATCCGGTAGGTGTGGACGTGCTCGGGTGCGCGCTCGAGTTCGGCGAACGGGGCCAGGGCCTGCCGGGCGTCGTTCGCCTGGTCGTGGTCGATCTCCAGCAACACGGTCTTGTCCGACTGGACGATCAGCGGTCCACCACTCACTACGGTTCTCCTCGGTTCTCTCGGGTCCGCGTGGACCCGACCCTCCAGTGTCCCGGAAATACTGTCAGCGGGTCGGGTCGACGTCGGCGACCGAGATGACGCGGTGCAACGGCAGGGTCACGGCCTCGGCGGAATCGGGCTCGATCCCCTCGATCCGACCCCCGGCGACCGAGGCCGGGATGATGAGCCGCGACGTCGATCGACCCTGCGCGTCGACGACGGAGACCGTGACCGCGGTGCCCGAACCCGCGGCCTCGTGCAGGCGGGCGATGGCGGACTCGCCGGTGTACCCGTTCCCCGAACCGCCACGGGCGGAACGGACGCGGTCGGCCGAGCGCATCGCGGTGATCGCCGTACGGAGCTCGGCGGGGGTGGCGGCGCGCGACGGGACGCGGGGGGCGCGCCCGGGGGGAGTGGCACGGATTCGGGCCACCGGGCGGGTGAGCGCGACGACGGTGCCGGAGGTGTCCTCGACGACCGGTGCGTACCCGTGCTCGCGGAGCGACTCGACGAGGTCCAGCGGACGGGCCTGGGAGATGAGGACGGTCGGGGCGACGGAACGCAGTGCGCAGCTCTCGGCCACCGGCGACCCCAGGACCTGGGCCACCAGCGACGGGTCGTCACAGCGGATGAACGACAGCGCGGCCCCCACCCGCAGCCGGCCGTGCCTACGGGCCACGTCCTCGATGAGGTAGTCAAGCGACTGCGGGACCGGGGTGATCGAGGTGCGTTCGAGAAGATCCCTGATCCCGGCGGCCGTGCGGCCCGAGTCGAGGGCCCGGCGCAGCGACGTCTCGGTCACGCGGTAGATGGTGGCGGCCCCCGCGGACTCGACGTCGGCGAGCAGGGCGAAGTCCGCCGCGAGCTCCGGGACGAGCGGCCCGGGCGCGAGGATGGTGAGGTCGGCCTGGACGATCACCTCGGAGACGGGCTCGGGGAGCGCCGCCGTCAGGACCGGTTCGAGGTCGTCGGCGGTGGGGGGACCGGCGGTGGGGTCTCCGGGGGTGGGGGGATCGGCGGTCAGGAGTCTGGCCGCGCCGGTGGCGGTGGTCCCGACGACGAGGCCCAGCCGTCTCGCCTCGCTGACCGTCTGCGTGCACGGCCGCGAACCGGCCCGGGAGAACCACACGGGCGAGAACCAGCGCACGACCTCCGGCAGCAGGTCGTCACCCGGCTCGGAACCCGGGTCGAGCTCGGAGAGGGCACGCAGGACCCTGTCGCGTTCGCCCGCCGCGTGCGGGCCGACCGGGTCGCCGAGCGCGGGGACCGTGCCACCGCCCTCGATCTCGGAACCGACCCGCCACGGTGCACGGGGCATCGACCACCACGCCAGGACGAGTTCCGCCCACCGCCGCGCGCGATCACGTGCGGACCACACGTCCGCGGCCTCAGTTGGCGCCCACACCGAGTCGAACCCGGCGTCGCCGACGTCGGTGTCGCCGACGGCGATCAGGCCGGCGGCCGCGAGGACCTCCAGCAGCAGGGGGAGTTCGTGTTCGTCGACGCCGGCGGCCCGGGCGACACGACGGAGTTCCCGGACGCCCACCCCGCCGGCCTTGAGCGTGGCGGCCGGGTGGAGGGACAGCGCCGCGAGGAGCGCGTCGCACCGGTGGAGGAGGTCGAGGGCGGCCACGCCTCCGGAGGCGTCGGCCCTGTCGGCGGCGGTAGTCCGGGCTGTGATCCCGGTGCTCGCGGACGCTCGGGTCGTCGCGCCGGGCGCCGACCAGGCGGGGACGTCGAGAAGGGACGAGCCGCTCGCCCGGGCTCCGTGCCGGGCCCGGTCCAGGGCGTGGGCGCGGGGCACGACCACCTCGCCGCCGGCGGTTCCGGTGACCTCGGCGAGCCCGGCGTCGACGAGTTCCGTGGCCGCCGCGCGGACGGTCTCGGACGCACCGGACCCGAGGGCGCCGACAGGCGTGCGGCCGCGGGCGACGGCCCCGAGGACGCCCAGTGCCCGTTCGGACAGACCACGCCAGGCGGTGTCGAGATCGGCACCGACGGGCTCTCCCGGAAGGGGGGCCGCGACGGGCGCCGCGTCGACCGCGGCCCCGGTGACCGGAACGATCCGGGCGTGGGCCGGGTCGCCCCAGAACAGTGCGAGATCGCGGAGGGTGTCCACGGCCGCGCGGAATGCGGGTTCGTCGTGGTCGACACCGAGACGCTCCGATACCGCGCCGAGTGGGACCGGGCCGGAATCGGCGCCGAGCGCGGCAGCGGTGGCCAGCACCAACAGTTCCGGCCACGTCAGGGTCCCCATGGCGCGTGCGGTCGACGCCGGCAGGCGCAACCGGGAGGCGAGCACGCCGAGAGAGGCCGGGGGAGGGGTGGCGACGTCCGCGCGCAGCTCACACAGGCGGACCAGGGTGTCGTCGGACAGGCCGGCCAACCAGCCGGGGAAGTCGGGTTCACCGCTGGTGGGGTGTCGGGGCGTGGCGCGCGAGGTGGACATATCCGTTCAAGCCTAGTGAGATCCGGCCGGCGACGAGTAGCGGTGGCGGGGGTATCCGACCCGGTTGCTGACGGATCGGGCTCGAGGTGAGAGACTGACCACGTGGCTGCCAAGAAACTGACCTACGACAACCCGGGATGGCCCGACGACTCGTTCGGCGAGCACCCGGTGACCGAACTAGCTGCGCTCGTGGCGGGGGGGCTGTCCCCCTTCGGGCAGGAGATCTTCCCGTTGCCGCAGGAGCGCCTGAACTACGTCCACCCGGAGACGGTGGTCAACAAGACCCTCCGGTCACGCTGACCGACGGTACGCCGTCACCCGAGAGACGCCGTAACGCGAGAACGGGCCGCCACTCCCCTGCAGGGGGTGGCGGCCCGTTCCCGTGTGGTCGGGTCGACCGGTGTCAGTTGGCCAGGTAGGTGGAGAAGAAGCCGTCCACGGCCGTCTGGTTGTCGGCGTAAGCGGCGTCGACGAGATCCTTGTTGGCCTGGTAACCGTCCGTGATGGGCAGCGCGATACCGCGACCCTCGGCGAACGCGGTGAGCGTCGCGACATGGTCGGCGGCCGAGATGGCCTCCGGGACGGCGGGCGCGGCCGGGGCTGCGGGCGCGGGCCGGGCCACGTCGCGAGGCGTCGGGGCGGAGTTCAGACCGAGCTTGGCGGAGCAGGCGGGCCATGCTCCCCAGCCCTGACCGGCGAGAGTCTTCTCGGCGATCGCGATCTGCTGCTCGCGGGTCGCCTGGTTGGCGGTCGGCGCGTACTGAGTACCGCCGTAGGCCGCCCAGGTGCTCGGCGAGAACTGCAGTCCGCCGTGGTAGCCGTTGCCGGTGTTGATTCCCCAGTTGCCGCCGGCCTCACACTGGGCCAGTCGGTCCCAGTCGGAGTCCGGGGCGGCGTTTGCGGCCGGGGCGAGGGCGAGCCCGGCGGCGGAGAAGGCGGTGCCCGCGAGGACGACCTTCACAGCCGTCTTGGGCGCGGAGGCGATGGTGGCGGCGCGGTGCCGTCCGGTGTTCGAGGTCATATACGCGTCAGTCCTTTTCACTCTGTGCCTACGAGGTGAGCTGTCGGGTTCGGACGAGTGCGTCCGGCCGCCTTCGGCGGCTTGACCCCAAGGCGACATGTGGTCGCCGGCCCGTGGTGGGCCCTGATCGGGTCCCCCGTCCCCGCCCGGTAACGGTCAATGTCGCATCGTCCGCAGGGCGGGGTTCGGTGGTGCGTCCGATGCCAACTCGCTGACGAGTCTGATGCGAACAGTAGCGGGTTGATGCCGGATCGTCACCATTCTGAGATAAAACCAGGTCATGCGGTAAGGCGGGGGGTGGCGTTATCGGCTTGTTACCTGGCCGTTCGCTGAAAGGTGGGTTCCGTCACACCTTGGGCGGTCGCGAGCCCAGAATGGCGTACAGCAGCCCCAGGAGGAAGCCGACCGGGGTAAACACCATCGCGCCCAGGTAGAGGATGGTGGGCGCATCCCGGTCGAGGACGAACGGGGTGAGCGCGGCGAGAATGGTGAACACCACCCCGACGGCGAAGATCGCCAGCGCCGCGACGAAGAGGCCGCGGCGTCGGGGGCGGGCCGCGGTGGGCTCGGCCGCGTGGGGCGCCCAGGGGTCGGGGTCGTCGGCTGGTCGTCGAGCGTCTGAGGTCACACGGGGAGGCTACCGGCCCGGCACGTGCGCCGGACCAACGCCTCGACGAGGGTAGTCTCGAGTGGTTCGAGGTGGTTGCCGGTCGCGCGCGTGCGCGACCGCGTGGAGAGGCGGTTCGCGGTGCCCAGTGGCAGGGTCAAGTGGTACGACGCGGAGAAGGGCTTCGGGTTCCTGTCCCACGAGGGCGGAGAGGACGTCTACGTCCGGTCCGACGTGCTCCCGGACGGGGTGGACACACTCCGGCCCCGCCAGCGAGTGGAGTTCGACATGGTCTCCGGTCGGCGTGGCCCCCAGGCCCTGCGCGTGGTCGTCCACGAGGAGCCCACCGTCGTGCAGGAACGCGCCCCCCGTGGCGGCCCCAGGCACTCGCCCGACGAGCTGCACGGGATGGTCGAGGACATGATCAAGGTGCTCGAGACGACCGTCCAGCCCGAGTTGCGGCGCGGCCACCGTCCCGACCACAAGGTGTCGGGGCGAGTGGCCTCGGTGCTCCGTGCGGTCGCCCGCGAGCTGGACGCGTGACCGGCCGGATCAGTCCTCGTAGGTGATACCGACCGACCACTCGCCGCTGAGTATCGTCTCCGACCCGTCGGCCGCGTAGACGATCGCGACCGCCCGGAGCGCCAGTCCCTCGATCCGGCCCTCGTCGGCCAGCGTGACGGGGATGAGGAGTTCGCCGGGTCCGCCGGGCTCGACGGTGTACTCCCGGAACCCGTCCGCGCGGATCTCGTAGACGTCGAGGGTGGCGCGGCGCAGTTCCACGGGTAGGCGGACGGTGAGGGTGTGTTCACCTCTGACGGTGAACTCGCCCACGGGGTTGGTGTAGCTGGTCCCGTCGAGGTCCGTCGCCGCGAACGGGAGCACCTCCACGTGGTCCCGGTCGGTGGCGACGGTGATCGCCGGCACCGCCCCGTGGCGGGAGACCGAGCCCTGCCACGCGCCCACGATCGCGGCGATCATGATGATCACCCACGCCAGGATCGCCCAGGTGACTGGACGGACGCGGGGGCCGGACGAGGGGGCATCGCTGTGAGAGCTCACTCCTCCATTCTGCCGAGCAGGCGCGCGCCGAACGCACGGGGGTCGCGCGGCGCCCCCGGGAACCGGGGTCTGTTGCCGCCGAACCCCGGTATGAGGGTCAACCCTCGCGCGGTGAGCAGCGACTGTGTGAACAGCAGGGCGCCGACAGCCGCGATCACGGAGAAGCCGACGCGGAAGTCCGGCGGGAGCAGGACCCCGAGCGCGCCGCCCGTGACCCACGCCAGCTGCAGTGCCGTCTCGGACCGGCCGAATGCGGACGACCGCGCGGAGTCCGGGATGTCCGTCTGGATCGAGGCGTCGAGCGCCACCTTGCCGAGGGCGCTGCACACGGCCGCGACGAGAGCGAGGGGGGCCGCCGCCCAGATGTTGCCGAGGAACGCCGCGACCACCGCTGCCGACAGCGCGGCCCCCGCCGCGGTCGTGGTGATCCGACCCGGTCGACCCAGCGGCAGGCGTGCGCCCACGGCGTTGCCCGCGAAGGTACCGAGGCCACCGGCCACGCCCGCGATCGCGAGCATCCCGGCCTGTTCCGCTGCCGTGAGGTCCACCTGGGCCTTGGCCACGAACGCCAGGAACAGGGTGAGGAAGCCGGTCATGAAACGGACCATGGACACGGCCCACAGGTTGGCCAGGACCTGCCGCCCCAGGGGCCGCGTGAGAACGGCCTTGAGCCCGCTGGCCAGCGGACGTCCGTGGTCCATACGCAGGGTCGCGGTCTCCTCGTCGAGGGCGGCCTCGGCGTGTGCGGGGATGGTCATCGCGATGTACGCCGACACGAGCGCGACCGCGGCGAGCAACCACAGGGCCGCGTCCGAACCCCACACCCACGACACGGCCCCGGCGAGGGCCCCGGCGATCAGTGACCCGCCGACGTGGCCGAGCACGGTCAGTCGGGAGTTGGTCCTGACCAGGTCGAGCGCCGGCGGCAGGACGTGCGGGGTGATCGATGCCTTGACCACCCCGAATGTCTTGGACAACACGAGCATCCCGAGCGCGAGGGGGTACAGCAGCCAGGAGTCGAAGTTGAGCGCGAGGATCACCGCGAGTACCGCCCGCAGGGTGAAGGTCAGCGACGCCGTGAGGCGCCGCCCTCTGCGCAGGCGGTCCAGGGCCGGGCCGATCACGGGGGCGATCAGTGCGAACGGAGCCACCGTCACGAGGAGGTAGAGGGCCACGTTGCTGCGCGACTCGGCGGTGGCGGCCGAGAAGAACAGGGTGTTGGCGAGGGCTACGGCGAGGATGGCGTCGCACGCGAAGTTGGCGACGGTGACGTAGCTGAGCTGCGAGAGCCCCGAGCGGTCAGCCCCGTCCGCGTGGAAGATCCGCCGGACACCTCGGCCGGCGGTGGCGGCGGCTCGGCGTGCGGGCCCGCGGGAGCGGTCAGCCAATGAGGCGCACCTCGTAGAGCGCAGTCCACAGCTTCCCGGTGAGCAGCACGTTCTCCGAACCCGGGAGTGCGGCGATCCCGTTGAGGACGGCCTCCCGGTCGGCCGGCCGGGGCCGCTCGAGAGCCGAGGCGTCATAGATCGTGGTGACCGCGCCGGTGGCGGGGTCGATGCGGATGACCTCGTCGGTCATCCAGACGTTGGCCAGGACCGTGCCGTCCGCGCACTCGAGTTCGTTGATCCGGACCACGGGTGTGCCCCCGGAGGTCACCGAGACCGTACCGGTGGGCTCGAACGTGACGGGGTCGCGGAAGGTCAGCTCGTCGGAGCCGTCGCTCATGATCAACCGTGCGCCGTCGTAGCAGAGGCCCCACCCCTCGCCCGCGTACGGCACCTCGGAGCGCACCTCGAGGGTCTGCGGGTCCCGGTTGTGGGCGATCCCGTTGGTCCAGGTCAGGGTCCAGAGGGTGTCCGGGGTGACGGCCAGGCCCTCGCCGAACTCGTCGGCCGCCATCGGCACGGACACGGTGGGCGGGCCACCGGCCAGCGGGCGGCGCTGCACCTGCGAGCCGCCGTACTGGCCCGTCGACTCGTAGATCTCGTCGCCCACCACCTGCAGGCCCTGGGTGTACAGCCGGGGGTCGTGCTCCAGGGTCCGGACGACCTCGACCGAACCCCGCACGGGCCGGGGCTCGGACGGGCCCACCGGGACCTGTCCGCCGGTCGTGTCACCGGAACCGGAACCGGAGCCGGAGCCGGTGGGCATGCTCGACGACGCGAGAGAGGCGCCGGGGGCCGTGGTGCCTCCGACGTCGTCGGAACCGGTCGCGGAACAGGCCGCGACGGTGCCGACGAGGCAGAGGGAGACGGCGAGTGGGCCGAGGGTGCCGAGGACGCTGCGCATACCTCAAGGATGCCGTACGACGGGCCGGACCGCGACGTCACCGCGATGATGCGCATAATGGGATGGGTGAACACCGAGGTAGGCACGGATCAGGAGGCGGACCCCGTGAGCACCGATCAGGCGTCGGGCTTCGACGAGGCCCTGCGCGAGCGACTGGCCTCGGGCGTCGACGTGGCGCGTGCAGCCGTCGAGGAGTTCGCGGCCGACGGCGTGGGAGAGCATCTCGGGACCGTCGTCGAGGCGCCCTTCACCACGACGCACCGGTTCGCCTCGGACCTCGCCGGGTACCGGGGGTGGTACTGGGCCTGTGTGCTCGCACTGGTG
The DNA here is from genome assembly GCA_046289795.1 of Dietzia sp. Taxonomy (GTDB): domain Bacteria; phylum Actinomycetota; class Actinomycetes; order Mycobacteriales; family Mycobacteriaceae; genus Dietzia. Next base: position 16,979 of record JBKBUP010000003.1, on the reverse strand, counting down.
CCCGGCGGCGAGTTGACGGTCGACGAGATCTCGCTCCTGCCCGGCCCCGACTCCGTGGTGGCACCGGAGTGGGTGCCGTGGGAGAAGAGGATTCGGCCGGGCGATCTGGGCGCGGGCGATCTCCTGCCTCCGGCGGAGGACGACGAGCGTCTGGTCCCCGGTCAGCTCCTCACCGGGGACGAGGGACTCGACGAGGTCGCCGGCCCCGTGGGACTCGGCAGGCCCCGGCACCTGAGTCGGGAGGGTCGATCGGCCGCCGCCGCCCGATGGGCCGCCGAACGTGGCCCGGACACGGAGATCGCGCGTGGGGCCAAGCACCACTGCGGGTCCTGCGGTTTCCTGGTGCCCGTCTCCGGCTCGCTGGGGACGATGTTCGGGGTGTGCGCGAACGAGTACTCCGCCGACGGTCAGGTGGTGCACCTCCAGTACGGCTGCGGGGCACACAGCGAGGTGCAGTTGGCCGCGGAGTCCACGGCCCCGGTGGCCGAGGCGTACGACGACGCCGCCGTGGACGTGGTGGTGCTCCCGCAGCAGCTGGCGGCCTCCGCCGCCCGGGCGCGGGAGGCGGCCGAGCAGGACGACGAGGCGGGGGAGACCGGGCAGGAGAACGGTTCCGACCAGGCCTGACGGCACCCGCCGTTCAGGTGCGGTCGAAGTCGAGACCACTCTGTGCGCCCGCGCTGCCGCGCAGGACGGCACGACGCTGGAGGGCGTACACGAGCGTGCCGATCGCACCCACGCCCACGCCCACCGCGCAGAGGATGACCGCGCGCATGTCGACCTCGTCCATGAGCATCGCGGCCAGTAGGGCGATCGTCCACGCGAGGGTTCCGATGAGGACGACGGGCCGCGGATCCAGCAGGTAGGCCGGGATCCTCGGCACCTGAGGGTCCGTCGGCTTCTCCGTCATGACCGCGACGCTACCGCAGGCGGGGGGCCGGTTACTCTATGACGGTTCCTCACCCACCGCCAGGAAGGTCTCCAGATGTCGCAGAGCGCCGGGGCCCCGTCGCAGTCCCCAGAACGGATCGGGGCGATCGACCGGTACTTCAAGATCAGCGAGCGCGGTTCGACGGTGTCGCGCGAGGTGCGCGGTGGGTTGGTCAGCTTCTTCGCGATGGCCTACATCATCGTGCTCAACCCGCTGATCCTCGGTTCGGGTGTCGACGTCGAGGGCAATCAGCTGTCGATCGTCGAGATCGCCGCGGTCACCGCGTTCACCGCCGGCGTGATGACGGTGGCCTTCGGCGCCATCGCCCGCTACCCGTTCGCCTTCGCCACCGGACTGGGCATCAACTCACTCGTCGCGGTGACCATCGCCAGGCAGGTGACGTGGGCCGAGGCGATGGGTCTGATCGTCATCGAGGGCATCATCATCGTCATCCTGGCGGTCAGCGGATTCCGCAAGGCCGTCTTCGACGCCATCCCCTCGGACCTCAAGGCCGCGATCGCGGTGGGCATCGGGCTGTTCATCGCGATGGTCGGCTTCGTCGATTCCGGGTTCGTGCGTCGTCTCCCCGACGCGGCGGGCACCACGGTCCCCGTGGGACTGGGGATCGAGGGGTCGATCGCGTCGTGGCCCACCGCGGTGTTCGCGTTCGGGCTCCTGCTGTGCGGCGTGCTCGTGGCCCGGCAGGTGCGCGGCGGCATCTTCATCGGCATCGTCGTCACCACCATCGTGGCCATCATCGTGGAAGCCATCGCGAACGCGGGCCCGTCGTTCGTCGACGGAGAGCCCTCGCCCACCGGATGGAACCTCGCCGTCCCCGGGATCCCCGAGACGCTCGGCGGGCTGCCCAACCTGTCCCTGATCGGGCAGGTGGACCTCTTCGGCGCGTTCGTCCGCATCGGCCCGCTGGCGGCCGGTCTGTTCGTCTTCACCCTGCTCCTCGCCAACTTCTTCGACGCCATGGGCACCTTCACGGGCCTGGGCAAGGAGGCGGGGCTCATGGACGAGAAGGGCAACCTGCCCAACATGAAGACCGCGCTCGTGGTCGAGGGTGTCGGCGCCGTCGCGGGTGGCTTCACCTCGTCGTCGTCGAACACCGTCTTCCTGGAGTCGGCGACCGGTATCGCCGAGGGTGCCCGCACCGGCCTGGCGAACATCGTCACCGGTGGCCTCTTCCTCCTCGCGATGTTCTTCACCCCGATGTACGAGGTCGTCCCCGTGGAGGCGGCGGCCCCCGCGCTCGTGGTGGTCGGGGCGCTCATGATGTCGCAGATCGTCAACATCGACTTCACGCGCTTCTCCATAGCGCTGCCGGCCTTCCTCACCATCGTCACCATGCCGTTCACCTACTCGATCGCCAACGGCATCGGCATCGGGTTCGTGGCCTGGGTCGTGATGGCCACCGCCACCGGCAAGGCCCGGTCCGTGCACCCGCTGTTGTGGGTGGTCGCGGTGGCGTTCCTCGTGTTCTTCGCGATCGGCCCCATCACCGACCTGCTGGCCTGACCGGGGCGCCGGCAGTGCTCGTCGTCGACGTCTCCGATCCCGCCGATCCCCGGCTGGACGATCTCCGCGACCTCAACCACTCCGACCGCCGTCCCGACCTGCCGGGCGGTCGGGGCCTGGTGATCGCGGAGGGTACCTACGTGGTGGGTCGGATGCTGCTGTCCCGGTTCCGCCCACACGTCCTGCTCGGGACCGACGCGCGACTGCGGCAGCTGCGGCGCGAGGCGACAGCCGAGGGCTGGGACGCCGACGAGCGGGCCACCGGCGCCGTGTACCTCCGCACCACCAAGGACGTGCTCAGCGAGGTGATCGGGTTCCGGTCCAGCCGCGACATCCTCGCCGCCGCCGACCGGCCGGCGCCCCTCCATTTCGGCGGCGTCGTGGACGGAGCCCGCACCCTCGTGGTGCTCGAGGGTGTCAACGACCCCGAGAACCTCGGCGCGATCTTCCGCAACTGCGCGGCGCTCGGTGTCGACGGGGTGCTCTTCGGCGCCGCCACCGGGGATCCGCTCTACCGGCGGGTGGTTCGCGTGTCGATGGGGCATGTCCTGCGGCTGCCGTTCGCGCACCTGCCGGGGACCCCGACCACCTGGCAACACTCCCTCGAGGACCTGAACGCGCGGGGCTTCCGGACCGTGGCGCTGACCCCCTCGGCAGAGGTGCCGCTCTCCCGGGCCGTCGACGCCGACAAGGTGGCCTTCGTCCTGGGGGCGGAGGGGCCCGGTCTCACCGAGCACGCGATGCGGGCGTGTGACGTCCGGGCGACGATCCCCATGGCTGAGGGGACGGACTCGCTCAACGTGGCCACCGCCGCGGCGGTGGCGTTCTACGAGCGGTCGCGCGGCTGACCGGGGCCGACCGTCACCGCCGGTTCGAGAGACGGCGGTTTATCGCTCCGCCCGCGCGCCGTACGGTGTCGCCCACGAACCCGGCCACCCTGCGGACGGTTCCGGAGACGGGTGAGGAGGCCCGCGCCACCGCGGGGACGAGCTGAGCCCGCTCGTAGTCGTCGTCGGCATAGGGGGAGGACGGGCTCCCGCCCCTGTTCCCGGTGCGGGCGCCGCGTTGGTTTGCGGCGTGGAGTTCGGCGCGACCGGGAGAGCCCACGACGTGGACCGCCGCCCCCGTGGGCGCGGTGCGCTGGCGGACCTCGCGGCGACCGTCGGTGGCGAACCCGTGCACGGGGACGTCGAGCCCGCCCGGGGAGAGATCGAAACCCAGCCAGTCGCGGTGGGCCGCGTGGAGTAGTGACGACGGCGAGAAGGGGAGTGCGAGCGGGGTGTCGTCGGCTCCGTCGAGCGGGAACTCGCCCGCCCAGTAGGGACGTTCGAACGGCAGGGGCATGCCCTCGTCCTCGACGATCCGGTCGTCGGCCCCGGCGAACGAGCGGACCAGCCGGCCGGACTCCCAGCGGGCGAACCCGCTGACCCCGATGTCGGGGTCCTGGGAGAAGAGCAGGACAGTGGGGGCCTCGACGAGACGCAGCCACTTGTCGTCGGTGGCGGACGGCAGAACGGGCTCCTCGAGCTGGGTCTGGAGGACGGTCAGCCCGGGATATGACCCCACGTAGATCTCCCCGGGACCGGTCGAGGCCGAACGGTTGAGGGGGAACATCCCCAGCGAGGCGACGGTCACGGTCGGGTACAGCCGGGAGAGCAGACGCCGGGCGAATCCGGGGTCCGAGGGGTGGCCGGACCTGATGGGTGCGGCCGGGTCGTCTGTGCCCAGGTACCAGAAGGTCGCGACGTGGTGGCCCATGGCTGAACTCAGTCGTCCTTCCCGCGGACACCGAGCAGGACGTCCTCCCACGAGGGCATGGTGGGATGCCGGCGGGTGGCGCGGCGTTCGGGTTCGGCCGGCGGGTGCTGCAGGAAGTGGTCGTCGACGGAGCCCACCGCGGCCGGCGGTGCGGACTCGGGGGACGTCTCGGCGGGGGGTTCCGCCTGTTCCACCGGAGTGGGCTCGGGCTCCCGCCACGCCGTTCTCCCGGGGGTGGGTACGGCGCGGATCGGTGGGGGGCCCGGCGGGAGCGGGGGAGGGGACGAGACGGTGCGCAGGGCGGTGGCGCGGGACGGGTCGAGGATGCGCTGGGCCTCGTCGTCGAGCGCACGGGTCGACCCGCCGTGGGAATCGAGCACGAACGACCAGGTCGCCGAGGCGTCGTCGGACAGGCCGGCGGGCCAGGAGGTCCGCACGATCCACCCGCCCGCACGGTCGCGCCAGGCGTCCCAGGCGACGACGTCGGGGTCGATGCCACGATGATCGAGGGCGGACCCGACCCGGTCGGCGAGCGTGTCGAGCGCCGGCCCGTCCGGCAGTACCGGATGTGACGCCCGGGCGAGGTCGGCCGCGTTCGCGCGTTCGAGGAGCACGGGGACGGCGAAGCCCTCGATCCGGGACATCGGGACCCCGGCGTCGGCGGCGACGTCCTCGGGGGAGGCGCCGTGCCGGATGCGATCCTGGATCTCGCGCGGGCGCAGCGTGCCCGTGACGGGCACGCGCCGGACGTTCTCCGGGGGCACGGACTCGCCCCGCGCGGCGGCGCGGAACCGGTCGTCGAGGGGGAGGGTCAGCTTCTCACCCGAGTCCGGGACCTCACACTCGACCACGGACGAGTCGGCGTCCACCCCGATGATCCTCAGCTTCCGCATGCCGCCTCCTCGACTCCTCGTGGTCCCGTGGGCGGCTCGAGTGGCCCGCACCCGGGTCCTGGGCGTTCCCACCATGGTAGGCCAGCGCGGCCCACCCGGCGCGGTGACGGGCCGGGTGGGCTGCGGAAAAACCCTGGAGGGGCGCCCCGGAGCGGCGCTCGGTGGAGGGGTCAGCCGAGCTGGCCCACCACGTGGTCGATGCAGCGGGTCAGCTGCGAGACGTCCTCGGGGTCGATCGCCGGGAACATACCGATGCGGAGCTGGTTGCGGCCGAGCTTGCGGTACGGCTCGGTGTCGAGGATGCCGTTGGCTCGCAGGGTCTTGGCCACCTTCGCGGCATCGACGCTCTCGGCGAGGTCGACGGTGCCGACGACCTGCGAGCGGTGGGCGGGCTCGGTGACGAACGGGGTGGCGTACTCGCTGGCCTCGGCCCAGTCGTAGAGACGGGAGGACGAGTCCTTGGTCCGGGCAACGCACCAGTCCAGCCCGCCCTGGGTGTTCATCCACTCGATCTGGTCGGCGAACATCAGCAGCGTGGCCACGGCCGGGGTGTTGTAGGTCTGGTTCTTGGAGGAGTTGTCCACCGCGGTGGGCAGTGAGAGGAAGTCCGGGCACCAGCGGTCGGTGGCCGCGATCTCGGCGACGCGCTCGAGGGCGGCCGGGCTCATGATGGACACCCAGATACCGCCGTCCGAGGCGAAGCACTTCTGCGGCGCGAAGTAGTAGACGTCGGCGTCGGAGATGTCGACGGGCAGTCCGCCGGCGCCGGAGGTGGCGTCGATGGCCACCAGCGCACCCTCGGAACCCGCCGGGCGGGTCACGGGGACCATCACGCCGGTCGAGGTCTCGTTGTGGGCCCAGCCGATCAGGTCGACGGACGGGTCCGAGGTGGGCTCGGGAGCCGACCCGGGCTCGGCCGAGATGACGATCGGGTCCTGCAGGAACGGCGCGCCGCCGGTGACCTTGGCGAACTTGGAGGAGAACTCGCCATAGGTCAGGTGCAGGGACTTCTCGCGCACCAGGCCGAACGCGGCCGCGTCCCAGAACGCGGTGGTGCCGCCGTTGCCCAGGACGACCTCGTACCCCTCGGGCAGGGAGAACAGGGAGGACAAGCCGTCACGGACCCGGCCGACCACGTCCTTGACCGGTGCCTGGCGGTGGCTGGTGCCCATGACCGTGGTGGCGGCGGCGGAGACGGCCGCGATCTGCTCGGGACGGACCTTGGAGGGGCCGCAACCGAACCGTCCGTCGGCGGGCTTGAGGTCGGCGGGGATAGTGGGCAGCTGATCGCTCATGCTCTTGGGGTGCCGTTCCTTGTGGTGGGATTTCAGATCGACCCCATCTTAGTCGGGGCGGTGCCCGGCTCGGAGTAGCGTCTGGGTCATGGAGGATCCCGTACTCGAACCGGCCGACTTCGACACGATGCGGGTCGGTTACGGCCTGCACACCAGCCTGGACGTGACCGATCTGCACGATGACTGGTTGCCGCTGTTCGCCTCGTGGCTCGACGAGGCCGGGCGCCGGGGGGTGCGCGAGCCCAACGCGATGGTGCTCGGCACCGTCGGTGCCGACCGTCGGCCGTCGACGCGGACGGTGCTGTGCAAGGGCGCGGACGAACGTGGCCTGACCTTCTTCACGACGACGAGCTCGCGCAAGGGCGGGCAGTTGGCGGAGTCCGGCTACGCGTCGGCCACGTTCCCGTGGTTCGTGGTGGAGCGGCAGATCCACGTCGAGGGCGAGTGCCGTCCGCTGGACCGGGCGCAGAGCCTCGCCTACTGGCGCACCCGCCCCAGGGGGTCCCAGGTGGCGGCGTGGGCGTCGGAACAGTCGCAGCCGGTCGAGACCGTCGAGGAGTTGAGCTCGCTCTACGCGGTCGCGGAGGAACGCCTGTCGGACGTCGAGGAGATCCCGATGCCCGACAGATGGGGTGGATACCTCCTCCGTCCGGACCGGGTCGAGTTCTGGCAGGGGGGCCGGGACCGGTTCCACGATCGGGTCGAGTGCCTTCGGGGAGAAGAGGGGTGGACGGTCCGACGACTGCAGCCCTGAAGCGGGCCACCGCCACGACGCCGCCCGGCGGAGACGCCCCGGGGGGAGAGGACAGGCACGCTTCGGAGCGATGGCGGCCGTCACGGTAGGGTGTGGCACAGCACATTCGTGGCGGGACATGGCCGCCGGGACCAGTCGTCGGAGAGGGAATCGCGTGACCGCAGGCTCGAACGGTTCGGACCGCAAGGCAACACTGTCCTACCCCGGCGGTGAACTCGAACTAGACGTTGTCGACGCCAGCATCGGTAGTGACGCGGTGCAGCTCGGGCCGCTGTTGGCCAAGACGGGGATGACCACCCTCGATGTGGGGTTCGTCAACACCTCCTCGTGCACCTCCTCGATCACCTACATCGACGGCGGCGAGGGGATTCTGCGTCACCGCGGCTACCCGATCGACCAGCTCGCGGACAACGCCTCGTTCCTCGAGGTCTCCTACCTGCTCATCTACGGTGAGGACCCCACCGAGGCCCAGCTCGCGGAGTTCACCGACAAGGTCCTCGGTGAGACCACGCTGCCCGGCCAGATGATGCCGCTGCTCCAGGCCTTCCCGCGTGACACCCACCCGATGCCCGTCTTCTCCGCCGGCGTGAGCCTGTTCGGCACCCACGGGGACGACCTGGACATCGACGATCCCAAGGCCGTTGACCTGGCCACCGCCCGACTGCTGGGCCGCGGCCCGACGCTCGCCGCCGCCATCGAGCGCATCCGCTGCGGTCACGACGCCGTCGACCCGGATCCCTCGCTCGGTTACGTCCGCAACTTCCTCCGTATGACGTTCGGGCCGGACTACGAGATCACCGACGAGGTCGCCGACGCCCTCGACATGCTGTTGGTGCTCCACGCCGACCACGAGCAGAACTGCTCCACCTCGACCGTCCGCATGGTCGGCTCCTCGGAGGCGCCGCTGTACGCCTCCATCACCGGCGGCATCAACGCCCTGTACGGTCCGCTGCACGGCGGCGCCAACCAGGCCGTGCTCGAGATGCTCGAGCGCATCGAGTCGGAGGGCGGCGACGCCACCGACTACATGGACCGCGTCAAGAACAAGGTCGACGGCGTCAAGCTGATGGGCTTCGGTCACCGCGTCTACAAGAGCTACGACCCGCGCGCCCAGATCGCCAAGAAGCACGCGCACGCGCTGCTGTCGCAGAGCAACGACCCGCTCCTCGAGATCGCGCTCAAGCTCGAGGAGACGGCGCTGGCGGACGACTACTTCGTCGAGCGCAAGCTCTACCCGAACGTGGACTTCTACACCGGTCTCATCTACCGCGCGATGGGCTTCCCCACGGAGATGTTCACCGTCCTGTTCGCGCTCGGCCGGATGCCCGGGTGGATCGCCCACTGGCGCGAGATGCGCGAGGATCCGTCCACCAAGATCAACCGCCCGCGCCAGGTCTACACAGGCCCGGCCGAGCGGAGTTTCACCCCGATCAGCCAGCGCTGAACCCGGGAACCGGACTCCAGGAGGAGACACCATGGACAAGCCCGAGATCGACAGGCCGACGGGCCCCGCGCCCACTGACCTCGTCAGCGAGGACCTCACGGTGGGGGACGGCGCCGAGGCGGTGGCCGGCGGCAACGTCACCGTCCACTACGTCGGTGTCGACTACGAGACCGGCGAGCAGTTCGACTCCTCGTGGGACCGTGGCGAGTCCATCACCTTCCCGCTCAACGGGCTCATCCAGGGCTGGCAGGAGGGGATCCCCGGAATGAAGGCCGGCGGTCGTCGCCAGCTGGTCATCCCGCCGGACAAGGCCTACGGCACCTCCGCGGCCCTGCACCCGCTCGGCGGGAAGACCCTGGTCTTCGTGATCGACCTGCTCGAGGCCTGACCCGGCCCGGCGCACGACTCACGGACGCCCCGACCCCCCACCCGGGAGGTCGGGGCGTCCGTCGTCACGGGCCCTGCTGCGGGGGGCTCGGGCCCTGCTCCGGCTGCCGGGGGCTCGGGCCCTGCTCCGACTGCCGCGGGCTCGAGTCCTACTCCTGTTGGCGCAGGAGGGGCGCGAGGTCGTCGAGCACGGCCGGGTCCTCGATCGTCGACGGGACCGTCACGTTCTCCTGGCCGTCCGCGATCTGCCGCATCGTCTTGCGCAGAATCTTGCCCGAGCGGGTCTTGGGCAGGCCCTGCACGATCGTGCAGTCGCGGAAGGTGGCCACCGCGCCGATCTCCTCCCGGACCATCGCCACCAGCTCGGCCCGCAGCTCCTCGGGGTCGCGGACCTGACCGGACTTGAGGACCACGTATCCGACCGGGCGCTGACCCTTGAGCTCGTCCTTCACGCCGATGACGGCGGCCTCGGCCACGGCGGGGTGGGTGGCGATCACTGCCTCCATCGAACCCGTCGACAGCCGGTGCCCGGCGACGTTGATGACGTCGTCGGTCCGTCCCATCACGTAGACGTACCCGTCCTCGTCGAGGTATCCGCCGTCGCCGGTCGAGTAGTACCCCTCGAAGACGGACATGTACGAGGAGACGAACCTCTCGTCGTCGTCCCACAATCCCGACAGGGTGCCCGGCGCCATCGGCAACCTGATCGCCAGGTTCCCCTCCTCCCCGGGGGGCAGGGGGTTGCCCTGGGAGTCCAGGACGTGCAGGTCGTAACCGGGCACGGGCACCGTCGGGGACCCGGCCTTGATCGGCATCGGGTCGAGCCCACGCAGATTCGAGGCGATCGGCCACCCGGTCTCGGTCTGCCACCAGTTGTCCACCACCGGTGTCCCCAGGGTGTCGGTGGCCCACCGGTAGGTGTCCGGGTCGAGGCGCTCGCCCGCGCAGAACAGGGTGCGCATGGAGGACAGGTCGTACTTCCCGACCTCCCCGCCCTCCGGGTCCATCTTGCGGATCGCCCGCACGGCGGTCGGGGCGGTGAACAGGGCCACGGCCCGGTGCTCGGAGATCACGCGCCAGAACGCACCGGCGTCCGGGGTGCCGACGGGCTTGCCCTCGTAGATGATCGACGTGGCGCCCACCAGCAGGGGCCCGTAGACGATGTAGGAGTGTCCGACCACCCAGCCGACATCCGAGGCCGTCCACCAGACCTCACCGGGGCGGATCCCGTAGACGTTCCACATCGACCAGGCCAGCGCGACCGCGTGGCCCCCGTTGTCCCGGACCACGCCCTTGGGCAGGCCCGTGGTCCCGGAGGTGTACAGGATGTAGAGCGGGTCCGTGGCCTTGACCGGAACCGGTGCGGCGGGTTCCGAGGCCGCGACGGCCTCGTCCCAGTCGGTCCAGGTGGTGCCCGGTGTCCCGGGGAAGGTCTCGTCCGGGAACTGGTCCGGGCGGCCGGCCACGATCACGGCACCCGGGGCGTGCCGGGTGAGCTCCAGGGCCTTGGCGACCATGGGGAAGTACGGCACCTTGCGGGTGGGTTCGATGCCGCCGGGCGAGGTCACCACGACCTTCGGCCGGGCGTCGTCGATCCGGATGGCCAACTCCGGTGCGGCGAAGCCTCCGAACACCACGGAGTGCACGGCACCGAGCCGGGCGCACGCCAGCATCGCCACCGCGGCGCGCGGGACCATCGGCATGTAGATGACGACCCGGTCCCCGCGCCCCACGCCCTCGGCCGCGAGCGCACCGGCGAACGCCTCGACCTGCTCCAGGAGCTGCGAGTAGGTGATGGTCTCCTTGACCCCGGTCACCGCCGAGTCGTAGATGTACGCGGCCTGGTCCCCACGTCCCGCCTCGACGTGACGGTCTATGCAGTTGTAGGACGTGTTGAGCTCACCGTCGGGGAACCAGCGGTAGAAGGGCGGGCGCGAGCCGTCGACCGCGGTGGTGGGGGGTGTGGTCCAGTCGATCCCCCCGGCCACCTCGAGCCAGAAGGCGTCCGGGTCGGAGATCGAGAGCCGGTGTGCGTCGGCGTAGGTCGACGAGGTCGGGGAGTTCGACATCGGATGGGCCCCTCACGTGCGGGAGTGTGTCCGCCGATCAGAGCCGACGGACTGTGACCCGACTCACTCTAGTCGCAGGCCGAGCTCCCGATAGCGGGACATCCGCTCCGCATACCTCCGCTCGGGGGGACGCCGCCGGACCTCGATCAGCGCGGAGGCGACGGCGTCGGCCATGCGGTCACAGAACGCGTCCGGCTCGTCCGCCGCGTCGGGCCGCTCGGGCACCACGACGTCCACGATCCCCGCCGCGTGGAGGTCGGCCGAGGTGATGCCCTGCGACCGGGCGACCTCGGGTGCGCGGGAGGTCTCGTGGTACAGGATCGCGCTCGCCCCCTCGGGAGGGAGCGGGGCGAGCCAACCGTGACGGGCGCACAGCACCCGGTCGGCCGGGAGCATCGCCAACGCGGCGCCGCCGGTGCCCTGGCCGAGGATCACCGAGACCGTCGGGGTGGGCAGCGTCACCAGGTCGGCCAGGCTGCGCGCGATCTCACCCGCCAGGCCCCCCTCCTCGGCCTCGCGGGACAGCGCCGCGCCGCGGGTGTCGATGAGCAGGACCAGTGGGACCCCGACCTCGGCGGCGATCCGCATGCCGCGCCGCGCCGACCGCAGTGCGGACGGGCCGAGCGGACTCGTCTCGTTCTCCGCGTCCCGGTCCTGGGCCAGGACCACGGCGGACTGGCCACGGAACCGGGCCAGGGAGAGCAGGAGCGAGCCACTGTCCTCGCCCTGGCCGGTACCGGACAGCGGCACCCGGTCCGGGGAGACCCGGGCGAGGAACGCCCGCGCCCCCGGGCGGTCACCGCGGCGGGACCGGGTGATGGCGTCCCACGCGTCCGGGGCCGCCGCGTCGTCGGTCTCCGGCTCGGGGACGGGACCGTGCGGAGGCGTCGGCTCGTCGTGGGAGGGCGGGTCCTCGCAGAGCACGCGCAGCGCCCTGGCCGTGAGGTCCCGGACCCCCTCGGGAGGGAGCACGCCGTCGATCATCCCGCGGCGGGCGAGGTTCTCCGAGACCTGGACGCCCTCCGGGAAGGGGGCGTCGTACAGGGCCTCGTAGACCCGGGGTCCCAGGAACCCGATCAGCGCGTCGGGTTCGGCGACGGACACGTGACCCAACGACCCCCAGGAGGCGAACACTCCACCGGTGGTCGGGTGGCGCAGGTAGACCAGGTAGGGCAGTCCCGCCGACTTGTGTCCGGCCACGGCGGCGGAGATCTTGACCATCTGGAGGAAGGCGATCGTGCCCTCCTGCATGCGGGTCCCACCCGACGTCGGGGACGCCAGGATCGGCAGGCGCTCGGCGGTGGCGCGCTCGATCGCCGACACGATCCGCTCCGCCGCCGCGATGCCGATCGACCCGGCCAGGAAGTCGAACTCGCAGGCGATGAACACGACTCGCCGACCCAGTAGGGTCCCCTCGCCGGTGATGACGGACTCGTCCACGCCGGAGGCTCGCGCCGCCCGCTCGAGGGACGCCTCGTAACCCGGGACCGAGTCGACCTGGGGCGGGCGCAGCGGAGCGCCGTCCCAGGACCGGAACGAGCTGCCGTCGAGGACCATGTCGAGGATCTGCATAGCTCCGGTTCGCGCCATGGACGCATCGTACGGTGGGCGCGCTCACCAGCAGGTATCGTCGGTCGCGGGGTGCAGGGTAGTACCCCCGCGACGACCCAGCCCGCGACGTACCAGGAGGCCCCGCCGCCATGATCGACTCACGCAGGGACGGTTCCGTCGCCGTCGTCACCATCGACCGGCACAGCACCCGCAACGCCCTCGACGCGGAGGTGTGTACGGCCCTGCGGGAGGCCATCGAGGCCGCGGGCGCCGCGGCCGAGGGCGAGGATCCGGTCCGCGCGATCGTCGTGACCGGGGCGGGGACGGCCTTCTGTGCGGGCGCCGACCTGTCCGGCGGCGTCTACAACCTGAACTTCTACGACGCCCACGCAGGCATGCTCAGGGCGGTGGAGTCGGTGCCGGTCCCCGTCATCGCGGCCGTCAACGGGCCCGCCGTGGGCGCGGGGGTCCAACTCGCCCTGGCCGCGGATCTCCGTGTGGTGGCGCCCGGCGCGGTGTTCGCCGTCCCCGTCGTCAAGGTGGGCCTCGCGCTGGACAACTGGACGATCAAGCGGCTCGCCAACGTGGTCGGCGGAGGGCACGCGCGGTCGGTCCTCATGACCGCTCGTCCGGTCGGGGCGGAGGAGGCGGCCCGGATCGGGCTGGCCAACGAGATCGGCGGCCTGGACACGGCGATGGAACTGGCGGCCGAGATCGCGCGGTTCGCCCCCCTCAGCCTGAGGCACATCAAGTCCGTGATCAACGACGACGACGCCCGACTCCTTCCCCGCGACGAGCACACCGAGCTCCAGCAGCTGGCCTGGCACAGCGAGGACATGGCGGAGGCGCGCGCCGCTCGCGAGGAGAAGAGGCCCCCCGTGTTCCGCGGTAGGTGACCGAGCGGACGCCCCGGCGTCGCTTCCCTCGGTCAGCGGGGCGGTGTCTGACCCGGTCACAGAGCCGTCGACCCCCCGGATTAGGTGGCGGTACCCCTCCGATGGGGGTGCCGCCACCACTGCATTTGCCGTCACGGCCCGTCCCGGGCGAATTCACCTCGGCAAATGCCTGTGTCACGTGTCACACTTCTCCAGTCCCAATTCTGTGAGGCGCATCACTACAGAGGTGTGTCTCGAGAGAACTGAAACGGAGGACCTCCGTGTCCCAACCAGCTGATCCCCCGGTGGGAGGATCGTCACGACGCAGCCCGGAAGCGGCTGACTTCGAGGCGATGCACTCCAGCCCGGAATTCCAGGAGTTGCGCAGCAAGTTCAGGGCGTTCGTCTTCCCCATGACGATCGCCTTCCTCGTCTGGTACTTCCTGTACGTGCTACTGGCGGTCTACGCGACCGACTTCATGGGAACGAGGGTCTTCGGGAACATCACCTGGGGGCTGATCATCGGTCTGGCGCAGTTCGTCACCACGTTCCTCATCACGTTCCTGTACATCCGGTTCGCCAACCGCGTTATCGACCCCCGCGCGGAAGCGATCCGCCACGAGCTGGAAGGTGAGGTGGCCTGATGGGCGACTGGCTGATCAACATCCGTGAGCTCACCCCGGGCGAGCAGGTCGGCTCCACCCTGCTCAACATGGTCGTGTTCGGCATCTTCATCGTCGTCACGATGACGCTGGTGCTGCGGGCGTCGAAGTCGACCAAGTCGACCAAGGACTTCTACACCGGTGGCTCCACCTTCACGGGACCGCAGAACGGGTTCGCGATCGCCGGTGACTACCTCTCGGCGGCCTCGTTCCTGGGCATCGCCGGCGCCATCGCCATCAACGGTTACGACGGCTTCCTCTACTCCATCGGCTTCCTGGTGGCCTGGTTGGTCGCATTGATGCTCGTCGCCGAGCTGATGCGTAACACCGGCCGGTTCACCATGGCCGACGTGCTGAGTTTCCGCCTCAACCAGCGGCCGGTCCGCATGGCCGCCGCCCTGGCGACCCTCGCGGTCTGCCTGTTCTACCTCATCGCCCAGATGGCGGGTGCCGGCGGTCTCGTCGCCCTGCTGCTCAACATCAACGACTCCACCGGGCAGGCGATCGTCGTCGCGGCCGTCGGGCTCCTGATGATCGTCTACGTCCTCGTCGGAGGGATGAAGGGCACCACCTACGTGCAGATGGTCAAGGCCGTGCTGCTCGTCGGCGGCGTGCTGATCATGTGCCTGTTCGTCCTGGTGGCGGCACGGGGCAACTTCTCGGCCCTCCTCGGGGAGGCCGTGGCCAACTCCGGCAAGGACCTCCTCAGCCCGGGTCTGCAGTACGGAGCCACCGAGACCAGCAAGCTCGACTTCATCTCGTTGGCGATCGCGCTGGTCTTCGGCACCGCCGGCCTGCCCCACGTGCTGATGCGCTTCTACACCGTCCCCACGGCCAAGGAGGCCCGTCGCTCTGTCACCTGGGCGATCGCGCTCATCGGGTCCTTCTACCTGTTCACCCTCGTCCTCGGCTTCGGTGCCGCGGCGATGGTGGGGTCGGACGTCATCGAGGCGGCGCCGGGCGGCGTGAACTCGGCGGCCCCGCTGCTGGCCTTCGCGCTCGGCGGCGAGATCTTCCTCGGCATCATCTCGGCGGTGGCCTTCGCGACGATCCTCGCGGTGGTCGCGGGTCTGGCGATCACCGCCTCGGCGTCGTTCGCCCACGACATCTACAACGGCGTGATCAAGCACGGGAAGGCCACCGAGAAGGATCAGCTGCGAGTCTCCCGGATCACGGTGGTCGTGATCGGTATCGCGTCCATCATCATGGGCATCGGGGCCATGGGGCAGAACATCGCGTTCCTCGTCGCGCTCGCCTTCGCCATCGCGGCCTCGGCGAACCTGCCCACGATCCTCTACTCGTTGTTCTGGAAGCGGTTCAACACGACCGGTGCGCTGTTCTCCATGTACGGCGGTCTGATCAGCACCCTTCTGCTGATCGCGTTGTCGCCGGCGGTCTCCGGCAGCGAGAAGTCGATGATCCCCAACATGGACTTCGCTCTGTTCCCCCTGTCCAACCCGGGCATCGTGTCGATCCCGCTGGCGTTCCTGCTCGGCATCATCGGCACGTTCCTCGGGAAGAAGGACGAGTTCCCGCAGAGGCGGGTCGAGATGGAGGTCCGCTCCCTCACCGGCGTCGGTGTGGAGAAGACGATCAACCACTGACTCCACCCGCCCAGGCGGACCCCTGTACCGACCCGCCCGACCGTGACCAACGGTCGGGCGGGTCGCGTCATCGGGGCGGTGCGACCTCGGGACGGGACTCCGCCGGGAGTAAGTCGGAGGGAAGTCGGGAGGGAAAGGGACTACCCTCGGTGACCACCACACCGATTCGGAGGCGGTTCAGCAGATGTATCCCGGACAAGACGACCAGACGCGGCGCATGGGACAGCCCGACTCGCGCGCGTACTCGCAGATGGGCGGAGACCCAGGGTACGACGAGCACTACTCGAACGAGGCCCCGTACCCGGAGCGCCGTGCGCCCCGCGGCCCCGCGCTCGACGTGGGCAAGTTCCTGGGCAGCGTCGCGGCCACGGCACTCGTGGCGGCGATCGCCGGGTGGCTGATCGCATGGGTGGTCGACGCAGTGTTCAACCGCTTCGGGCACCAGTGGGCGAACGGTGGCAACACCCCCACCATGTACGCCGTGTACGGGGCGGTGGCCGCGATCCTGGCCGGGCTCCTGTGGTACCTGCTGCTGGTGGGCACCGCGAACCCCCAGCAGTTCTTCTCCTGGACCGTCGGATTGCTGATCCTCGCCGCGGTGGCGCTGCCGCTGCTGGTCACGGTCCCGTTCCTCGACGGGTTGGCCGCAGCGATAGTGCACCTGTTCATCGGCCTGCCGATCCTCGCGCTGACCGGGGCGTTCGCCGCGACCCTGCGACGCTGATCCCCGGTGACGAGCCGAGCCCGCTGATGCGTCATCAGCGGGCTCGAGTTCGTTCGGTCAGGGCGGTCGGCGCCGCGGATTCGTCGACGCTCTACCCCGACGGCGTGTCGGGAGCCCCGACACACTGTGGTGCCCTCGAGAGGAATCGAACCTCCGACACCGGCTTTAGGAGAGCCGTGCTCTATCCACTGAGCTACGAGGGCGGGAACCGGGGAGAGTCTAACTGATGGTCGCCGGTCGCCGTGATCGGCGAGTTGGAGTGTCGACCCCCGGCCGGTAAGCTTGGCCGCTGGCGTCCGTGTCGTCCCCGTACCGGGGATCGACGGACCGCCTCCGCGGGTCACCACCGGCCGCCGCGCGAGGGGGTGGGCGTCCGACAGGCCGGCAGCCCCACTAGACATACAGAGGTATCGCCTGTGTCCACGTACACCCCCAAGCCCGGGGACGTGACGCGCGCCTGGTACGTCATCGACGCCACTGATGTGGTTCTCGGTCGACTCGCCGTACA
>JBKBUP010000039.1:0-16461 GCA_046289795.1 Dietzia sp. | reverse complement strand
CCTGTCGCAGCGGCTCACCGAGTCCGCGGCCTGCATGGTGGGTGACGAGTTCGACATGACCCCGCAGCTCGAGGCCATGTACCGGGCCTCGGGGATGGAGCTGCCCGCGAGCAAGCGGATCCTGGAACTCAACCCCGCACACCCACTGGTCGAGCGGCTGCGCTCGCAGTACGCCGAGGACCCGTCGGCGCCGGGGCTCGCCGATACCGCGCGACTGCTCTCGGGTGCGGCCGTCCTCGCCGAGGGTGGCACGCTCACCGACCCGGCCGCCTTTGCCAAGCTGCTGGTCGACCGGATCTGACCCGTCTCGAGCGAACCCCCGGTGTCAGCCGAGCAGTGCTTCGGCGAGGCGCAGGGTGTCCGCATCGAACAGCACGAGGGTCGCCGTCCGCACGTCGGTGGATGCCCCGGTCAGGGTGTCCAGCGCGGTGCGGACGGCGTCCTCGCGTGGCCAGCCGTAGGCGCCGGCGGAGATGAGCGGGAACGCCACGGTGCGGGCCCCGAGCTGATCGGCCACGGCGAGGGGATTGCGGTAGCAGTCGGCCAGCCGCTGCGCCCCGTCCCGCGTGCGCCCGTGCACCGGGCCGACGGTGTGGATCACCCACCTGGCGGGCAGGTCGCCGGCCCCGGTCGCGACCGCCTGCCCGGTGGGGAGCCCGTCCGGGAACCGGGTCGCCCTCAGTTCGCGGCACTCCCGCAGGATCTCGGGCCCGCCCGAGCGGTGGATCGCCCCGTCGACGCCGCCCCCTCCCAGCAGGGAACTGTTGGCGGCGTTGACCACAGCGTCCACTGTCAGCCGGGTGATGTCCCCGTGGTGCAGTACTACCCGGGCGTGCGTGCTCATCGCGACCTCTAGGTCGGGTGCGGGGAGTCTTCGAGGCGGTCGGTGAGCCACATGATCGTGGCCACCTCGCCCACCCAGGCCAGACTCACGCACCAGCCGGCCAGGACGTCGCTGGGATAGTGCACCCCGAGGTACATGCGGGTCACTCCGACCGCGGGGACGTACAGGGTCGATCCAGCGATCACGGGGTACCGCCAGCCGGTGGGCCAGGCGAGCACGCAGGCGCAGCCGGCGAGCGCCGCACTCGCCATTGCGTGGCCACTGGGGAACGAGTAGCTCTTCTCCTCGACGATGTGGGTGAAGAAGGTGGGGCGGGCCCGTCGGTACATGAGCTTGAGGACCGAGTTGATGATGGTGGACCCGACCAGGGACACGGTGAGCAGCGCGGCGGGCCGGCGGCTGCCCCGCACGTAGGCCAGGTAGCCGGAGGCGGCGAGCGCGAACACCGGGACGGCGGTGACCCCGCCGAGTTCGGTGACCACCCTGACGATCCGCGTGTTGCGCGGGGTGTGACGCCGGCGCAACCACAGCATGACCGGCCTGTCGAAGGGCAGCTTGGCGTCGGAGCTGATCCGTTCGGCCATCTCGACGAACCCGATCACCGGCATGGCGAAGCCCGCGAAGGCCACGCCGAACACCGCCCACGTCCCGCGCGGTAGGGGGACCTGGGCCCTGTCGATGATGCTGCCCAGGACCCCGTCCGAGGGGGACAGGGGACGCAGGACGTCCTTTGCCGTGGTCAGGGCACGGGTGCGACGGGAGGTCGTCGTGGGCCACATACCCAC
Source organism: Dietzia sp. (assembly GCA_046289795.1). Lineage (GTDB taxonomy): Bacteria > Actinomycetota > Actinomycetes > Mycobacteriales > Mycobacteriaceae > Dietzia. The sequence goes on along the minus strand of JBKBUP010000039.1, from coordinate 14,832 downwards.
ACCCTAAGCAAGGTGAGGCGACGGCGGGGGATCCCCGCGAACCGTGACCGCACGCGGTGACCGTGGGCCGTGTCTACTGTGGATCGTGTCGACCCGACCAGCGGAGGACGAATGACCCAGACCCGTGTGGAAAGAGACCTACTCGGTGAGAAAGAGGTCCCGGCTGACGCCTATTACGGGATCCACACCGTGCGGGCCGTTGAGAACTTCCCCATCGATCCCACGACCATCAGTGACATCCCGGACTTCGTCCGCGGGATGGTCATGGTCAAGAAGGCCGCCGCACTGGCGAACCTCGAGATGGGTGTACTCGACCCGGACGTGGCCGAGGCCATCGTCGGAGCGTGTGACGAGATCCTGCGGGACGGCCGCTGCATGGACCAGTTCCCCTCGTGCGTCTACCAGGGCGGGGCCGGCACGTCGGTCAACATGAACACCAACGAGGTGGTGGCCAACCTCGCGCTGGAGCGGATCGGCCGACCCAAGGGCGCCTACGACGTGATCAGCCCCAATGACGACGTCAACCGTTCGCAGTCCACCAACGACGCCTATCCGACCGGCTTCCGGATCGCCCTGTGGCACTCGCTCGAGCGGCTCGAGCCGGCGATCGTCGCGTTGCGCGAGGCCTGCTACGACAAGTCGGAGGAGTTCCGCGAGGTCCTCAAGATGGGGCGCACGCAGCTGCAGGACGCCGTCCCCATGTCGATGGGCCAGGAGTTCGGCGGGTTCGCCGTGACGCTCGACGAGGAACTCCACGTCCTCGGCGCGGCGGCCCGCATGCTGCTCGACGTCAACCTCGGTGCCACGGCGATCGGCACCGGGGTCAACACGCCGCCCGACTACCGGCGTGCGGTCATCGACCACCTGCGGGCGGTCACGGGTCTGCCGGTCACCGGCGCCATGAATCTCATCGAGGCGACCAGCGACACCGGCGACTACGTCAACGTCCACGCAGCGCTCAAGCGGGCCGCGTCGAAGGTGTCCAAGATCTGCAACGACCTCCGGCTGCTGTCCTCGGGCCCGCGCGCGGGTTTCAACGAGATCAACCTCCCGGAGCTCCAGGCGGGGTCGTCGATCATGCCGGCCAAGGTGAATCCGGTGATCCCCGAGGTGGTCAATCAGGTCTGCTTCAAGGTGATCGGCAACGACGTCACGGTGACCATGGCGGCCGAGGCGGGCCAGCTGCAGCTCAACGTGATGGAGCCCGTGATCGCCCAGGCGATGTTCGAGTCGATCTCGTTGCTCACGTCCGCGATCGAGACGCTCACCGAGAAGTGCGTCCGGGGCATCACCGCCAATGTGGAGGTGGCGCGCCGCAACGTCATGGACTCGATCGGCATCGTCACCTATCTCAACCCGGTCATCGGGCACCACAACGGTGATCTGGTGGGTCGTGAGTGCGCGCGCTCGGGCCGTGGCGTGCGCGAGGTCGTGCTGGAGATGGGCCTGCTCTCGGCGGAGGAGGTCGACGACATCCTGTCCCCGGCCAACCTGCTGCGGCCCCGGTACAAGGGCAAGTCGGGTGCGCAACTGGCAGCCGCCCCGACCGAGGATCTGTCGGACCCCACCTGAGACACGGAGCGCCCCGACCACCGGTGAGGGTGACCGGGGGTTCTCCGGTGCCGGGGGACCCGGATCAGACGCCGTTCCCGACAGGACCGACCCGGCCGATGCTGCTCACGGCGAGCTGACCGATCGAGCTGTCGAAGCCGAAGGACTGCTCGAGTGCGGCGGTGGAACCGGAGATGAAGCCGTTGATCGCAGCGGACGAACCGACGGTGAAATCGAACTGGGCGAAGAAGTCGGCGATGGCCCTCAACATGGTGTGCCTCCAGGTGGACTCTTACGCGGTCTGTGCCGCGTGGGCGGACCGTGTGCCCGTCTCTACCTGGTCTATCCGCGGTCGATGCCGGGACGTTAGCCCCGGAATATGATGAAACCTGTTACCGCAGCGGCTAACGTCGGGGTATGAGTTCTCCCACCACCCGTGTCGTCGCGGGCCGCCAGATCACGTTCCCGGTCCCCGTCGTCTCCGCCTCGATCTCGGGCGCCGCATTCCTGTCGCGGACGGCCGTCGCTCGGCGACTCATCGCCGCCGGCCCGCAGTCCGCCGTCCTCGATTCCGCGGGGGCCGAGCCGGTAGCACTCCCGGGCGGCCGGACGCCGGTCACGATGATCCACGTGCGGTACCACGACGTCCCGGGCAACGTCCTGGGCGGATACCACGAGGTCGGGCTGGCATTCCAGGTCAAGGTCCCGGGAGCCGGGGTGCAGCAGCACATCCACGAGTTGCCGGTGGACCAGGACTTCACCCTCGCGGCGGGCAACGAACTCTGGGGCTTTCCCAAGTGGAAGGGCGACATGGTCGGAACGGCCGGTGGATCCCTCGACGACGCGCGACTGGGGGCCGTCGGCTCCTCGGGGGCCGGTGGCATCGACCTGAAGCTCGACACCCGCCTGGGAGTTCCGCTCCCCGGCCGTCACTCACTGGGTATGAACTGCATCCAGGTCCTCGACGGGAAGCCGGTACTGGTCCGCGCCGGCGCCAAGGTCTCGGGCGGCCGGTTCCGGCCACTGGGGGGCGCGCGCGTGACGATCGCCTCCGGGGCCGATGAGGGCGATCCCCACATCGCCCGGATCGCCGAGGCCGTCCGCGAACTCGGGCTCGACCGGGCGCGGGCTCTGGCCACGTTCTCCTTCGAGCGTTTCGAGGCCGAGTTCCAGGCGCCCCGTCCTCTCTCCTGAGCCATTTCGCCAATCCGCTATCCTCCCGCGGCATCCGCTACCCCTATAGCGGTAGCGGATCAGGAGTGGGAGTAGCGGATCCGGGGGGATGCGGCGAGCGCCTCCCGGGCGGCGGGCTCGGCGGCCGCGCGATCGGCGGGCACCAACCCGACCCGGCTGCGGCGGTCCAGTATGTCGCCGACGGTCAGTGCGCCCTCGTGGGTCACGGCGTAGGAGAACTCGGCGCGGGTCACGTCGAGTCCGTCCGCCACCGGCTCCAGCGGCCGGTCCAGCAGGCTCTCGGCCACCACGGTCGCGGCCTCCTGGCCGAAACGCGCCACCAGTGACGCAGGCAGGCGACCTCCACCCGCAGCAGGTCGCGCGACCTCGGGATGTCCGGGTGCGCCGACCAACGGGAGGTCGGCGGTACGACACGGCGCGGCGACGACCCCGGTCCGCCCCACGACGAGGTCGACCGCCTGCTCGGCCATGAGTCGGTACTCGGTGAGCTTGCCCCCGGTGATGGTGATGAGGCCGTTGTCCGAGGTGAGCACCGCGTGCTCGCGCGAGAGGTCGGCGGTGTTGCCGTCCCCGGAGTCGACCAGCGGGCGCAGTCCGGCGAAGGTGCCCAGGACGTCGTCGCGGGTCAGCTCGGTCTCGAGTGCTCGGTTGACCACGTCGAGCAGGTACCCGATCTCGTCCTCGGTGGCCTCCGGCACGTCCGGGACCGGTCCGGGGGCGTCGACGTCGGTCAGGCCCACGTGCAGCCGACCGAACTCGGCGGGGATGGCAAAGCAGAACCGGTTGGTCTCGCCGGGGACCGGCACGGTGAGGGCGCCCACGGGATCGCCCAACGCGGCCGCCCTGACGACCAGGTGCGTGCCGCGCGAGGGGCGCACGCGTACCCCTGGTGTGGTCTCCCCGGCCCAGACGCCGGTGGCGCTCACGACGGCCCGCGCGGAGATCGTGAACTCGTCGTCGTCCCCACTCTCCCCGCCACCACCGCCGAGTTCATCGCGGACGGTGACCCTCGTCCCGCTGGCCTCCAGGACGCGCGCCCGGGTGATCACGCGGGCGCCGTGCCCGGCCGCGGTCCGCGCCACCGCGGTGACCAGTCGGGCGTCGTCGACCAGTTGGCAGTCCCAGTTGAGGTGCCCGAACTCCAGGCCGCGGCGCCGGACCCCGGGCACGTACCGCGCGACCTTCCCCGCGCTCAGGACCCGCGCACCGGGCAGCCGGTCGGCCCGCGTCCCGGCGAGGCGCGACAGCAGCGTGCCGGCGACGAACCCCAGCCCCGGTAGCACCGCGCCCAGCGGCGGGGTGTCCCGGAACACGGGGACGACCTGGGCGAGCGGGCGCACGAGATGCGGGGCGGTGCGTTCGAGCATGATCCCGCGCTCGACGGCCGAGCGCCGCGCGATGCCGACGTTGCCGGTGGCCAGATAGCGCAGTCCGCCGTGGGCGAGCTTGGAGGACCAGCGGCTGGTGCCGAACGCCAGGTCGTGGGCCTCGAGCAGTACGGTCTCGAGCCCGCGGGAGGCGGCGTCGAGCGCGATCCCGGCGCCGGTGATGCCCCCGCCGATCACCACCAGATCCACGGGGGTGTCGCGGCCGCGCAGTTCGGCGAGTTCGCCGGCCCGGCGGGCGGCGGACAGCGCGGTGGTACGGACGGGATCAGTGCTGACGGGATCGGTGTGACCGGTCATAGGCCGAGGTACCCCCTGATGAGTAGGTGCAGTTCGGTCCGCCAGGTGGCCGGGTCGAGCGGCGGGTCGGCGAGCGGGGCGGACAGGACCAACCCCTGGACGGCGAGGAAGAGCATGGTCGCGGTCCGGTCGGCGTCGCGTCCGGCCAGTCTGGGGTCGGTCGCTATCGCCTGCGCGAGCAGCCCGCGGAGGACGTCGATGAGCCGGCGCTGTGAGGTACCGAACCGGTGGAAGACGTACTCGGAGAGCATTTCGGACTCGTGCCGCCGGAACGCGTCCAGCAGCGGATCGGCGCGCACCTCGTCCGCGAAGGTGCACAGTAGCCGCACGAGCTCGTCCGCGCCGCCGGGCGCTGAGTCGGGGAGAGCTGAGTCGTGGAGAGCCGAGTCGGGGAGCGCGGGATCGACCCGCTCGACGACCGCGGTGAGTTCGCGGGTGAGCAGGTCGGCGAAGAGTGCGGTGACGTCCGGCCAGTGGCGGTAGAGGGTGGTCCGTCCCACCCCGGAGCGGCGGGCGATCTCGACCATCGTGGTGCGGGTGGCCCCGATCTCGAGGATCGAGGTACGGGCGGCCGTGAGGGCACGGTCGCGGGTGCCCGCGGTGCGGTCGGCCGGCAGGGTCGGGGCGGACGCGGTCACCGGACCTCCTGTCTGGCGCGCGGCGCCTTCTGACGATCTCTCGCGGTTTCGGTGCCCGACGGCGTGGAGATCATCGAAAACGGAACAGATTCCGGGCTACTGTTCCAGTATGAGCGACATGAACTCCGCTGACAACCTGCCGTTGCCTCCCATGGCCCTGTCCCGGTGGGGCACCGAGGCCGAGGCGAGGGACCTGGGCGAGGGCATCCGCGGCCTGCTCCGCGACGTGCTCGGGGTCACCGCCGAGAGCGGTCTGCACTTCGATCCCGACGCGGTGACGGCCTCCCCGTCCCGACTGACCGGCCCCGACCTGTCGTCTCTCGCAGCCGTCGTGGGGGAGGGCAACGTCTCCACCGCCGACTCCCAGCGGCTGCCCCGGGCCAGGGGCAAGTCGACGCCCGATCTGTTGTCCTGGCGGCTGCGGCCCGACGTGGTCTGCCCTGACGCGGTGGTCGCACCGCGGGACGACGACGAGGTGGCGGCCCTGCTGGACTGGTGCGGACGCGAGGGGGTCGCGATGGTCCCCTTCGGCGGCGGCACCTCCGTGGTGGGTGGCCTCACCCCTGACGCCGGTGGACACCGGGCCGTGATCTCGGTGGACCTCGTGCACTTCGACGCTCTCGAATCGATCGACCCCGAATCGGGCGAGGCGGTCCTCGGGGCGGGCCTGTCCGGCCCCCGGGCGGAGGAACTGCTGGCCGAGCACGGGTTCTCCCTCGGGCACTTCCCGCAGTCCTTCCCGTACGCGACCATGGGCGGCTACGCGATGACCCGCTCGTCCGGGCAGGCCTCGGCCGGTTACGGGCGCTTCGACGAGATGGTCCGCGGGTTGACCGTGGTGACCCCGATCGGCGTGATCGAGGCCGGCCGGGCCCCCGCGTCGGCCGCCGGGCCGGACCTGAGGCAGTGGCTGATGGGTTCCGAGGGAGCCTTCGGGGTGTGCACCCGGGTGCGACTGCGGGTCCACCCGGTGCCGGAGACGGTCCGACACGAGGCGTTCCGCTTCCCCGACTTCGCCTCCGGGGCCGCTGCCCTGCGAGCCGTGGAGCAACAGGGTGCGGGCCCCACGGTCATCCGGCTGTCGGACGAGGCGGAGACGGCCGTGAACCTGGCCACCGCCACCGAGGCGATCGGGGAGCGGGCCGACGGTGCAGGTGACGGCGGTGCAGGTGACGGCGGCGCAGGTGACGGCGGCGCGGGTGATGACGGTGCGGGAGGCGAGGCCGGCGGCTGCCTGTGTCTGACGCTGTTCGAGGGCACGCCCGAGCACACCGGGTCGCGACACGCCGAGACCCGCGCGGTCCTCCTGGCCCACGGTGGCACCTCGCTGGGCGCCGCCCCGGCCGAGGCGTGGGAGCACGGCCGCTTCGGCGCGCCCGTCCTTCGTGATTCGTTGCTCGACAACGGCGCGCTGGTCGAGACCCTTGAGACCGCCACCGACTGGTCGAACCTGCCCGCGCTTCGGGACGCCGTCGCCCGGGCGCTGACCACCTCGCTCGAGGCCAGCGGCACGCCCGCGCTGGTCATGTGCCATATCAGCCACGTCTACCCCACCGGCGGGTCGCTCTACTTCACAGTGGTGGCCGGTCAGCGCGGCGAGGACCCCGTCGCGCAGTGGACGGACGCCAAGCGCGCGGCGTCCGAGGCGATCCTGGCCGCCGGCGGGACCATCACCCACCACCACGCGGTCGGGGTGGACCACAGGCCCTACCTCGAGGCCGAGATCGGCGAGGTGGGTGTGCGGATGCTGCGTGCGGTCAAACACGCGGTGGACCCGCAGGGCGTGTGCAACCCGGGGACGTTGATCCCGTGACCGCGCGGCTGTCCGATCGTCGGATCCGCACGGTCGCCCTGCTGACCAACCCGGTCGCGGGCGGTGGGCGTGGTGACCGGGTCGCCCACAGGGCGACCGAGAGGCTGCGGTCCCACGGTCTCGAGGTCGACTCCCTGAGAGGCGCCAGCGCGGAGGAGTCCCTCGCACTGGCCCGGCAGGCGATCGCCGACGGTGTGGACGCTCTCGCCGTGTGTGGTGGGGACGGGATGGTCTCGCTGGCCGTGCAGGCGCAGGCGTTCACGGGCGTCCCGATCGGCATCATCCCGGCGGGGACGGGAAACGATCTCGCCCGCGAGTACGGCATCCCGCTGGACAGCCCCGAGGCCGCCGCGGACGTCGTCGCCGCGGGCCGCGTCGAGCAGGTCGACCTCGGCCGGGCCACCCCGGACGGCGGTGACCCGCACATTTTCGCCTCGGTCCTGTGCGCCGGGCTCGACTCGGCGGTCAATCGCCGCGTCAACGAGATGACGATCCTCGGCGGGCCCCTGCGCTACGTCCTGGCCTCGATCATGGAGTTCCCGACGTACCGGCCCCGCCGGTTCCGCATGACCTTCGACCCCGGCGCGGCGGGGGAGGAGACCGTGGAGACCGAGGTGCTGCTCAGCGCCTTCGCCATCACCCGGAGCTATGGCGGCGACATGAGGATCGCCCCCGATGCCGACCGGTCCGACGGGCTGTTCGACGTCTGCTACGTCGGAAGGATCTCAAAGCTCCGTCTGGCGTGGCACTTCCGCAGGATCTACTCCGGTACCCACGTGGGGCTCCGGGGGGTGACCACGCGGCGTTGCAGGGCGGTCCGGATCGAGGCGCAGGACGTGGAGGCGTTCGCGGACGGCGACGCCGTGGCGCCACTGCCGGTGACCGTCGACGTGCTGCCGGGGGCCGGACTGTTCCTCGTCCCGCGGTAGCGGGAGACCGTCCCGATCCGGTCGCAACTTGGGCACCATTGGTAACACTAATATGCGCAGGTCACGGGCGTTACGCACCGCGGATACCTCATCCGCCAATCGATTCGCTTCAGGCTCGCCGGGACGGCATGATCACCTCCATGCGCTCCAGGCTCACCGCGTCACTCGCGACCATCGCCGTCACCTCCGCCACTCTGATCGGTGGCGGGGGCGCGACAGCCTCCGCCCAGGCTCTACCGCAGCTCCTGCCGCAGCACGTGGTGGACGGACTGGTCTCCCAGGCCCGTGCCGCGGTGCCCGCCGAGGTGTGGGCAGCGGTCGGATCGACCGAGATGATCTACCAGAACGTCTCCGGCGGGCTGCACGAGGGCATCGTCCGGGAGATCGACTCCTACCGGGTGTCCAAGGGGCTCGGGACGCTCGCCCCCAACCCGGGTCTGGACCGCGAGGCGCAGGCGTGGGCCGACCGGCTCGCCGCCCAGGACGCCGTCTACCACAACCAGGCTCTGCTGAACCGGGGCCACGGGGAGAACATCGTGGCCGCCGGAACGCACTGCGGGGCGGTGTGTCTGGTGGACCTGTGGAAGAACTCACCCGGCCACAACGACAACCTGATTGACCCCGGGTACCGTTCGGCGGGTATGGGGATCGCCTACTCCGCGGGTGGCAAGGTGTTCGTGGTACACAACTTCGCGTACTGAACAGTCCCGCCGGGAGCACTGCCGAACAGACGAGGGAGACCATGTCCGAACGGATCACGCGCGCACTGAGGCTCAAGACCGACCCGGGGATCTTCCTCACGACCGTGGCGGTGATCGTGGCCTTCGTTGTGGTCACGTTCCTGGCCGGAGACTGGGTGGGCGAGGTCTTCGGCTCCGCCTCGGGCTGGATCATGACCAATCTCGGCTGGTTCTACATCGCCGGTGTGACGATCTTCCTGCTCTTCCTGGTGTGGATCGCGATGAGCCGGTTCGGACACGTCCGGCTCGGCGCCGACGGCGAGGAGCCCGAGCATTCCACGGCCGCCTGGTTCGGCATGCTCTTCGCCGCCGGGATCGGCACCATTCTCATGTTCTGGGGAGTGGCCGAGCCGATCTCGCACTACGCGACCCCTCCGCGCGGCGGAGTGGAAGCCGGGAGCACGGAGGCCGCGCAGGAGGCCATGGCCTTCACCCTCTACCACTTCGGTCTGCACACCTGGACCATCTTCGCCCTGCCGGCCCTGGCCTTCGCGTACTTCATCTACAAGCGCAAGATGCCGCCGCGCGTCAGTTCGATCTTCGCGCCGATCCTGGGCAACCGCGTCTACGGGCCCATCGGCAAGACCATCGATGTCATCGCTCTGGTGGGCACCGTCTTCGGTGTCGCAACCTCGGTGGGCCTCGGCACCCTCCAGATCAACGCAGGTCTCAACGAGCTCTTCGGGATCGCGGTGTCCCCGCTGGTGCAGGTGCTCGTGATCGTGGTGGTCACGACCATCGCCTGCGTCTCGGTGGCGGCCGGCCTGGACAAGGGCATCAAGCGCCTGTCGACGATCAACATCACGCTGGCCATCTCGCTGCTCATCTTCATCATCGTCGCCGGACCCACCGTCTTCCTCCTCAAGGGCACGGTGGAGTCGTTCGGCGTCTATGTCTCGATGCTGCCCGAGCTGGCGTTCTGGAACAACGTCTTCCCGGCGAACGGCGAGCTGACCGACTGGCAGAACACGTGGACCGTCTTCTACTGGGCATGGACCATCACGTGGTCGCCGTTCGTCGGTATCTTCATCGCCCGCATCAGCCGTGGTCGCACGATCCGGCAGTTCGTCTTCGGTGTACTCGTCCTGCCGGTGACGTTCTCCGTGATCTGGTTCGGCGTCTTCGGTATGGCCTCCTTCGACATCGAGATGAACGGCCCCGGGGGGCTCACCGAGGCCGTGGTGGTCGAGGGGGACATCCCGGGCGCGTTGTTCGCGTTCCTGTCCAACTACCCGCTCGCGACCCTCGTCTCCGGAATCGCGGTGCTGATCGTCGTCATCTTCTTCACCACCTCGGTCGACTCGGCCGCGATGGTGGTGGACATGATGGCCTCTGGCGAGGACGACACCGTCTCCCCGTCGCCCACCCACCAGCGCATCATCTGGGGAGTGCTCATGGGGGCCGTCGCGGCGACCCTGCTCGCCGGCACCGGTACGGGTGGCCTGAGCGCTCTGCAGGAGGTCATCACCGTCATCGGGCTACCGTTCATGGTGATGGGTTTCATCATGATGTACAGCCTGGTCAAGGGGATATCCGACGACATGGGGGAGCGCCCGCCCACGGTCACCAGACAGTGGGACCGCGCATACTCGCCCGAGGAGTTCGCGAAGAACGAGACCACGCCCGCACCCGAACCCGTCGGGCCGCTACACCGCATCCCGATGGAGGAGGAGGACGACGGCGCACCGATCCCGCTCGATCGCTCGGACTCCGAGTGACGTCAGTGCCCCCTGACGTGAGCGCCCCTGACGTGAGCGCCCCTGACGTCAGTGCCCTCTCACGTCGAGCATCGTCATCCTCGCGTGCATCTCCCACACGAGGATCTCGGCGCCGTCCACGCCGGCGGTGACCCGGCGCCCGCCCGTGGCGGTGAGTCGCGCGGCGTCACCGGTGGCCAGCAGGCCCTCGCCCTCGAGATCGACCGAGCCGACGGGCACATAGAGGTGGAGGTACGGGGCCTCGGGCAGCTGTACGGACCGACCGGGCTGCACTCGCGCCGCGTGAAGGGCGGAGGAGCGGTTGCGGATCCTGATGGCGGCCCGGTCGGCGTGGGCGGGTAGGCCACCCGCGACGACGGCGAGGTGGTTCTCCAGCTCACCGGGATCGATCTCGAACTGTTCGTATCCCGGATCCCCGCCCGTGGAGTCAGGGACGACCCACATCTGCACCAGGTGCACGGGTTCGGCCGGGACGTCGGCGGGCCGGATCGATCCGTCGCGCCAGCCGTCGTTGCGTTCGGAGTGCAGGATCCCGGACCCCGCGCTCATCCGCTGGGCGAGACCGGGGTAGATGATCCCGTTGTGTCCCTCGGAATCCTGGTGGACGAGCGAGCCCGACAGCACCCAGGTGACGATCTCCATGTCCCGGTGGCCGTGGGTGTCGAAGCCGGAGCCCGGGGCGATCCTGTCGTCGTTGTTCACCAGCAGCCGACCGAAGTGTGTGTTCATCGGATCCTGGTGGCGGTCGAAGGAGAAGGAGTGGCGGGAGTCCAGCCAGCCGCCTCCGGTGTGGGAGCGCGTGGCCGAGCGACGGATCCTGACCTCTGGATTCGGCACGTCGACCCCCCGACTGGTTGATGTAACAACAATAGCACCGCGCGGCGGCAGGGGCCGGATTGCTCGTCCAGAACAGATGTCCAGGTTTTTCGCTGATACGGCGACGGCTTTCCGTGCCGGGGCGTAGGGTGACAGTCGTCAGTGACGTGAGTCACATCGGTCGCCGGGAGGTTTCCATGTTGCAGAATGCTCTGGCCGCCACGCTGCGGGTGGGTGTGGCCACGACCAACGAGGTGGCACACCTCGTGGTCGACAACACGCTGGGTCGTTTTCTCAACACCAACCCCGACAAGGTTCGCTGAACCTCCCCTCGGGCCGGGTCGCGCCGGAGGGGACGGACTACATGCCGTCGGTCGTTCCCTCGCTCCCACCTAGTGCGTGGTCCGGCTGTTCCGGGGTCTGGTAGATGCGCTTCTGTTCTTCCAGGTCGCTCTCGCCTGACGTCGCGCTGCCATTGCCCTGACCGACACCGTGGCCGTCACTGTGCCCGCCGCTGCCCGGGGCGTCCGGGTCGATTCCGGGCGCTCCCTGCTCGAACTCCGGGTCCGGCGCGCTTCCGTCACCGACGCGCGTTCCGTCGATGGTGTTGCCCAGGTCCTCTGGGGTCTCCGGGGGTGTCTCCGAATTCATGTGGTCCTCCTGGGTCGTGCATGGGGGTTGTGACGACCCTAACCGCCATGGGCTCCACGTGCCTCCGGACATCGCGGTGGGAGTCGCCGGCGGCCGCACCGGAACAACGATCCGCCGGGACCGCCTATCCTGGTGCCCATGTCGGACAATCCCTTCGGTCGGGTCATCACCGCGATGGTGACCCCAATGCACGACGACGGCTCGATCGATTTCGACGGGCTGCAGCGACTCGCGGTACACCTCGCGGATCACGGTCACGACGGATTGCTGGTCAACGGCACCACCGGTGAGTCCGCCACGACCACCGACGAGGAGGACTACGACGCCGTGCGAGCGGTCGTCGAGGCGGTCGGTGACCGCGTGGCGGTGATGGCCGGCTGCGGCACCAATGACACGGAGCACTCCATCCGTGCGGCCACGGAGATGGTGAAGCGGGGCGCCGACACCCTCCTGGTGGTGACGCCGTACTACAACAAGCCCACACAGCACGGGATCGTCGAGCACTTCCGGATGATCGCCGAGGCGGCCGGCCGCCCCGTCATGGCCTATGACATCCCGGGACGGACCGGCACCGCCCTGGCCACGGACACGATCCGGCGGCTGGCCGAGATCCCCGGCCTCCGCGCGGTCAAGGACGCCAAGGGTGACCTGTTCGAGGCCAGCCGGCTCATGGCAGAGACAGACCTGCTGTGGTTCTCGGGCGACGACGTGCTCAACCTCGCGTTCCTCGCCCTGGGCGCCACCGGGATCGTCTCGGTGGTCGGACATGTGGCCGGTGACGACTACCGGGCCATGGTCGAGGCGGTCGACGCCGGCGATCTCCCCCGTGCCCGCGAGATCCACACCCGCCTCATCCCGGCCGTCGACGCGATCATGCACACCTCGCAGGGCGCCATCCAGATCAAGGCCGCACTCAAGATGCAGGGCCTGCTCGGCTCCGACCGACTGCGCATGCCCCTGCTCCAGGGCCCGCCAGAGCACCACGACAAGCTCCGCGAGGGACTGGCGGCGTCCGGGCTCGCCTGACCCGCCTCGCTTGACCTACTTCGCCTGACCCGCCTCGCTTGACCCACCGCGCCTGACCCGTAGTGCCGCGGGTCCGGACTACCGGAACGCCACCATCTCGGTGCAGCGCTCCCACAGGGCGCCGGCCACCCGGGCGTCGCGGGAACTGCCGCTCGAACTGGCGATCTTCGGATGTCCCCTCAGTCCGCCGAGACGATCGGGGCCCACGAATGTCGCGCCGGGTAGGTCCGGGACGGTCGCGGCGTAGAGGACCGACAGCGCGCCCATCTCCGGCGTCAACCCGGCCCACGTGATCGAGTTGCCCAGCTCGAAGAACCGGTCGGCGGCGGGGCGGCCGCTCTGCCGGATGAGCTCGGTGGAGGTGTAGCCGGGGTGAGCGGCCATCGAGCGGATGTCCCGGCCGTCGCGCCCGAGCCGACGCTGCCACTCGTAGGCGAGCATGATGCACGCCAGCTTCGAGTTGGCGTATGCCGCCATCGGTCGGTATCCCCGCAGGTCCATGCTCAGATCGTCGGTGTCGACCCGTCCGCGCAGGTGGGCCAACGACCCCAGCCAGACCACCCGATCGGTCAGCTGCGGCAGCAGCCCCTGGGTGAGTGCGTGGTGGCCGAGCGCGTTGACGCCGAACTGCATCTCGTGGCCCTGGGCGGTCCGGGAGTACGGGAGGTTCATGACGCCGGCGTTGTTGATCAGGACGTCCACCCGGTCTCCGGTTCCGGCGACGAACTCGTCCACCGAGTCCAGGTCGGCCAGGTCGAGCCGGCGGACCAGTGCCAGCTCGCGAGTCGCGGCCGGCAGGGTGGCCCGCGCGGCCTCGGCCTTCTCGAGGTTCCGGCAGGCCATGACCACCGTGGCGCCCCGCGCCACGAGCGCCTGCGTGGTGGCCAGGCCGATCCCCGCGTTGGCACCGGTCACCACGAAGGTGCGTCCCGTCTGGTCGGTGACGTCGGAGGCGGACCATCTGGGCGTGCGATTCATGGACAACAGTCAACCAGCCGCGCCTGCGCCGTGGTCCGACACCCGTGTGGTAACGCCAGGGGAGACGCCGCGATGTTCTTGTGACACACTCGCCTGAGGCGGTGAGATCCCACGCGTCACACACGCCTTTCGTTCTCGACCGAGATCTCGGAGTTCCCTCATGACGTTCGACCGCCGCACCTTCCTCCGTCGCGCCGGCCTCGGTGCGGCCGGAGCCGGCGCCCTCGCCGCGGGCCTCACCCCCGCAGTGAGTGCCCAGTCGTCCATCCCCGCACCCCTCGGCGCCCTCCCCGGCGCGGGCGCAGGCGTCCCGATCGGCACGCTGCTCGACTACGCGTCGGGGCCGCCGTCGGCGGCGTCGGTCCGCGCGGCCGGCCACATGGGTGCGGTGCGGTACTGCTCGAACCGCCGTCCCGGCGCGGAGTGGATGACCGGCAAGCCGCTCCTCCGACGCGAGGTCGACGACTTCCGTGCACACGGCCTCAACATGGTCTCCTGCTACCAGTTCGGCAGGGACACCACCGCCGACTGGCGCGCGGGGGCAGCGGGAGGTGACCACCATTCCAGGATCGGCATCGGCATCCACTTCGCCGCAGGCGGTCCCCGCGGGGTGCCGATGTACGCCGCGATCGACGACAACCCCACCCGCTGGGAGTTCGACAACCTGATCGCGCCGTACCTCGAGCGTTTCCGCCACCACCTGCACGGTGCGGGGATGAAGCTCGGCGTGTACGCCAACGCGCCGACCATCGACTGGTGCCGTCAGCGGGGCCTGGGTCAGTACTTCTGGCAGCACGACTGGGGCTCCGGAGGGCGCCTCAACCCGAGCGCCACCATTCACCAGCTCCCGATCCGCCAGCAGGTGACGGTCGGCGGCGTCGTCTCGGACCTCAACCGCGTCTATGCGCTCGACTACGGCCAGTGGTGGCCGACCGACCCGGTCGCACTCGTCGGCGCCGCGCTGGGCAGCGTGGGCTGAGTTCGGTCGATCAGAACGTCGGGGGGGGGGGGGGGGGGGGGCCCCCCGCGCGGCCCCCGGCGGGGGGGGGGGGGGGGGGGGGGGGGGCGCCGCCCCAGGGGGGGGAGGGGGAGT
>JBKBUP010000398.1:0-675 GCA_046289795.1 Dietzia sp. | reverse complement strand
ACCTTCGCCCCCGGCGAGTACCTATGGACCACCCCCTGGGGCCGCACCTACTACCGCGACCCCACCGGCACCACCATCCTGGCTACCGGCGCCCCGCCGGGTCGACCACCACCCGGCTACACCGGCTGCCACATCTCACCGGGCACCGCATCGACGGAGGCACTCTCCAGCGGCTAGCCGGAGAGTCAGGCTCCCCCTGCGACTTCAACCATTCATTGCCTTCTAGGACAAGGTCATGCCCGCACCTCGGAAGTGTTCCGCACGCCGGTGGCTGCGCGGGTCACATGTCGGCTCGGCAGCGTGCCGGTCCACCGCTTGAAGGCGTGGATGAAGCTCGACGCCTCGGCGTAGCCCAGCCGCAGGGCGATGTCCTCGACCCGGAGCATCCCCGTGGACAGCATCTCCTCGGCGAGCGACTGCCGCACCTCGTCGAGCAGCTGCTGGAAGCCGGTCCCCTCCTCGGCGAGCCGCCGCCGTAGCGTCCGGACACTCACCCCCAGCGCCGCCGCCACGTCCTCCATGCCGACACCGAAGGCCACCCGCTGGGTGAGGATCACCCGCACCTGCTGGGTGATCCCGGTGCGCAGGCGGCGCCGGGAGACCACGTCGGCGCACAACGACTCGCACAGCGCGACGGTGGTCGGGTTGCCCTGGGGCAGCCGCTTGCCGAGGTAC
>JBKBUP010000397.1:0-691 GCA_046289795.1 Dietzia sp. | reverse complement strand
TCTCGGGCAGCTCGACGTCAACGGGCAGAGGTGCCGACTCCATCTCGACGAGCTGCGAGTAGGCACCCGGCGTACGCCGCACCGTCTGGCAGGCGTTGTTGACCAGGATGTCCAGCGGGCCCTCGGCGGCGACGTCGTCGGTCAGCGAGACCACCTGTGTGGGGTCGCGCAGGTCGATCCCGACGACCTTGAGCCGGTGCAGCCAGTCACCGGAGTCCTCCATCGCGGCGAACCGGCGCACGGCGTCCTTGGGGAACCGGGTGGTGATCGTGGTGTGCGCCCCGTCGCGCAGCAGCCGCAGCGCGATGTACATGCCGATCTTGGCGCGGCCGCCGGTGAGCAGCGCCCGCTTGCCGCTCAGGTCGGTGCGCTGGTCGCGCTTGGCGTGCGAGAACGCCGCGCAGCGCGGGCACAGCCAGTGGTAGAACGCGTCGACGAGGGTGAAGTCCTCCTTGCAGATGTAGCAGCCGCGGGCGGTGATCAGCTCCCCGGCGAACGCTCCCTGCGCGGTGGAGACCAGCGGGATCCCCGCGGTCTCGTCGTCGATGCGCATCGCCGAGCCGGTGGCCGTGCGCTCGATGATCCGCTGGTCGTGCGACTGCCGGATCTGGCGGATCTCCGCTCGCCGGTTCTTCTTGATCATCTTGTACATGTACGACGCGGCCCGCTTGACCGTGCGGACGTCCTCGTG
>JBKBUP010000396.1:0-693 GCA_046289795.1 Dietzia sp. | reverse complement strand
GAGCGCACAGCACCGGCTTCGTCCAAGCACTGCGCCGCCAGCGCGGCGGCTGCGCTGTACACATCCACCGGGTCGCCGTGGAAGGCGCACTCCAGGTCGGGGTGGGCCAGCAGAGCGTTGAAGTTGCCTTTCGGGTTGCCGTGCAGGAAGCTGATCACGTGCCACGCGTGCCGCTTGTTCACCGGCCGGTATGCGCGCCTCACGAAGCCATGCACCGCCTCCTCTGCCTCCCCGCCTGTCGCACCCGCCGCGCCCGCCGCGCCCGCCGCGCCCGCCGCGCCCGCCAATCCACGTCCCGGCACAGCATTTGTCATGCGTCGCATGGACAGCCGGGAGCGCAGGCCGCGCGGGCGAGGCGGCGGGGGCGGCACTTCGCCGGGCGGCACCTCATGCGCAGAGGGCTGCTGCACCTCAAAGGCCAGCCGCAGCAGCTCCCGCTGTGTGCGGGTGCAGATGTTCATCAGCACGACCAAAAACTCGGGCAGCGTGACTTGCTGCACGCCAGGCAGCCGCCGCTGGTCCGAGCGCCAGGGGTCATGGGCGCACTGCATGAGGCGATGCAGCAGCGGGGTGTGTTGAATGGAAAGGTGTGCGCACAGCTGTCGTGCCGTGATGGCGGCGTACCCGCCACCATCAATGGCGCAGTAGCGACTGAAGATGGCAGCGCGCTGAGCGGCCGGGATGCGCAGCTTC
>JBKBUP010000395.1:0-695 GCA_046289795.1 Dietzia sp. | reverse complement strand
AGGACGACGCTCGCGACGGCCGGGGCGCCGTGAGAAGCGCCCTAGCCACAATGGAGCGACTGCTCTACTTTGTCCCCATGCGCGAGTTCCGAGTGCGGGGCAAGACGTTCGGCGGCGTGCCGCGGGACCACTGGCGGAGGGTCAACGAGGGGCTCGACCCCGAGACCGACTACCGCGAGATCTACCGCAACGCCGTGGCCCACGAGTTCCCCTGGGACATGAACCAGGCGCTCTCCTTCGCCCTGTTCCGCACCTACGCCGTGCCCGGCATCGGCGCGCTCCTCGACGCGACCGGCCAGTTCACCGGCGCGGTCCAGAAGCGGTACGACGACACCGCGCTGCTCCTCGAGGTGCCCGCCGAGAAGGGGTTCGACGACCCCGAGGCGCGCGCCGCGATCCGGCGGATCAACCAGATGCACCGCGCCTACGACATCCCCGACCACGAGATGCTCTACGTGCTCTCGACCTTCGTGGTGGTGCCCAAGCGCTGGCTCGACGCCTACGGCAAGCGGCCCTTCACCGAGACCGAGCTGCGCGCCTCGGTGAACTACTACCGCGCCCTCGGCAAGCACATGGGCATCCCGGGGATCCCCGAGACCTACGACGCCTTCGCGCAGCTCATGGACTCCTACGAGCGGGCCCACTTCGCCTACGACGAGGGCGCGCGCCGGGTCGCCGACTCCACCCTCGGGCTG
>JBKBUP010000394.1:0-707 GCA_046289795.1 Dietzia sp. | reverse complement strand
CGTCCATCGGCGGCGAAGTACCGGCCATCGAACACGGCGGCACCGGGATAGCGGCCAGGATCGGGCTTCATCAGCTTGTCCGCCGACACCGCCTGCGCGGTCTGGATCTTCCATGCGCCATCGCCGAGCGTGGTGGCGGCAACCGCGGCTGCGCCAACCGCGATCGTGCGCCACGGCCGGTCCTCCCGCACCTTCGAGAAGGGCTTTTCGACCAGGCGCGTGGTCAGCCAGGCAAGCAGGACGGACGCCACCAGGATCGCCGATCCGGCCGCGAACGAAGCCTGCGTCTGATAGGTTACGGTCAGGAACGCGATGAGCAGCGGCCAGTGCCACAGGTACAGCGCATAGGAAATGCCGCCCAACCAGTTCAGCGGCTTGATCGACAGCAGGCGGCGCACGCTGAACCGGTGTTCGCCTTGCCCGCATAACAGGATCAGCGCCGCGCCAAGCGTCGGCCACAACGCGGCATAGCCCGGAAATATCGTCGACACCTGCAACAGGATGCCGCAGCTGATCACCAGGAACAGCCCCAGCCATCCGCCGATCAGCTGGACGATCACGGGCAACCGCACGCGCGCCAGCAACACGGCGGTAAGGCCGCCGAGCGCAAACTCCCAAATACGGGCAAAGGTGTTGAAATAGGCGACCGGCTGATTGGTCGCGGTCGCATAGACTGAATAGGCGAACGACAAGGCGAATATCGCGAC
>JBKBUP010000393.1:0-726 GCA_046289795.1 Dietzia sp. | reverse complement strand
GAGTACGCGGCATGCGTGCCGTAGGCCGCGGGTGCAGCTGCGTAGGCTGCTGCAGCGGGCGCGCTGTACGCGGCGTACGCGCCCCCGTACGGCTGTGCGTAGTGCCCGCCTTGCCAGTATCCACCACCATATGTGCCATAACCAGCATGCGCGTAGGTTGCAGAGGTAGCGGGGGCGGGGGCGTATCCAACGGTGGCAGCGGCGGGCGCGGTGGCGGACGGATACGTAGCTGCAGCTGCTGGTGCCGGCGCGGTGCCCGCACCGTACGCGCCGCCGTACGTGCTTGCGTAGCTGCTGGGATAGCCATAATACGAATACTGCGCGGCGGGCGCGGCGGGCGCGGCGGGCGCGGCGCCAGAATGCGAAGCGCCCGCGGTGGCGGCCCCCCACCCCGCAACGGAGTGCCCGCCAAACGCGGAGCCGGCGGCATACGTCAGCGCCGGATAACTCGCCGCCGCACCGGGCGTTGCACTGGGCGCGGCCGCGGGATGCGGTGGCTGGGAGCCCTGCATGGCGGCTCGCTTGTCAATTCTGCGCGCTCGGGCGCCGCCGTGCTGCTTCAATCCGTTTGTTTGAATGGGATTGGCAGCGACGGGTGGGCGTTTCAGCGACACTCGCTGCCAGGCATTGACGTTCACAGCACTGCAGTGGCCGAAGGACGTGCGCTCATGCGCTGAAAAAAGCTGGTCAGCAGCTCAAACTGCACCACGGACCCAGGAATGCTGC
>JBKBUP010000392.1:0-729 GCA_046289795.1 Dietzia sp. | reverse complement strand
GGGTTGACGAAACTCGTCGGCAGAAATGACCGAAGGCCGGTCCGCGGGGACCGGCCTTCGGTGGGTGGTACGGCATCAGGGACTCGAACCCCGAACCCGCTGATTAAGAGTCAGCTGCTCTGCCAATTGAGCTAATGCCGCGCGCTGGAAGCGAGAGCAACTCTAGCAGCGAGTCCGGGGCGGGAAAAATCGGGAGGACGTGCTGCTGATCACCCGACGATCACCGGTCGGCGAGGACGGCCTGGGCGGCGTTGTGGCCACCGATCCCGGACACCGCGCCACCCCTGCGGGCTCCCGAGCCACACAACAGGACCCCGGGAACTCCGGTGGCGACCCCCCACTGCGCGGCCGGGGTGTCCAGCCGCGACCGGTGCGGAGCCCAGGGCCAGTCGAGGTCGCCGTGGAAGATGTGTCCGCCGGGCATCGCGAGGTCCGCCTCGACGTCCTGCGGGATCTTCACCTCCAGGCAGGGTCGGCCGTTCCCGTCTCTGGCGACGCAGTCCTCGATGGGCTCCTCGAGGTGCCGGTTGATCGAGGCCAGCGCGCGTTCCAAGGCGACCGCCCGCTGCTGTTCGGCGTCGTGCTCGAACAGGCCGGCCGGCGTGTGCAGCCCGATGTAGGTCAGGGTGTGGGTGCCGGTCCCGGCGAGCTCGCCGAGGATCGACGGGTCGGTGAGGGAGTGGCAGTAGACCTCGCCCGGCAGGACGTCGGGGATCCGCCCGTCGGCAG
>JBKBUP010000391.1:0-736 GCA_046289795.1 Dietzia sp. | reverse complement strand
GGCGCAGCCGCAAGAAGCTGCAGGAACCGCGCGTCACAGCGCGACTTGGTTTCTTGTACCTGGGGTTCCGCACCTCGCACTACTACTGGTGCGAGCGCCCGCCGCCTCCGCAACTCGCGCGCGCGGCATGCTCACGCTGCTCCGCAGGGAGGTGGTGGTCATGGTGCGCAAGATGCTCCTCGTGTTTGTGGTCGTGTTCTTTGTGCGGTCAGGCACCACGCTGCAGCTGGCAGCCATTGCCGCAATCACTGTGGCAGCGTTGATGCTGCACTCGGTGTGTCGGCCGTACGACCAGCCGCGACTGAACATGCTGGAGGGGCTTTCGCTCACCGTCGTGCTCATCACCTACTACGGAGGTCCGCCGCGCCCGCCGCGCCCGCCGCGCCCGCCGCGCCCGCCGCGCCCGCTCTTGCACCACGCCCTTGCTGAGTCATGCTGCAGGCTTGGTGCTGTCCACGGACACGGCGCCCGCGCTTGTGGCGACGGCACTGCGCCTTGTCCTGCTCGTGGTCAACTTTGGCGCCATGGTGCGTTGGCGAGCCGTGACCACCGAGCTCGCGCCCGCGCTGCGCCCTCACGCTCCGTGCACAGTTTGCGTTTGCCATCGTCATTGCTGCCACGTTTGTGCCCAAGCTGCTCACGCGCGCTCGGAGGCAATGGCGCGTGCTGCAGTCCAGCCGGGCAAGCCAAGCGCCAGCGCGGTACAAGCGCGGGGCGCTGTGGTGGGGCTGGCTGC
>JBKBUP010000390.1:0-741 GCA_046289795.1 Dietzia sp. | reverse complement strand
ACGTCGTGCACACCGCCGCCGGGGACACCTTCCGCGGGCGCCGGCTGGTCCTCGGCACCGGCACCACGCCGTACGTGCCTGAGGCCCTGCGCTCGGTGGTCGGGTCACCGGGTCTCGACACGGTTGCTGCGCAACCTGCTCGACCACCGAGCACCACCGCCATCCACTCGGCGGACTACCTTCAGCACAAGGCGGCCCTCCAGGCGACCGAGTCGATCACGGTCGTGGGGAGCGGGCAGTCCGCGGCCGAGGTGTACGCCGACCTGCTCGCCGACGTGGACCGGTGCGGGTACACGCTGAACTGGCTCACCCGGTCGCCGCGGTTCTTCCCGATGGAGTACACCAAGCTCACCCTGGAGATGACCTCCCCGGAGTACACGGCGTACTTCCAGGGCCTGCCCGCGGCCACCCGCGAGCGGCTGCTGGCGAGCCAGCGGGGGCTCTACAAGGGCATCAGCTCGGCCACCATCGACACGATCTTCGAGATGCTGCGCACCCGGCAGGTCAGCCTCGAGCCGCACCAGCGACGGGGCGAGACCACCCTGCTCACGGCGACCGAGGTGACCGGCGCCCGGCGCGAGGGCGACGAGATCACCCTCGACCTGCACCACACCGAGGTCGACGATGACTTCGCGCTGCGGACCTCCTCGCTGGTGCTCGCGACCGGGTATCGCCCGCAGGTGCCGGCGTTCCTCACCCCCGTCCGCGACCGGATCCGCTGGGACGAGCGGGGTCGGTACG
>JBKBUP010000389.1:0-742 GCA_046289795.1 Dietzia sp. | reverse complement strand
GCCATCCGTTCCGGCCGCAACAGCGGCAGCTTCTGCTGATGGACCCGCGGCGGCGGCAGCGATAGCGAGTGGCGCTGAGGCCAGCGGGCACTCAGCGGAGCGTGCGGCCTCGCGCAGTCGACGCCGCTCCGTGAGCAGTGAGCGTAGCGCCAGCGATAGCGAGAGTGACAGTGGTGGTGCGTGCAAGCGCTCTCGGCGCGCCGTGGATTGCGCTCATGCTGTCTACGCGCCAGACGAGCGCGGCCGCAAGCGGTCCAGCAAGCGGTCCAAGCAACAGAAGCGCTTGAGCAAGCACAAACGGTCCAGCAAGCACAGCAAGTCCAAGCGCCGAAGCTCTAAGCGGCCCAGCAGCAAGCGTCGGCGCGCGCGAAGCCCCAGCTCTAGCAGTTCCAGCAGCGCCAGCAGCGCCAGCAGCGCCAGCCGGAGTCGCAGCAGGGGCAGGAGCAGGGCAAGCGACGCAAGTCCGCGGAGCGTGGAGGTACAAGGCGAGAGTGAGGCGGTGTCGCAGCTGCGCAAAGCGGCGGTGGATACGCTGGTGGGGGAGGATGACCGCCGAGAGGCAGAGGAGATGCGCGAGCATGTGGCGAAACTGCATCACGAGGACCAAGATGATGTGCCAGTGGGCCCGCAGCCCCTGCCCGCCGCTCGGCAGGAGCTGGCCAACATGCAAGTCGAGTACGTAGCGTGCAATGCCGCTGCTGCCGCTGCCGCGTTGTATCCTGCTGACGACCCCATGCCATGC
>JBKBUP010000038.1:0-16563 GCA_046289795.1 Dietzia sp. | reverse complement strand
AGCGACTCGGCGCACCGTCCTCGATGCCTCCGGAGTCAGTGTTTCACGTGAAACCGACAACGCCGGGTGCGAGACCGACTGGCTTCAACCACGCCGGGAACCGCCTGCACGAGAGCGTGAGCCACGCTTACCCACTCTAGTCGCGAGCGTGCCGATAACCAGCCTCGTCTCCTCCGCATCCGGGGCGGCCACCACCTCGATGTGCACGTGCTCAAACCCGAGCTTCCGCAGAACCCGGCCGTCCCGCTCGACCTCGTCGGCTGCGGACGCACCTTTGAGTGCGACCATTCGACCCCCGGGCCGGAGTAGGGGAGCCGACCAACCGGCGAGCTTGGACAGCGGCGCGACCGCACGGGAGGTCACCACGTCGGCACCACCTGCTCGTGCGATGACGTCCTTCTCCTCTGCGCGACCTCGAATCACCCGGATATCGAGTCCGAGCTCGTCGACGACCTCCTGCAAGAAGGTCGCACGACGCAGCAGCGGCTCGACAAGAGTCACCCGAAGGTCCGGACGCGCCAGTGCCAACGGGATACCCGGAAGGCCCGCGCCACTCCCGATGTCCACCACCGACTCACCGTCGACGAGGCCTCCGGCCGCGGCGGCACTGTTGAGGACATGACGATCCCAGAGCCGAGGCCGCTCGCGTGGACCCATCAACCCCCGCTCCAGACCGGCGGTCGCCAGGATCTCGACGTACCTCACCGCGAGATCGAGTCGGTCACCGAAGACCGTCCGTGCGCCGTTCGGTGGGACCGGTGGCGTACTGTCGCCAGACTTCTCTTCAGGCTCCCCCGGGGGGAGGCCCGCGCCTGACTGCTCCGGGACGTCACGTGTCGTTTCGTCCCCCGTGTCCTCGTGCATCTCTTCACCATCCTTTTCGAGGGCTATTCGCCCCTAGTTTCACGTGAAACATCCCTGGAATCACACCGCTGTAAGTCAGGCCGGCGACACGACACAGGGGCGCGGGCTCCACGCCCACGCCCCTGAAAATCTGTGCCCCCAGCCTCGCGCCTCCGCCCTTCCACATAGGACGGTCAGTCCGGCAGAACCACGACCCGCCGATTGGGCTCGGCTCCGGTCGAGTCCGAGGACACTCCCTCGATCTCCGCGATGGCGTCGTGGATCACCTTCCGCTCGAAAGGGGTCATCGGCTCGAGCTCCTCGGACTCACCCGACTCCAGGACCCGCTGCGCGGCGACCCTCCCCGTTTCGGTCAACGCCTCACGTTTAGCGGCACGCCACCCGGAGATGTCCAACATCAGCCGACTTCGTTCCCCGAGTTCCTGCTGAACAGCCAACCGGGTCAGTTCCTGGACGGCATCCAGAACCGCGCCATCCGAGCCCACCAACCGGTCGAGATCCTCACTGCCGTCGATGCTCACGATAGCCCGATCGCCCTCGACGTCCAGATCGATATCCCCGTCGAAGTCCAAGATGTCCAAGAGTTGCTCGAGGTAGTCGCCGGCCACCTCGCCCTCCTCGACAAGACGCTCCTCCGACACCTCGATGTTCTTCTTCGACATGGATCTGCCTCCGTCATCACCGCCGATCGCCGCGCCCGTCCGGGCCGACGAATACTTCCCCCAAGTATGGGACAAGGTCCCCGATGCCGGAGCATCGGGGACCTTGTCGGTGGTCAGTCTGTCCAGAGGTCAGCGTTTCCGTTTCTTCTTCTTGCCCTTACCGCCGCCCCCGCCGCTCTTCTGAGCAGGACGCGTGCGTTGGCCACCGTGCTGTTGTGGTCTCTGACCCGGGCGAGGTGTGGGCCCGGGTGACGGACTGTCAACGACCCCCGTCGACGAGACCACCTCGTCGTCGTCATCCGTTCCGCCACCCGACACGGTCTCCTGGGGGGACGCGACGGCACCCGTCGTGACGCCCCGGACCCTCTTCGGATTGACCGGCTTGACGCCGACCTTGGGCGCCAGGGACTTCTGCTCCTCGCGTCGCTTCAGGGCGGCGACGTCGTCCTCCTTGGCCATCTTCTCGAACAGGTAGTACTGCTGGCCGAGGGTCCACAGGTTGTTGGTGACCATGTAGACGAGGATCGCCATCGGCCAGAACGCGCCCGTCACCAGGATGCCGATGGGGAAGGCCCACAGCATCAGCTGGTTCATGATCTTGGCCTGCGGATTGGCCGCGGCCTCCGGGGACTGGCGTGACAGCGAGATCCTGGCGTTGAGGTGAGTGGTGACCGCCGAGACGATCATCAGCGGGATGGCGACCAGGATGATGTTCCAGCGCTCGAAATCCAGCGCCGCCCCGGGATCGACGAAGGCCTGGAACTGCTCGATGGGCTGCGAGATGAACGAAGAGAGGGGAGCGCCGAACAACCGGGCGTCGAGGAAGCTCTGCACCTCGTCCGCATTGAAGACGTAGTTCCCGGTGTTCCGCGTCTCCTCCGCCGTCATCCCGAGCGCACCGAAGTTGTTGCCCATCCGGTTGAACGACCGGAGCACATGGAACAGACCCAGGAACACCGGGATCTGGATGAACATCGGCAGACAGCCGAGGACCGGGTTGAACCCCTCCGACTTCTGGAGCTTGCGGGTCTCTGTGGCGAGTTTCTCGCGATCGTTCTTGTACCGCTTCTGCAGCTCCTTCATCCGCGGCTGCATCTCCTGCATCTTCCGGGAGAAGCGGATCTGTTTGGCCGCCGGCCAGAACAGCAGGATGCGCAGGGTGACCACCAGGAAGATCACGGAGAGCGCCCAGATCGCACCACTGGAGTCGGGCGAATCCACCCAGGGAAGGAAACCGCCGAGAAACGCGAAGATCTTGTGCCAGAACCAGAGGATCCCGGAGATCGGGTAATAGACCAGAGGGTCGGTGATGAACGACATCGGTGGTTGAGTCCTAGCTTCGTTCGGAATTGTCGGGATGCTCGTGCGGATGATCCGCGGAGTCGTCGGGAGCGCGGGGCTCGGGAACCGGGTCCCAGCCGCCGGGAGTCCAGGGACCACACCTCAGTAACCGCCACACCGCGAGCCAGGTTCCGTACCAGGCACCGTGCACGCGGACGGCTTCGACAGCGTAGCTACTGCAGGTGGGTTCGAAGCGGCAGCTCGGTGGGGTGAGCGGCGAGATCCCCTTCTGGTAGAAATCGAGCATCCACAGAAGGACCCGGGCCACTGGGCCATGACGAACCTCGCTCATGACCTCGACTCCCGAGCGCGCGCCACGGCGGAGGCGAGACCGGTCCGCATGTCGTGCACCAGATCCGCGTGAGCGGCAGATGCAGACGCCGGGTTGGCCCGGACCACCACGAGTAGATCGGGCTCGAGCTCCGCCAGCAGGCCGGAGGCGATATGACGAAGCCGCCGGCTGACACGGTGGCGGGTCACCGAATCCCCGACGGCTTTGCTGACGACGAGGCCGAAACGAGGACCGCCCACGCGGACATCCGAAGAGTCCACGTGGGCGTGTACGACCATGGTCCGGCGGCCCTTCCTCGCACCCCTCCGGACCACCTCCGCGAAGTCAGCGGAACGGTGGAGACGGTGGGTCCTGGGAAGCACTCGCCACCCCGGCCCGGGTCAGGCCGTCAACGAAGCGCGGCCCTTGCGGCGACGTGCGCCGACGATGCCGCGTCCGGCGCGCGTGCGCATCCGAAGACGGAAGCCGTGCACCTTGGCACGACGACGGTTGTTCGGCTGGAAAGTCCGCTTGCCCTTGGCCATGATTGGCTCCTCACGTGAAGTAGGCGCCACTCGTGCGCCCGATCGAGTTCGAGATGTCGTCGAAACACCACTGACGGGCGGTACCACGACGCGCCGCACGCCTCACGGGCGCGCGACAGACTGCTCAAGATTACGCGCACGGGGGCCTCGCCACCAAACCGTGTAATCACATTCGCACCACGGGTACCACCGCGCAGGCCACAGCAACACGCCGGGACCCCGGATGCTTGACATCCGCCCTCCAGTTGATCTTGAGGGTTGCCCACTGGTTCACGGTGTTGTTACGGTCTTTCATCATCGAGCCCCACCCGGGCCGCCTAACGTAGTCACGAACGAACACATCCCACCCTCACTCAGTGAAGACCGACCCCGTCACAACGGGAGCGGTGTCTCTTCCACAGCTGTGGACAACCATGTGGATACCTCGGTAGACCTGGGTCGGAGCCTGTGGATAGAGTGTGGTGCCCGGCCCGGCCGGACGCCATGGCCGCCCGGAACCGCTTCACACCGACGAGAGGAGACCGCCCCCCGTGTCTCCTGACCTCGAACACGTGTGGATCGCGGTTCTCGACAAGTTGACCGACCCGTCTCTGGCCAGTGACGACAACCCGGCACTGTCGCGCCAGCAGCAGGCCTGGTTGCGCCTGGTACAACCCATCGCCGTGGTCAACGGATTCGCCATGCTCGCCGCGCCGTCCGCTTTCGCCCGCGACAACATCGAATCCGTCCTGCGCGGCCCGATCACCCGAGCACTCAGCACCCAGCTCGGTGAGCCCGTGGACCTGGCGGTCAAGGTCGACACCTCCCTCGCCGGCCGCCACCACACCGACGATGACGATCAACGCATCGACGTCGACGAGATCCACCGACCCGAGCCGGACCAGGCCCATCCGCCGGCCACCTCGCGACCGGTCCGCATGACGGAAGAACAGATCGCGGCGGAACGACTGCTGCACGGCAGCGACCGTGACGAGGCACTGTCCGCGGCGACAGCACCGGGACTCAACGAGCGATACACGTTCAGCGCGTTCGTCCAGGGCAACTCCAACCGGTTCGCCCGCGCCGCCGCCCTGGCCGTCGCCGAGGCTCCCGCCCGTGCCTACAACCCTCTGTTCATCTGGGGCGAGTCAGGTCTCGGCAAGACTCACCTGCTCCACGCGATCGGGCACTACTCCCTGCGGATGTACTCCGAACAGAAGGTCAAGTACGTCTCGACCGAGGAGTTCACCAACGACTTCATCAACTCCGTCCGCGACGGCCGCCAGAACATGTTCAAGAAGCGGTACCGCGAGGCGGACATCCTCCTGGTGGACGACATCCAGTTCCTCATCGGCAAGGAGCAGGTGCAGGAGGAGTTCTTCCACACCTTCAACACGATCCACAACGCCCAGAAGCAGATCGTGATCTCCTCCGACCGGCCCCCCAAGCAGCTCCAGCCTCTCGAGGACAGACTGCGTACCCGCTTCGAGTGGGGTCTGATCACGGACATCCAGCCGCCCGAACTCGAGACGCGGATCGCGATCATCGACAAGAAGGCCAAATCGGAGAACTACGTGGTTCCCCGCGATGTCCTGGAGCTCATCGCCACCCGCGTCCAGCGCAACATCCGCGAGCTCGAGGGTGCGCTGATCAGGGTCGTCGCGTTCGCGTCGCTCAACGGACACGAGATCGACGTCCCGTTGGCCGAGGTGGTACTCCGCGACGTGGTCTCCGACGACGATTCCCTCCAGATCTCGGCGGCGACCATCATGGCGGTCACCGCGGAGTTCTTCTCGACCAGCATCGACGAGCTCTGCGGAACCTCCAAGACCCGGTCCCTCTCCCGCGCCCGGCAGATCGCGATGTACCTGTGCCGTGAGCTCACCGACCTCTCCCTCCCCAAGATCGGCGTCACCTTCGGCGGCAAGGACCACACGACGGTCATGTACGCCCAGCGCAAGATCCTCAAGGAGATCAAGGACGATCGGCGCATGTACGACCAGATCCAGGAGCTCACCGCCCGGATCAAGGAACGCTCGCGTTCCCTCTGACGGTCATCTGACGGCCATCTGTGGCGGTCCTCCGTGGCCGTCGGTCCGTCAGCTGCGTCCACCTCCGCACCACACCCTCCCGGGACGAGTCCCGCGCTCCACCACCGTGTCCGGGACGGCCCTCCGCAACATGAATGTGACCCCCCTCACACCTTCTGCCACACCCTTCACAGCTGTGGACAACTCTGTGGGTTCCTGTGGACCGACGGTGGACAGACGGTGGACCAAAATCTGTGATTCCACCGGGCCGCTACGGAAACCACAGGATGAGCCGGATCTGTACACACCCGGAAATGCGCACTGAACTGCACAAACAGCCCTCCGCTAACAATTTCACAGGACCTACTACTACTACTTATCTCTCTATAGAGTTCTTGTAAGAAGTAGGTATGTGGAACGGCGAGCCTGCTTGACCGGGTTACAGGAGTCCGTGTGTCCGCTGTCGGTGGGAGCGGTTACTCTCATGGAGATGATCCGTCCGACCCCGTCGGATGCCAGAGACTCGGCTGCAACCGCCGCGAACAGACCAACCGTCCAGATACCGCTTCCCGGTATCCGCCCCGCTTGAAAGAGGTCACCGATGGAGATCACGGATCCGACGTTCCGCGTCACCCGCGAGGACTTCGCTGATTCGGTGGCCTGGGTGGCGCGCACCCTGCCCTCACGACCGTCGGTCCCGATCCTCGGCGGGGTGCTCCTCGAGGCGGATTCCGGTCTGACGATCTCCGGGTTCGACTACGAGACGTCCGCCCAGGTCTCCGTCCCCGCAGAGGTGTCCGAGCCCGGGAGCACGCTGGTGTCCGGCCGGTTGTTGGCCGACATCGCCCGCGCTCTCCCGGACCGCCCGGTCGAGGTGACCGTGAGCGCCCAGAAGATGTACATCAACTGCGGAACGGCCAAGTTCACCCTGCCGACGATGCCCGTCGAGGACTACCCGCAGCTGCCGGCGATGCCCGGGGTCACCGGGTCGGCCGCGGTCGACGCCTTCTCCGAGGCCGTGGCCCAGGTCGCGGTGGCGGCCGGCAAGGACGACACGCTTCCGATGCTCACCGGTATCCGGATGGAGATCGAGGGTCCCCGGGTCACACTCATCGCCACCGACAGGTTCCGCCTGGCCATCCGGGATCTCGAGTGGGAGCCCGCACGCGCGGACGTCGCGGTCGAGGTGCTCATCCCGGCGAAGACGCTCTCCGAGGTGACCCGGTCGGCGGGCCAGGGCGGACGCGTCGACCTGAGCCTGGGTGCGGGCTCCGAGGTCGGGGCGGAGGGCATCATGGGCGTTCTCGTCGCCGGGCAGCGCACCACGACGCGTCTCCTCGACGCCGAGTTCCCCAAGGTCCGGCAGCTCCTGCCCACGCAGCACACGTCGATGGCGCTCGTGCAGGTCGACTCGCTGGTGCAGGCCATCAAGCGTGTCGCGCTGGTCGCGGACCGGGGGGTCCAGGTCCGGATGACGTTCTCCGAGGGCGAGTTGGCCCTCTCCGCGGGCGGGGACGACGCGGCCCAGGCCTCGGAGACTCTCCCCGTGGAGTTTCTCGGGGAGCCGTTGACCATCGCTTTCAACCCCGGTTATCTGATCGATGGCCTGGGAAGCGTGCACTCGGCCCGGGTGGCCTTCGGTTTCACGCAGGCCAGCCGACCGGCAGTTCTGCGTCCGGCTCCCGAGACGTTGCCCTCCCCGGACGCCGACGGTGCGATCGCTCCCGTCGATTCGAGCTACACCTACCTGCTCATGCCGGTCCGCCTGCCGGGCTGAGCCGGCTCCCCCGAAGCCGTCCGGCATGCACCTGCGTCATCTGAGGCTCCTGGATTTCCGATCCTGGCCTTTGCTCGAGCTGGAGCTCGAGCCCGGGGTCACCACGTTGGTGGGGCGCAACGGACACGGAAAGACGAACGTCCTCGAAGCCGTCGGTGTGCTCTCGACCCTGAGATCCCATCGTGTGGCCACAGAGGCACCGATGATCCGGACCGGCACCGAGACGGCCATGATCGCGGCGCTCGCACACAACGCCGGTCGCGAACTCACCGTGGAGTTGGCCCTCAACTCGGGTAGGGCCAATCGCGCGCGGTTGAACACCTCGCCCTGCCGCCGACTCGGCGACATCCTCGGAGTGGTCCAGTCCGTGCTCTTCGCACCCGAGGACCTCGCACTGGTCCGGGGCGAGCCGGCGGAGCGTCGGAGATTCCTCGACGAGCTCCTGGTCCAACGCCGACCGGCGCATGGGGGTGACCTCGCCGAGTACTCGTCGGTCCTCCGGCAGCGGTCGGCTCTGCTCAAGTCCGCCTCCGGTGCGCTCCGGCGTGGGAGGGGACAGGACGCGGAGGCCGCCCTGGACACGCTCGATGTGTGGGATGGGCGTCTCGCCCAGCTCGGTGCGCGGATCGTCGCGGGACGGACCGTTCTGCTGGAGGAGTTGCGACCCCTGGTCGTCGACGCCTATCGGGGTCTGGCTCCCGAGTCCCGTCCGGCGGGTCTCGGGTATCGGTTCCGGGTCGCCGCTCCACCGGAGGAGTCAGAGCTGACCGACCCCGAGCTCGTGGAGGCGGTCCTGCTCGCGGAGCTCGGGAGGCGACGACAGGACGAGATCGACAGGGGGATGTCCCTCGTCGGGCCGCACCGGGACGATGTGGTCCTGACACTCGGCGACGAGCCCGCCAAGGGGTTCGCCAGCCACGGCGAGACGTGGTCGTTCGCCCTGGCCCTGCGCCTCGGATCGCTCGAGTTGTTCCGTGCGGACGGTATCGAACCGATCCTGCTCCTGGACGACGTGTTCGCCGAACTCGACCGTCATCGCCGTGCCGCCCTCGCCGAGGCGGCGGTGGGCGTCGAGCAGGTTCTGGTGACCGCCGCGGTAGGTGAGGACGTCCCGGACGGATTGCGGGGCGTCCGTCATCACGTGGTGATGACCGGGGAGGGCGCGGGTCGTCACTCGGAGATGACGGTGTCGCGCGGGACCACCGGTCTTGACGACGACGTCGTCGAGGACGACGCCATCGAGGACGACGTTATTGACGACAGCGTTATTGACGACGGCGTTATTGACGACGACGACGAGAACGCAGCGACAGACAGTGAGGTCCATCCGTGACCAGCGACCAGAGCAGGGATCCCGTAACACCGTCTGACAAGCCGCAACGTGGTTATGACATCGCGAGGCAGGCCCTCGAGGAGGCACGTGCTCGCGCGCGCGCGGACGGCAAGCAGGTAGGTCGCGGGCGAACCGGTCCGGTGGGGAGCGGGAAGCGGCTCCGCAAGCGCGGCTGGACCGGCGCGGGTGCGGACCCCTGGGATCCACAGCCCCTCGGCCGACTCGTGGGTCAGGTCGCCAAGAGACGAGGCTGGGACGACAAGGTCACCACGGGCAGGCTCTTCGCGGAATGGGATCGCATCGTCGGGGAGGACATGTCCGCGCACGCCACCCCGGAGCGACTGGAGGAGGGCGTCCTCTACGTCCGGGCCTCCAGTACCGCCTGGGCGACGCAGCTCCGGCTCGTGGCGGCCGACATCCTCCGCAAGATCGCCGCGGCGATGGGACCGGGTCACGTCCGGCGCCTGAAGATCGAGGGTCCGGAGAAGCCCAGTTGGCGAAAGGGCCCGTTGCACGTGTCCGGGCGGGGACCACGAGACACGTACGGCTGAGGGGTGGGGCCGGCCGGGCGGCCATCGGGTCGGTCTGGCGAGCCCACGGGTCGCGTGCGGGTTGTCGCAGGTAGACTGGGCCGGTCCAGACCCCCGAGACGCGAGGAGTTCGCACGTGGCGGACGCCAAGAGCAAGGCCAGCAAGAAGAGCTCGAACGACTACGGTGCGTCGTCGATCACCGTTCTCGAAGGACTCGAGGCCGTCCGGCTGCGTCCGGGTATGTATATCGGCTCCACCGGCCCGCGCGGGCTGCACCACCTGATCTGGGAGGTGGTGGACAACTCGATCGATGAGGCCATGGCCGGCCACGCGACCGGAGTCAAGGTCACGCTGCTGGAGGACGGCGGCGTCGAGGTGGTCGACGACGGTCGTGGCATCCCCGTGGAGATGCACGAACAGGGCATGCCCACCGTGCAGGTCGTCATGACCCAGCTGCACGCGGGTGGCAAGTTCGATTCCGACTCCTACGCGGTGTCCGGCGGTCTCCACGGCGTGGGCATCTCCGTGGTCAACGCGTTGTCGACCCGGGTCGAGGTGCAGATCAAGCGCGATGGACGCCTGTGGCAGCAGGACTTCGACATGGCCGTTCCCAAGGAGCTGGTGGACGCCGGCCCCGCCGAGGGAACCGGTACCCGGGTCCGGTTCTGGGCGGACCCGTCGATCTTCGAGTCCACCGAGTACGAGTTCGACGTGGTGGCGCGTCGTCTCCAGGAGATGGCGTTCCTCAACAAGGGTCTGACCATCACGCTGACCGATCGCCGCTCCCGCGCGGAGCAGGCCGCGGAGCTCGACGCGATCGCGGACAGCGAGGGTCGCGGATCCGACTCGGCGCCCGGGTCCGACGAGGGATCTGACATCGAGCACGCGGTGGACGCCGAGAAGGTCTTCGTCGAGGGTGCCGTCGAGACCGCCGAGCCGGTCGAACCGGTCAAGGTGCGCGAACGCAAGCGCACCTTCCACTACCCGGACGGTCTCAAGGACTACGTCACCGCGATCAACAAGTCCAAGACCGCGATCCACCAGACGATCCTCTACTTCGAGGGCAAGGGCACGGGCCACGAGGTCGAGGTCGCGATGCAGTGGAACTCCGGCTACTCGGAGTCCGTCCACACCTTCGCCAACACCATCAACACCCATGAGGGTGGCACCCACGAGGAGGGCTTCCGTGCGGCGTTGACCTCTCTGGTCAACAAGTACGCCCGCGACAAGAAGTTGCTCAAGGAAAAGGATCCCAACCTCACGGGGGACGACATCCGCGAGGGTCTGGCGGCAGTGATCTCTGCCAAGATCTCGGACCCCCAGTTCGAGGGTCAGACCAAGACGAAGTTGGGCAACACCGAGGTCAAGGGCTTCATCCAGCGTCAGGTGTCCGAGCACGTCGGTCACTGGTTCGAGGCCAACCCGGCCGAGGCCAGGGTCATCATCAACAAGGGCATCGCGTCGAGCCAGGCCCGTGTCGCCGCGCGCAAGGCCCGCGAGATGGTCCGCCGGAAGTCGGCGACCGATATCGGTGGGCTGCCCGGAAAGCTGGCCGACTGTCGCTCCAAGGACCCGGTCAAGTCCGAGCTGTACATCGTGGAGGGCGACTCCGCCGGCGGCTCGGCCAAGTCCGGTCGGGACTCGATGTTCCAGGCGATCCTGCCGCTGCGCGGAAAGATCATCAACGTCGAGAAGTCCCGTATCGACAAGGTCCTCAAGAACACCGAGGTCCAGGCGATCATCACCGCCCTGGGTACGGGTATCCACGAGGAGTTCGATATCGAGAAGCTGCGATATCACAAGATCGTGCTGATGGCCGACGCCGACGTCGACGGTCAGCACATCTCCACGCTGCTGCTCACCCTGATATTCCGTTTCATGAAGCCGCTGGTGGAGAACGGGAACGTCTATCTGGCCCAGCCGCCGCTCTACAAGCTCAAGTGGGGCAAGGGCGAGCCGGACTTCGCCTACTCGGACCGCGAACGGGACGAGCTGCTCAAGATCGGTATCGAGAAGAAGCGCAAGATCAACGTCGAGGACGGGATCCAGCGCTACAAGGGTCTCGGCGAGATGAACCCCAAGGAGCTGTGGGAGACCACCATGGATCCGACGGTGCGCACCCTCCGTCTGGTCACTCTGGACGATGCCGCGGCCGCCGACGAGCTGTTCTCGATCCTCATGGGCGAGGACGTCGACGCGCGTCGTAACTTCATCACCCGCAACGCCCGGGACGTCCGCTTCCTCGACGTCTGACCGGTCCCGCTCGGCGGACCCCTCGCAGACCAGGCCGGACATGGTCCCGGTCGGCGAGGAGTCCGCCGAGTGCGTTGTCGAGGATCAGAAGGCTCCGCAGTCGTTCGGTGCGGGGAGTCCGGCCAGCCGATCGTTGACGAACTGCAGGGCGGGCCCGAAGTTGGTCACCGCCGCCGCGGCGTGGGTGACCCCCGGGATCAGCGGCGTGGTCTCGTACCGGAAGTGCACGGCGGTGCCCTGCCGGCACCAGTCACGACCCAGCTGCTCGACCTGCCCCAGTGGGACGATGTCGTCGTTGATCCCGCCTGCCAGCATCACGGGGACGGCCGGCGCGCGGTTGCCGATCCGCTGGTGGTCGAGCACCCGCAGCGCCTCCGGCTCGTCGCGGATCAGCTCACCCAGGCCCTGCCCCGAGTTGGTCCATTCGGTGGTGGTGCGCCCTCCGTAGGCGCCGCGGGTGTCGGCCAGGCAGAGGCCCGCCAGGTCGTCGAGGGCCTGTCGGCCCGTGTCGTTGACGTGCCGGTCCACGACCCGCTGGATGGCCGGGTACCGCTCGACCATCCCGTTGATCGCGAAGCCGATCGCGCCCGTCAGGCTGGAGCCGTCGATGTGATCGAGGACCGCTAGCAGGTCGGCCGGGGGAGCGGAGGCGTACGCGGCGCGGACGTCCAGCTCCGGTGCGTACCCGGGTGCCAGCTCGGCTGCCGCCGCTGAGGCCCCGCCGCCCTGGGAGTGACCCCAGAAGACGATCGGCGACCCGTGTCCGATCAGGGCCTGCGCGGCCCGTGCACCGTCGAGCATGGCGTGCGCCTGTTCCACACGGTCCGAATAGGTGTGGACACCGGGCGTGCCGAGGCCGATGTAATCGACGACCATCACGCGGAAGCCCTGGGCGGCGAGGACGAGTGCGAACCCCTCCTCGTAGGACACGACCGGTCCGCCTGATCGGGGATTGGTTCCCACCCCGGACTCGATGTTGCGTGAGGGGGCGCACGGGTCGCCCTGTCCCTGGGTTCCCGGCCCCAGCAGGATGGTGGGTCTCGCGCCGGGACCGTTCCACGGTGCGGTCGAATCGTAGAGTGCGCCGGACGTGGCCACGGGCCGACCGTCGACGTCGACGGTCTGGTAGACCACACGCTGCGCCACGGCCGGCAGCGGGGACGGGAGCGGCGGCAGACCGGGGACGGACACGGCCAGCGGCAGGTCGGCCGGCTCCGCGCGGAGCACCTCGCCGGCCTTCACGGTGGGCAGCGTCCGGGTGTCGTAGAACCCGCCGGGTTGGTCGAAGTCCTCGGCCGACGCGACCGAGGGGACCAGCGTCAGTGCGCCCATGGCCAGGGTCGTGGCCGTGGCGATACCCGCCAGAGAGCGGCGGATCGGGTTGTGTGAGTCAAATCTCATGATCGGAGATTAACGCCACACCCGCCGTGACGGGCGGGCAATGCCGAACAGCCTTCCCGGTGCCGGTGTCCCGTGCATCCGGTGGCCTGCCGCGCGCCAGTTCATCGACGTTTTCGCTGCACCTATAGACTGGACGGATCGAAGCGGTGCCCTGGGGGTGCCGATTCGAGCGCGACAGAAGAGGAGCCCATGACGGACACGACGTTGCCGCCCGACGCCGAGGGTCACGACCGCATCGAGCCGGTCGATATCCAGGCGGAGATGCAGAGAAGCTATATCGATTATTCGATGAGCGTCATCGTCGGGCGGGCACTCCCGGACGTCCGGGACGGGCTCAAACCCGTCCACCGTCGCATTCTCTACGCGATGTGGGACAACGGCTACCGGCCCGACCGTAGTTACGTGAAGTCCGCGAAGCCCGTCGCCGACACCATGGGCAACTACCACCCGCACGGTGACTCGGCGATCTACGACACCCTGGTCCGCCTGGCCCAGCCGTGGGCGATGCGCTACCCGATGGTCGACGGCCAGGGGAACTTCGGTTCGCGCGGTAACGACGGCGCGGCCGCGATGCGCTACACCGAGTGCAAGATGACCCCGCTGGCCATGGAGATGGTGCGGGACATCGACAAGAACACGGTCGATTTCCAGCCGAACTACGACGGTAAGACGTCGGAGCCGGTGGTGCTGCCGTCCCGGGTGCCCAACCTGCTGATCAACGGCTCCAGCGGCATCGCGGTGGGTATGGCCACCAAGATGCCGCCGCACAACCTCCGCGAGGTCGCCGGGGCCGTCTACTGGGTTCTGGAGAACCCGGACGCCAGCGACGACGAGGCGATCGACGCGTGCATGGGCTTCATCAAGGGACCGGACTTCCCGACCCACGGGTTCATCGTGGGTGACCAGGGCATCAAGGACGCCTACACCACGGGGCGCGGTTCGATCCGGATGCGCGGTAAGACCTCCATCGAGGAGGACGGCAACCGCACCGTCATCGTGATCACCGAGCTGCCCTACGAGGTCAACCCGGACAACATGATCCTGTCGATCGCCGAGCAGCTGCGCGACGGCAAGATCGCCGGCATCTCCAAGATCGACGACGAGTCGTCCGACCGCGTGGGCCTGCGGATCGTCATCACGCTCAAGCGTGACGCCGTGGCCAAGGTCGTGCTCAACAACCTCTACAAGCACTCGCAGCTGCAGACGTCGTTCGGCGCCAACATGCTGTCGATCGTCGACGGCGTACCCCGCACGTTGCCGGTCCACCAGCTGGTGCGGCTGTACGTCACGCACCAGATCGAGGTGATCGTCCGGCGCACCCAGTACCTGCTGGACGAGGCCGAGAGGCGCGCCCACATCCTGCGCGGCCTGGTCAAGGCGCTCGACGCCCTCGACGAGGTCATCGCGCTCATCCGTCGGTCGCAGACCGTCGACATCGCTCGCGAGGGTCTCAAGGACCTCCTCGATATCGACGACGACCAGGCCCAGGCCATCCTCGACATGCAGCTCCGCCGCCTCGCGGCCCTGGAGCGGCAGAAGATCGTCGACCAGCTCGCCTCCATCGAGCTCGAGATCGCGGACTACAAGGACATCCTCGCCCGGCCCGAGCGGCAGCGTGCGATCGTCGGCGACGAGCTCCGCGAGATCGTCGAGAAGTACGGCGACGACCGACGCACCGTGATCATCCCGGCCGACGGGGACGTCACCGACGAGGACCTGATCGCCCGCGAGGACGTCGTGGTCACCATCACGGAGACCGGATACGCCAAGCGGACCCGCACGGACCTCTACCGCGCCCAGAAGCGCGGCGGCAAGGGTGTGCGCGGAGCGGAGCTCAAGCAGGACGACATCGTCCGTCACTTCTTCGTCTCCTCCACGCACGACTGGCTGCTGTTCTTCACCACCAAGGGCCGGGTCTACCGCGTCAAGGCCTACGAGCTACCCGAGGCCAGCCGCACCGCGCGCGGGCAGCACGTGGCCAACCTCCTCGCGTTCCAGCCGGAGGAGCGTATCGCCGGGGTCATCCGGATCAAGGGCTACCAGGACGCGCCGTACCTGGTGCTGGCCACCCGCAATGGTCTGGTCAAGAAGTCCAAGCTCGAGGACTACGACTCCCCGCGCTCCGGCGGTCTCATCGCCGTCAACCTCCGCGACGGCGACGAGCTCGTCGGCGCCGCGCTCGCCGGCCCCGAGGACGACCTCCTGCTCGTCTCCGAGAAGGGTCAGTCGATCCGCTTCCACGCCAACGACGACACACTCCGCCCCATGGGCCGTGCGACGTCCGGTGTGATGGGCATGCGGTTCAACGACGGCGACGCGTTGCTGAGCATGTCGGTGGTGCGCTCCGAGATGGACGAGAACCAGCTCTTCCTGCTGGTGGCCACCGAGCGCGGGTACTCCAAGCGCACCGCGCTGGCCGAGTACACGGCCCAGGGCCGTGGCGGCAAGGGCGTGCTCACGCTCATGTTCGATCCCAAGCGCGGCAAGCTCGTCGGTGCGACGATCATCGAGTTGCAGGACGAGCTCTACGCCATCACCTCCAGTGGCGGTGTGATCCGCACGTTCGCCAAGCAGGTGCGCAAGGCGGGCCGGCAGACCAAGGGCGTGCGCCTGATGAACCTCGCCGAGGGCGACTCGCTGCTGGCGATCGCACGCAACGCCGACGAGCCCGACGACGACGACCGGCTCGACGCCGGGTCGGACAAGGAGTAGAGGGCGATGACCGAGCCGACCGACGGACCCTACGGCGGTCCGGCACCCAAGGGTTCCACCCCTGCGCCGGGCTTCGGCGGGTCGGCCGGCTCCCCGGCGGGGTCGGAGTCCCCGATCGGGGACACCACCCCGGCTGACGGGAACGCGACCGCCTCGTTCCCCGCCGCCACCCAGCACCGCGCCGAGGGGCTGCCCGGTGGCGTCGCGACCGCCCACTCGGGCGGCGCGGCCGGCCGCGCGGCGCCCATGGTCTCGCCGACGGAGCGACGCGGACCGATGGAGTCGGTCCTCGTGCTGCGACGCATCGATCCCTGGTCGGCGTTCACCACCGTGCTCGGGTTGATGTTCGCGCTGTACCTGGTGTGGATGGTCGCGATCGGCGTCACCTACCTCCTGCTCTCCGGCATGGGGGTGTGGGACCGGCTCGGTGGGCTGCTCTCCGGGGTCGCGGGTGACGAATCGGCGGCTGCGATCGGGCCGTCGACGATCTTCCTCTACAGCGGCGGCGTGGGACTGCTCAACGTCCTGCTGCTGGCGATCCTGACCACCCTCGCCGTGTTCATCTACAACCTCGCCGCCGGGCTGACCGGTGGCGGGGTGCAGGTGACGCTGAGCGATCGCCGGAACTGAACGCCGGAAGCGGGTTCGCCCCGACCCCGCGGAGCTCCCCGATTTGGGCGGCGGCGAGGGCGTCGGGTAGATTAACGCTTCGGTACGAGGGCCTATAGCTCAGGTGGTTAGAGCGCCAAACTGATAATTTGGAGGTCGGAGGTTCAAGTCCTCCTAGGCCCACCCCCGCATGGCAGACGCCGGATCGCTAGCCGCGGTCCGGCGTTCACGCTTTGCGGAACGGGGCCTTAGCTC
>JBKBUP010000388.1:0-744 GCA_046289795.1 Dietzia sp. | reverse complement strand
TGTCGAACTTCATGACCTGGCAGTCGGCCTACTCCGAGTTCGTCTTCTCCGACGTGCTGTGGCCCGACGTGGACCGCCGGGACCTGTGGGCCGCGCTGGAGACCTACGCTCGTCGTGACCGCCGCTACGGCTCGGCCTGACCCGACCAAAGTCGGTGGTGCCCCACGCGACCAAAGTCGCTGGCGGTGGCCCTCTCGGCAGGGCTAGCCTGCTGAGTGGAGGCGATGGGATGCACCAGCAGCAGGGGGATGCGGCCGCGGGGCTCGAGGCCGGCGGCCGGGAGGCCGTGGTGACCGTGCGTGATCTGTGGATGCGCTACGGCGAGAAGGACGTGCTCACCGGCGTCGACCTCGACATCGGGGCCGGTGAGGTCGTGTGCCTGCTCGGCCCCAACGGTGCCGGCAAGACCACCACCATCGAGATCCTCGAGGGGTTCCGGATCCGCTCGGCCGGTGAGGTCACCGTGCTCGGTCAGGACCCGGCCACCGCCGACGAGGACTGGCGGGCTCGCACCGGTGTGGTGCTGCAGTCGTGGCGCGACCATCCACGCTGGACACCCCGACGGCTGCTGACCCACCTCGGCGGCTACTACGCGGCGTACTCCACCCCGCAGCGGAGCAGGCCGCACGACATCGACCGGCTGCTCGAGACCGTCGGGCTCACCGCGCTCGCCGACCAGAAGATCGCCACCCTGTCGGGCGGCCAGCGCCGGCGGCTCGACGTCGCCGTGGGCATCGTGGGCCG
>JBKBUP010000387.1:0-744 GCA_046289795.1 Dietzia sp. | reverse complement strand
ACTGTAGAGCACGCGCATGCACAGGGAGCAAAGGGGAGGCCCGCAACGCACCCGGGCGTCATCGGAATCGTCGTCGTCATCCTCAAGCGGCGGCAGTGTGCCAGCCGCCAGCGCAGCTGCCGCCTCCTCCTCCTCCTCCGCGTCCTCATCCATGGCAGCCTTGTGATCCCCCTCGCCGCCATCCTCATCCACATCGTCGCCAAAGGGGTCATCGAACAGCAGGTCCGGCTCGTCGTCACTCTCGCCTTCAGCGTGCATGGTCCGACGCTTGGCAGGCTCCCGCGCGTCTGCTGCCCCTGACGCCGCCGCCGCCGCCGCCGCCACCACCACCACCGCCGCTGCCCCAGCAACCGGCCCTTTGTTGGAACGCTTCCGTGCGTCCTTGGAATCTCCTGCGCGTCGCTTCTTCATGGCCAGCTGCACAGGCGTGTCACCGCAAAATGCCGCACTTCGCGCGTGGTCCCACGCCGCGAACGCAGGCAGCCAATCAGGCCCAGGCACGGCAATGCAGCAACCAATCAACATTTTTCCATGCGCAAATCACGTTCCGCACAGTTTTTGTGTGCGCCGCCCGCACACCACCCTCAGGCTGCCGCGCGCTTCCGCCTGCCGCGCAACCCGCCTACCACCGCAATGGAGGACGACGAATTTGGCCTGGACTCGGATGTGCTGGAGGCGGTAGACTTTATCATCGCCGGCGCAGGCCAGGCGGCCGGCTCGGTGCGCGCTGTCTCATTCCCCCCT
>JBKBUP010000386.1:0-763 GCA_046289795.1 Dietzia sp. | reverse complement strand
AGCGCAGGTCCGGCTGACCGATCCCGGTCCAGGTGAACGCCACCATCGTGAACCGCGACGTGTCGAAGCGCTGGGTGCGGGAACCCGGCTGCAGGCCGGGAGCGCGGTCCTTGCCCAGGGGGACGGTGGCCGTCCTCACCGGCGACCCACGCTGGGGCGACAGCGTGACCTCTCCCGCGGCCCTCGCGGGGCGCTCCGCCGCGCCGCTGGCCCCGCCCGGCGCGGCGACCAGCACCCCCAGGACCATCACCACCGCGGTGGAGATCGTGGTGGAACAGCCTGGCAGGAGTGTCCGAGAGTGAGGCATAACCCCGCCATCATGCGACAGATGTGACAGAAGGTGAAGACGTGACTGCTGAGAGTTCGGGATCCAGGCTCCCGGTCAACTGAAGTCGAGGTCTCCGGTGCGGCTGCGCTTGAGCTCGTAGAAGTAGGGGAACGACGCCACGGCGACTGCCCCGTCCCACAGCCGGCCGGCGTCCTCTCCCCGGGGGATCCTGGACAGCACCGGCCCGAAGAAGGCAGCTCCGTTGATCGCGATGGTCGGAGTCCCCACCTGGTCGCCCACCTGGTCCATCCCCGCGTGGTGTGACTTCCTGACGTCCTCGTCGTACTCCGTGGACTCCATCGCGTCCGCGAGGGCGCGGGGCAGCCCGACCTCCTCGAGAGCCTCCTCGACCACCTCGCGGGTCAGGTCGCGCCCCTCGGTGTGCCGCTTGGTGCCCAGCGCGGTGTAGAGCGGCAGCAGCACCTGCTCACCGTG
>JBKBUP010000385.1:0-772 GCA_046289795.1 Dietzia sp. | reverse complement strand
ACTTTAGCGAGCTGGCGGCCGGCGTGAGTGTGCTGTGCGGCGGCCCCGCAGAGCGCCGTGCTGCCTGCGCCTTTGCGCTGTTTGACAGCGAGGGCCACGGCAGCGCATCGCTGGAAGAGGTGCGGCGGCTGCTGCACTCCGTGGCACTGGCGCTGTTCTTCGTGCACCCGCAGCTGCCTGTGCACGCGGGGCTGTCGCCGAACGCCGGCGCTGCTGCGGCGGCGGTGGCGGAGGCAGCGGCGCAGCGCATGTTTGCGCAGGCGGGGGTGCCGGCCAGCGGCCACCTCCCCTTCTCCGCCTTTGTCGGCTGGTACACTGCCGGCGCCACATCCGCGCCACCTGCGCCGCCTGCTGGGCAGCCTGCGGCGGGCGCGGCGGGCGCGGCGGGCGCGGCGGGCGAGCACGCCGGCACCATGGAAGACGCCATGCGCCTCACCAACCTGTCCGCCTACGCGCCCGAGGACGTGCTTGCGCGCTTCGCCGCCGCCGCGGACGCGCGAGGGACCGTGAGCCAGGCGCGGTTCGTGTCGGTGATGGAGCAGTTCTGGCGTGACAGCGTGACGCACACGGAGGAGGATCGGCAGCGCGCGCGCAGCGTCAGCCGCCGTCTGTACGACGCCTTTGACACCAACCGCGACGGCGTGGTGGACTTCAGCGAGCTGGCCACCGGCCTGACCGTGCTGTGCGGCGGCGCACAGGACGCCAAGGCTCGCGCCGCCTTTGACCTCCTGGACGCGGACGGCACGGGGCACGTGTCGCTGCACGAGCTCTC
>JBKBUP010000384.1:0-777 GCA_046289795.1 Dietzia sp. | reverse complement strand
CGTTGCGGCGGTAGAGCGCAGCGACCACCGCGTGCATGCTGCCGTCGCCACCGGCCACGACCAGTCGCCGGCGTGCGGCGCGGTGCAGCACCCCGTCGAGCTCGCCGGGGTTCGACGTCTCGGCGACCTCGACCGAGACGTGCTCACGGAGGATCGCCAGAGCGGCGTCCAGCTGCTCCCTGTCGGAGGTGCCGGCGTCGCTGTTGGTGATGACGAGGATGGGTTCCACTGCGCGGACCCTACCCCGCGGATTGGACGCCGGGGATCACCCCTTTGGTAGCGTGTGGTCGCAAGAGCCCCGATCAGCGTCGTAGAGCTGTTGCCGGGGCCACGTGCATTTCAGGGGCTCCGGCAGCCTGCGACCGACGCACCCGACCGACGAAAGGGAGGGCATCCATGCCCGCCATCGTGATCCTCGGCGCCCAATGGGGCGACGAGGGCAAGGGCAAGGCGACGGACCTGCTCGCCACCACCGACACCATCGACTACGTGGTGCGCACCAGCGGTGGCCACAACGCCGGCCACACCATCGTGGTCAACGGCGAGAAGTACGCCACGCACCTGCTGCCGAGCGGCATCCTGACCCCGGGCGCCACCTCGGTGATCGCCAACGGTGTGGTGGTCTCGCCGGAGGCGCTGTTCCGCGAGCTCGACGGGCTGATCGAGCGGGGCGTCGACGTGGCGAACCTCGTGGTGAGCGCCAACGCGCACGTCATCACCTCCTACCACGTGGAGATCGACAAGGTCACCGAGCGGTTCCTCGGCAAGAACCAGATC
>JBKBUP010000383.1:0-781 GCA_046289795.1 Dietzia sp. | reverse complement strand
GCGCCGGGGGCAGTGCTGCTGGACTGCGGTCACCTGGTGGTGTGTCTCCAGTGCAGCTGGTGCGCCGTCTTGCATGCATTCGCGCGCCCACACACTCTCGCGCTGACGCTGAAGCAGCTTGGTGGGCGGCACGTGTCCCGGATGCCGTGCCCGCTTCACGCGCGCGGTGCGCATCTACAAGCTGTGACACGCTTGTGGGCGAGCGCGTCGGCACCGCCAGACGACACGTGCGCGACATTGTGAAGTAGCATAAAATTCATACCACTGCGCGCGTGGCGCACTTGCGCTGACCTCCAGCAGCAGCGCCAGCAACGCCAGC
The DNA here is from genome assembly GCA_046289795.1 of Dietzia sp. Classification (GTDB taxonomy): domain Bacteria; phylum Actinomycetota; class Actinomycetes; order Mycobacteriales; family Mycobacteriaceae; genus Dietzia. The sequence goes on along the minus strand of JBKBUP010000383.1, from coordinate 462 downwards.
AGCAGTGCCAGCAGCAGTGCCAGCAGCGCCAGCAGCGCCAGCAGCGCCAGCAGCGCCAGCAGCGCCAGCAGCGCCAGCAGCAGCGCATGCGTGCACACTGTCATCGCCGCATGCTCAGCGCTGCAAGCAGTGACCCAGCTGCCGACATCAACGACTCATCACCCCCCGCACCCCCCTCCCCGCTGCGTGGCGACGCCAGAGAGTCCAGCACGGAGGAGGCGGCCGGCGCCCCGCCCCGCCTCATCGACGCAAGCGCCGCCTCCAGTGATGCCTCCGCTCGCGAGTCGGCGGGCCGCGGCAGAAGCAGCAGCTGCGCCAGCGCCGCAGCGGCGGCAGGAGGCAGCAGCTCCCGCGCGCGCAGCTCTTGCAGCACGGCCTGCAGCGCATGCGCTCGCGCCTCTGCCGCCGCCTTGCCGCGCAGCAGCCGCTGCGCCAGCGCCGTCCACTCTCGCGCCTGCTGTC
>JBKBUP010000382.1:0-794 GCA_046289795.1 Dietzia sp. | reverse complement strand
GGGAGTAGGTGCTCGACAGGGCCGCGAGGTCCGGTCCACCGAAGCGGTCCAGGGCCAGGCGTTGCGCCTGACTGCGCAGCAGCCGGTGCTGGTCGGACTGCCCGTGCACGGCGACCAGGGGCTCGGCCACGGCGGCCAGGGTCGAGGCCGGGACCGAAGCACCTCCGACATAGGCCCGCGAGCGGCCCTCCCCCGCGATGTTGCGGGCCAGCACCACCCGGGCGTCCTCGACCTCACCCCCCGCCTCCTCGACCGCTCTCCCGAACTCGGGGAGGTCGGCGGCGAGCACCACCCCCTCGACACGTGCGGACCGGGCACCAGTGCGCACCGCGCCACTGTCCGCGCGACCGCCGAGCAGCAGACCCAGCGCTGTCACCACCATGGTCTTGCCGGCGCCGGTCTCACCGGTGATGACGGTCAGGCCGGGGCCGAGCTCGAGGGTCGACGACTCGATCACCCCGAGGGAGCTGATCCGGATCTCCTCAAACATCGCCGTCACCTGGCCCCCCGGTGCGACGTCGCCGTTCGGAGGCACCCCGCCAGCCCTCGACGGGAAGGTCGAACTTCGCGACGAGTCGGTCGGTGAAGGGTGCCTCGTGCAGCCGGACCAACCGCACGGGCCGTGCGCCGCGGCGTACCTCGATCCGCGCGCCGGGGGGCAGGTCGAAGGGTCGCCTCCCGTCGCACCACAGCACCCCGGCCCCTTCGGTGCCGGCGATGACCTCGACCGCGAGCACGGAGGTCGGTGCGACCACCATCGGTCGGGCGAAGAGCGCGTGCGCGCTGATCGGCAC
>JBKBUP010000381.1:0-802 GCA_046289795.1 Dietzia sp. | reverse complement strand
GCCGCCTGGGCCGCCGACCACCTCGACGAGCTGGGGGGCGGGTCGGTGCTGGCCGTCGCCGGTGACAGCGCCGGGGGCAACCTGTCGGCCGTCGTCGCCCAGGCGATGCCGGACCGGGTGGCCGCCCAGCTGTTGATCTATCCCGCGACCGACGCCTTCGGGGACTACCCCTCGCGGGTCGAGAACGCCTCGGGCTACTTCCTCGAGATGGACCTGCTGCTGTGGTTCTTCGGTCACTATCTGGCCGGGGTCACCGACGTCGCGCCCGACGACGTGCGTCACTCGCCGCTGCGGGCCCGGTCGTTGGAGGGTCAGCCTCCTGCCGTGGTGGTGACGGCGGAGTTCGATCCGCTGCGCGACGAGGGGGAGGCGTACGCCGCGGCGCTCACCGCCGCGGGAGGGTCGGTCGACGTCGTGCGCTACGACGGGCTGATCCACGGTTTCATCGACATGGGTCCGTTCTCGCCGGCGTGTGTCGACGCGGTCGAGGACCTGATCGGACGGTTCGGCAAGCTCCTGCGCTGACCCGGCTTCGTTGAGTCGCGCTCCGTGGGTGTTGAGTCGCGCCTCCCTGGCGTTGAGTCGCGCCTGGCTGGGTGTTGAGTCGCGCGTCCTTGGCGTTGAGTCGCGCGTGAGTGGGAGCCGGCCGGGCCGGTCGGTCGGTCGGTCGGTCGGTGGGCCACCTGGCTGCGGACCCGGCGTACCTCCGCTGCAGTGGATCGTGCTCGTGGCCAGCCTGCGAGGCGCGACTGAACCTCGAGGGGGGCGCGACTCAATGTCGAGGGAGGCGCTACTGAACACC
>JBKBUP010000380.1:0-805 GCA_046289795.1 Dietzia sp. | reverse complement strand
GCGGCGCGGTGGAGCCGTCGAAATTGCACAGCCCCCCGTGCCGGATGCCTAGCCCAATGTACCACATCTGGTTCACAAGGCGGCCCGTGAACAGCGCTGGCCGCTCCTCGCGAAGCTTGTGGAACTCAAATGCAACCCTGCCGTCCAGGCCTGTGCCGCTGCGCGTGAGGCGCGGGCGGCGGTGTGCTCCCGGCGCACGCACCGAAGCTGAGGTAGTTGTTGAAAACGCCACGGTACTCTAGCTGCTCCGCGCCACCCGCGGGGGTTCTATCCGTGGAAAGGGCGCCCACAGCCTCGTCCTGTAGCGCCCTGGCAACGAGCAGCGGCGGAGTGTCATGCTCCTTGATTTCGCCTCCGTTGTCGCCAGCAGCCTCCTCTTCCACTCGTTTGTGCTCCGCAGGGGCGGCTCGATCGGCACTCGGGCGGGCGCGCTGCCCCTGTACAATGTCGGTATTGGGCGTGCCGCCAGCACTGCTGGCGCTGCTGGCGCTGCTGGCGCTGCTGGCGCTGCTGGACTGAGTTGATGGATTGGTGCTCGCGTGCTGCGACGCAGTCTCGCCGGGTTTTGAAAAAGCAGACGTGCCCCCCTCTCCAGTGCCCAAAGGCTGGCGGTCGAGCATGCGAGGCACCCACTTCAGCTCATCAGCCTCGGGCTGCTCGGTGGGGCGCACGCGGATGGCCCATCTGACGGCGCAATGCACGCGCGTGCATGAGCGTGAGTCAAACACCCACACACAGGCGTGCCGCTCGCGCGGACCTGTCCATGGGAATAGGCCGCGCCTGTGTCACGCGGCGCAACCACGAC
>JBKBUP010000379.1:0-810 GCA_046289795.1 Dietzia sp. | reverse complement strand
CGGCGCGCGCCGCGCACCTGCAGCGACGTGAAGCGTGGGTGATTGCGCTTCAGCGCGTCGATGGAAATGGTGTCGGGAATGGCCTCAATCACGCCGCTGTCCGGCGACGTGGCCACAATGTCGTACGGACGCACAAACACGGACAGGCCCTCGTCGCGGAACACCTTCTGGAACTGGCGCAGCAGCTGGGAGGCGAACTGCTCCTGGCGCAGGTCGTCACCGCTCTTGACGATGATGGGCACCAGCGCCCAGCCGGGCACGGTGGAGAGGGGGGAGTCCAGCCGCACGCGCGCCTCCTTCGCGCACCAGCGCTCCTTGAAGATGACCTGCGCGCCAGGGGGCACACGCGGTCAGGCTTGTGGCAGCAGCGCCAGCAGCGCCAGCAGCGCCAGCAGCGCCAGCACGGGCGGTCGCGCGCGCACCGGCGCGTCCGTAGCGCTGGCCACAGAGTCACCCCCGTCCTTCACCTCCTCCAGCGCGCCATACGAGCCCCCGCGCGAGCGCAGGTGGCGCGAGGGCGCGCGCGAGGGGATGCGGGGGGTGCCCACGCCAGGCGACTTGCTCTCCTCCGCCTCCTTGTCCTCCAGCGCCGCCAGCTTGTACTCGGCGGTGCCGGGCGCACCACCGCCCAGCGAGTCGCTGTCCGTGGGGCTGTCATCTTCATCCTGCGACGGCACTGCGTTACAGTGGCGGCACGCGAGCCAGCAGCGGCGCGCACGCACTCCCAGCTCCGCCACGCGCGCCAGCTCCTGCTCGATGCGTTGTGCCTCGTCATCGTCGGATGAGGCAGCGCTGCAGCATGAGAGCGGT
>JBKBUP010000037.1:0-16656 GCA_046289795.1 Dietzia sp. | reverse complement strand
GGGCCGGGATCGCGCTCGATCCCGAGTACTCCAATTCCTCGGGCGCGCTCGCACCGGAGTACCACGGCATGGTGGTCACCTACGCCCAGGTGGCGTCGCACCCCTTCAAGCACCGCGAACGCACCGCATCCCGCCGCACCCTGGTGATCCTCGACGAGATCCACCACGGCGGGGACGCCAAGAGCTGGGGTGACGGCATCCGGGAGGCGTTCGACGACGCCGAGCGTCGGCTCTCCCTGACCGGCACGCCGTTCCGGTCCGACGACAGCCCGATCCCGTTCGTCACCTACGAACCCGACGGCCAGGGCCACCAGCGTTCCAAGGCCGACCACTCCTACGGGTACGCCGACGCGCTGGCCGACGGTGTCGTCAGGCCCGTGGTGTTCCTCGCCTACTCGGGCGAGGCCCGGTGGCGCACCAACGCCGGCGAGGAGTTCTCGGCCCGTCTCGGTGAACCGCTCAGCGCGGACCAGAACTCCCGAGCCTGGCGGGTTGCGCTCGACCCCCACGGCGACTGGATGCCCGCGGTGCTCCAGGCAGCACACACCCGACTCCGGCAGATCAGGGCCGGTGGAGTGCCCGACGCCGGAGGGTTGGTGATCGCCACCGATCAGGAACGCGCACGTGAGTACGCGGCGCTGCTCACGGAGATCACCGGGCGCGCCCCCGTCGTCGTCCTCTCCGACGACCCCACGGCCTCGAGCCGGATCGGCACCTTCGCCGCCTCGACGGACGAGTGGATGGTCGCGGTCCGCATGGTCTCGGAGGGCGTGGACGTGCCGCGGTTGAGTGTGGGGGTGTACGCCACCAGCGCGTCGACCCCCCTGTACTTCGCCCAGGCCATCGGCCGCTTCGTCCGATCCCGCAGGCCCGGGGAGACGGCGTCGGTGTTCCTGCCGTCGGTCCCGGTCCTGTTGCAGCTCGCCTCGCAGATGGAGGCCCAGCGCGATCACGTCCTGGGCAAGCCGCACCGTGAGGACGGGCTCGAGGACGAACTGCTGGCGCAGGCCAACCAGCAGCAGGACGAGCCCGACGCGGACGACGAGGACAAGGGATACATCTCCCTCGGCGCCGACGCCGAGCTCGACCAGATCGTGTACGAGGGATCCTCGTACGGCACGGCCACGTTCGCCGGAAGCGAGGAGGAGGCCGACTACATCGGTCTTCCCGGGCTGCTCGGCGCGGATGACGTCAAGGCCCTCCTGCGTCAGCGGGAGAAGGCACAGATCAAGCGGACGTCCGGCGAGGCGTCCTCCGCGCCCGGGGCCGTGGCGGTGGTGGGCGTGGGGACGGACCCGACCATCTCCGGCACCACTCTCCCGGGGAACGCCGGTGGCCCGGGCGCACACGCGGGTGCGGCGGCCGACCGCGTGGCCTCCGCGGCCGAACTCAAGGACCTCCGGCGCCACCTCAACACGTTGGTGTCGGTGTACTCGGGACGTCTGGGCAAGTCCCACGGCGCCATCCACACGCAGCTGCGGAACTCCTGCGGTGGTCCGCCGGTGCCCATGGCGTCGGCAGAACAGATCAGGGAACGGATCTCGCTGCTGCGCAGCTGGTGAGATCGGGTGGAGACGCCCGCCCCACCCCGCATACGAGCCACCCCGCATTCGAGCCACCCCGCATACGAGACCGGGCCCCGTCGATCACGACGGGGCCCGGGTGCGTCCTACAGCGGGGGATCAGTCCAGGTAGTCCCGCAGGACCTGGGAGCGGGACGGGTGCCGCAGCTTGGACATGGTCTTGGACTCGATCTGGCGGATGCGCTCGCGCGTGACCCCGTACACCTGACCGATCTCGTCGAGCGTGCGCGGCAGGCCGTCGGTGAGGCCGAAACGCAGCCGGACGACTCCGGCCTCGCGCTCGGACAGCGTGTCGAGCACCGAGCGGAGCTGATCCTGCAGGAGCGTGAAGCTCACGGCGTCCACCGCGACCACGGCCTCGGAGTCCTCGATGAAGTCGCCGAGCTGCGAGTCGCCCTCGTCGCCGATGGTCTGGTCCAGGGAGATGGGTTCCCGGGCGTACTGCTGGATCTCCAGCACCTTCTCCGGGGTGATGTCCATCTCCTTGGCCAACTCCTCCGGGGTGGGCTCACGGCCCAGGTCCTGGAGCAGCTCGCGCTGGATTCGGCCGAGCTTGTTGATGACCTCGACCATGTGCACCGGGATACGGATGGTGCGGGCCTGGTCGGCCATCGCGCGGGTGATGGCCTGGCGGATCCACCACGTGGCGTACGTGGAGAACTTGTAGCCCTTGGTGTAGTCGAACTTCTCGACAGCGCGGATCAGTCCGAGGTTGCCCTCCTGGATGAGGTCCAGGAACGCCATCCCGCGGCCCGTGTACCGCTTGGCCAGCGACACCACGAGCCGGAGATTGGCCTCCAGCAGGTGGTTCTTGGCACGGACACCGTCGCGTTCGATCCAGCGGTAGTCACGCTTCTGCGCGGTGGTCAGCTTCTCGCCGCGCTCGGCGACCTGGGCGATGAACCAGGTGACGTAGAGGCCGGCCTCGATCCGCTTGGCGAGCTCGACCTCCTCCTCGGCGTTGAGCAGGGCGACCTTGCCGATCTGCTTGAGGTAGGCGCGAACGGAGTCGGCGGAGGCGGTCAGCTCGGCGTCCTTGCGGGCCTGCCGCAGCGCCTCGGACTCGTCCTCGTCCCAGACGAAGTCGCCCGACGCCTTGTCCTTGGCGGTGGGCCCCCCCTTGGTCTCCTCGTCGGCCTCCGTGTCGTCCACGTCGACGACCTCGACCTCGACGTCCTCGAGTTCGGCGGTGTCCGGCTCGACCTCGAGGGCCTCGACGGGTGCCTCGTCGATCGGGGCCGCATCCGTCGGTACGGACTCGCCCGGACCGGCGGTCTTCTTTGCCGCCGTCTTCTTCGCCGCGGTCTTCTTGGCGGCGGTCTTCTTCGCCGGAGACGCCTTCTTTGCCGCCGTCTTCTTGGCGGGTGCGGCCTTCTTCGCAGGTGTCCTGCTCGCCGCGGTCTTCTTGGCGGGGGCCTCGCCCGTGACCTCGGTGTCCGACGGATCGCCGCTCATCGCGGAATCCGAACTGGTGGTCTTCGTGGCTGCCACAAACGCCCCTTCACAACCGGTGAATCGATGGGAAACGGGGATCGATGCCGCATAGTTGCCGACACTCGAGCCGTCCGCCTTGCGGTACCGGGCCCGTCCCCGGCCGGTAGGTGATCCCGGCCTGAGCCATTGTAACGAGGAACGAGCCCGGAGGTCGCATCAGGCGCTCTTGACGACGGGTCAGTAGCTGCCCGGGGCCAGTGTCGCCCCGAGGTCCACCAGGCCCGCGTGCCCCGCCGCGTACAGGGCGGCCCCGATGATCCCGGCGTCGTTGAGTCGAACGGCCGCGCGAACCGGGGTCCGGTTCTCCAGCAACGGGAACCACTCGTCGGCGGCCTCGCTGACCCCGCCCCCGAGCACGAACGCGCGGGGCCAGAGCAGGTCCTCCAGGGAACGGAGGACATTGGACACGTGGGGCGCCCACTCCTCGAAGGTCAGTCCGTCGCGTGCACGGATCGACGCTGAGGCGAGATGTTCGGCCTCGTCGTAGCCGCGGCCGGCGATGTCCTCCACGAAGAGGTGGCCGAACTCCGTGTTGGGGATGAGACGGCCGCCCAGCAGCAGTGCCGAGCCGATCCCGGTGCCGAAGGTCAGCAGGATCACCAGGCCGTCGACGCCCTCGCCGGCGCCGTAGTGCACCTCGGTGATCCCCGCGGCGTCGGCGTCGTTGAGCATCACCACCGAGCGTCCCGGCAGGTGCCTGTCGAACAGGTCGATCACGTCGCAGCCGACCCAGGAGCCGTCGATGTTGTGGGCGATCCGCGCCACTCCGTCGTGGATGACGCTGGGCAGCGCCACGCCCACCGGGCCGTCCCATCCGATCTCCTCGACCATCGAGCGGATCACCTCGGCGACCGCGTCCGGCGTCGCCGGCTGCGGGGTGTCGCGCGTCAACCGCTCGCCGAGGAGCTCCCCGGTGCCGAGGTCGACCACCCCGACCTTGATCCCGGTGCCGCCGACGTCCACCCCCAAGCCGGTGGAGGTGACCGATGCCTGGGCGCGCTCGGCGGGGGTGGGGGTGGGCATCTGGGGCTCCCGGGTGACGGGCCGTGTGGGTCACGGCTGAGGGTTGGAGACCACCGGGCCGACGGGGCACGATGGGGACGACGAGCGCCCGTTCGTCAGCGTATCTGTCCGGTACCCCCGAGTGACCGGATCTTTCGGGGACGACGACGAGGGGAGCCGACATGGCGGAGGAGACGGTCCACGGTGACGCCGGGGGAGCCGACGCGGACACGGTCGACGAGCTGAGGTCGTTCGCGGCGCAACTGGCGGTCTCGGGCGGTGACGTGGCCCGGCGGATGCTGGAGCAGTTCGCCCCCACGGGCCTCGACGCGCGCGCCAAGAGCTCGGCGACCGACCCCGTGACCGTCATCGACACCACCGTGGAGGAGCACCTCCGTTCAGAGGTGGCCGCTGCCCGGCCCGGCGACCGGGTCCTGGGGGAGGAGGGTGGCGAGGAGCCGTCCACCGCGGGTCGTGGAGCTGTGCGGTGGGTGGTGGATCCGGTCGACGGGACCGTCAACCTCCTCTACGGGATCCCCTTCACCGCCGTCTCCGTGGCGGCGGAGGTCGACGGGGTGGTTCTCGCGGGTGCCGTGCACAACATCGTCAGCCGTGAGACCTGGACCGCAGGGGTCGGCCGCGGGTCGAGTCTCCGATCCGCCGGGGGAACGGTCACCGAGCTGGCGGCATCGGCGTGTGACGACCTGTCGTTGGCGCTCGTGGGGACCGGGTTCTCCTACGACTCGCACGTCCGTGCCGAACAGGGGAGGGCGGTTGCTGAGCTCCTCCCACGGATCCGTGACATCAGGCGGTGCGGATCCGCGGCCCTGGATCTGTGCATGGTCGCCACCGGCCGCATCGACGCGTACTACGAGCGCTGCCTCAAACCGTGGGATCACGCCGCCGGGGCACTGATCGCCGCCGAGGCCGGTGCGGTGGTGATGGTGTCCGCCGACGACGCGGTCCCCACCGCTGCCGCCGCACCCGGTGTGGCGCACGAGTTCCTGGCCGCACTGGCCGAACTCGCGCGACCGGTCAGCAGTTGACCGCGCGCGCCGCCTCCAGTTCGGCGGAGATCGGTTGACGACCCACCTTCAGCTCGTCGAGTGAGCCCACACTCTCCGCCGAGTCCGACAACCGGGAGAAGATCGTCCCCAGCACCAGGTCGACGGATTCGTCTCCCCGCCCGTCGGCGACCAACTGCATGCACGGCGCCGCCAGCGAGAGTGACCGCGCGTTCGCCTGCCCGGCCTCGCCGTAACGGATCTGTCCGTGGCACTCGAGATCCTGGGCGTAAACGGGGTCGTTGCCCGTGGCATCGGCTCCCGCCGGCTGGAACCCGCGCTCGGCCAGCTGGGCGGCGACCGCCCCGGCCTGGCCGCTCTGCCCGTTCGCGTTGAGCACCCGGACCCTCGTGTCCGACAACAGGGCCGGTTCGACCGAGTCGAGCGCGGCGGCCGGCTGTTCCTGCAATCCGGCCTCCTCCGCCGCGGGCGTCACGGGGCAGGCGGCGGCCTGCGTCGCGGCATCGCTTCCCCTGAGGGCGAAGGCCCACACGAGACCACCGAGGATCAACGTGGCCACCACGAACAAGATGTAGGGGCTGCGCATGCGTCCCATCCCCCGACCGGGGGTCGGACTGGGTGTCGCCTGGGCGCTGAGGTGGACGACCATGAGGGTCCTTCCTGCAGGTGTCACGGTGCGGGAGCCCTTTCCGGGTCCGCCTCGTCACTGTAATCGCCGGGGTGTCGGCGTCCCGCCGGGGACACGGTCCGGCGGCGCGGATGAAATCCCTGCTAGTTTCCGTTAATATGCGTGCGCCGGTCGGTCCACGATCGAACCGCCCGCCCTCGTCACCAGACCGCTAGAGAAGAGACTCATGGCAACCGACTACGACGCACCCCGCCGGACCGAAGCTGATGAGCTGGCCGGTGATTCGCTGGAGGAACTCAAGGCCCGGAGGGCGGAGGGGGCGACCGGCGAGGTCGACGTGGACGAGACGGACACCGCCGAGTCCTACGAACTGCCCGGTGCGGACCTCTCAGGTGAGGAACTCACCGTGCGTGTGGTTCCCGAGCAGGACAACGAGTTCACCTGTGGCGACTGCTTCCTCGTCCATCACCGCAGCCGGTTCGCCGAGGAGAGGGACGGCCTGCCGATCTGTGTGGACTGCGCGGGCTGACAGGTCAGCTGTACTGGTTGTCCGGAAGCGCCGCCGCGAGTGCCTCCGGGTCGCGGGTGCTGATCAACCAGTACGGCGTGGGGTCCAGCGGGTCGTCCAGGACGACGATCACCATGGTGGGGACATAGCCACGGTGGACGACGAACGCCTCGGGATCGAGCTGGCGCCCCATCGCCGCCTGCTTCGCGGTCGCCGGCACCACGGCGCTGCGCGAGATGGCCTCGAAGGGCAATCGCGCCCGTCCCGCGTACAGGGTTCCCCCACCCTGACCGTCGGACTCGACCTCGATCCGCTCGCGACCGACGGTCACGAAGAGCCAGGCGAACAGGGCGGGCACGACCACGCTCAGGAGCCACAGCCACCACGGGGCGACGAGCATGAACGCCAAGACGACGACGAGGGCGGTGACGGCGGCGAGAGCCATCCACCACCATCCCGGTACCAGGAGGCGTTCTGAATGAACACGGCGCGGGACACGGTCGGGCGATGGTCGGAGATCATCTTCGGTCACGACATCAAGACTATCCATCACCCGGGTTCCACCCGGCAGGAGGGCGGCCAGCGATGAGCAACTCGGATCACCCGGCCGGATCAGGCGGACCGTTGCGTCTGCGCAGGTTGGACCCCGGGCTCCCCGTGCCGTCCCGGGCCCACCCGTCGGATGCCGGTATCGACCTCTATTCCGCTGAGGACTGTGAACTCGCGCCCGGGCAACGGTCGCTGGTGGGCACAGGGGTGTCCGTCGCCATCCCGGAGGGATATGTGGGCCTCGTCCACCCCAGATCCGGGCTCGCCGCGCGTGCCGGGCTCTCGATCGTCAACGCCCCGGGAACCGTCGACGCCGGGTACCGCGGCGAGATCAGGGTCAACCTCGTCAACCTCGACCCTTCCGAACCGGTTCGCATCGGACGCGGTGACCGGATCGCGCAGTTGCTCATCCAGCGAGTCGAACTCTGGGACGTCCTCGAGGTCCACGAGCTCGACCAGACCGAGCGGGGAGAGCGCGGTCACGGATCGACCGGAGGACACCACCGCCTGACCTGACCGGCGGCGACATCGTTGGGTAGCGTCAGGAGGCACGGTCCCGACCGGGACCGGGTCGCATGCGGAGAGGACTCGACCATGTTCGGACGCAAGAAGTCGGTGACGGGGGACGGCGACGCCGCCGCCTCCGGGGAGGCCGCGGACTCCGCACCGTCTACGGCGGGACCTCATGACCGTTCGTCGGTCGGGGACGTCCCCGGGTATTACACCGACCTCGGCTACGGACACATCGACCTCGGCTCCCTGGTGATCGGCGTGCCCAAGGGTCGCGATCTGAACGTCGCGCTGGACCCCAACGGTCAACCGGAGTTCCACGTGGTCACCACCGTGTCGCGGGTCATCCCGCGTGCCTTCGCGGCCCCGAAGTCCGCAGGGCAGTGGCGGACCATGGTCGCCGGAATGCGCGAGCAGCTCGAGGGGCAGGGCGCCGAGGTGACCATCGAGGACGGTCCGTGGGGACGCGAGCTCGTGGCCGCCATGCCCGGGGCGGTGTTCCGCGCGATCGGGGTCGACGGTCACCGGTGGACCGCCGAGGTGCGCATCATGGCCACCCCCGAACTGGCGGAGCAGGCCGCCGAGGAGGGCAGAGAAGTGTTCAAACATCTCCTGGTGAACCGTGGCGACGGACCGATGCCCGTCCGGGAGGCGCTGCCGCTGACCATCCCTGACGAGATCCAACAGGCGCTGGCCAAGGCGCAGTCCCAGCTCGCCGCGCAGCAGCAGGCGCAGGCCCTCCAGCAGCAGATGGCGGCGGGTCAACCGGCCCAGGCGTCCGCGCAGGGCCGTACTCCGAACCCGCAGGGCGGCCCTCAGAACCCGCAGGTCCCGGCGTCGGGCTCCCCAACCCCGGCCGCGGCCCCGGCTCAGGAACAGAAGCAGAAGCCGCCGTCTCAACCGGCACGGGAACCGGCGTCGCAACCGCGACGAGACGGTAGCGCCATGGACCGGCTCCGCAGCACCGACGACCTCTGATCGTCCGACGCTCCGAGAGGGGAACCATGTCCGTGACCCGGATGATCCGTGGACTCTCGGCTCGATTGACCGCGCCGCTCGAGTCGCTCGACGCGGTGGACCTCGCCGGGGTGGTGCGGGGCACCGGCAGTTCGCCGGTCGAGAGCGCGGAGCGGGGGCAACTGGTCACTCTTGCCGGGCGGGTCCGCACAGTCCTGTCCGGCGGTGGAGAGCAGTTCCTCGGGGTGACGGCCGAGTTGTACGACGGGACGGGTGCGGTAGACGTGTGTTGGCTGGGGCGTAGATCGATACCGGGGATCGACACCGGGCGTTTCGTCAAGGTCACCGGGCGGATCGGCGTCCGGGACGGTCAGAAGATCATGTTCAATCCGCGCTACGAGTTGCTCAGCGGGCAACCGGGCGCGGGACGCGGAGGAGAAGCGTGACAGAGTCTGAGCGGGCTGCGGATCAGTCCACCGGGGAAGCGCCCGCCGACGGCACGGGACCGAAGCGCAAATCTGCGTTCGGTGACCCGGACGCCTCGCTGCTCGATCAGATGGGTGGCGTTCGTGGGCTCGTCTATTCATCGATACCCATCCTGACCTTCGTCCCCGTCAACGGGTTCTGGGGACTGACGGTGGCGATCTGGGCCGCCCTGGGGGTGGCGGTCGCGATGTTGGCGTGGTCCCTGGTCCGACGGGAGAACCCCCAGCCCGCGATCTCCGGGTTCATCGGGGTCGCGATCGGTGTCCTGATCGCCTGGCGCACCGGAAGCGCGAAGGGGTACTTCCTCTACGGGATCATCACGCAGGCGGTGTACGGCGGGGTGTTCGCGCTGTCCGCGCTCGCGCGGTGGCCGCTCGTCGGCGTGATCTGGGGTTTTCTCGACGGTAAGGGTATGGCCTGGCGCAGAAACCCGCACGCCCGCCGATGGTATGCCGTCGCCACCTGGATCTGGGCCGGGCTCTTCGCGATACGCGCTGTCCTGCAGTACGCGCTCTACCTCAACGACGAGGTCAACTGGCTCGGCGCCGCGCGGATCGCCATGGGGTGGCCGCTCGCGCTGTTGGCGTTCGCCGCGACGATCTGGGCGGTTCGGCGTGCGATGGCGCACGAGAGCGACCCTCCGGAAACCCGAGAGCTCACGAACGGCTGATCGGAATCGTGTGGAGTGGACGACAGCCCCCGGCGGGGTCGCCGGGGGCTGTCGTCTGTCGAGCGTAGTGCCGGTCTTTCGCGGTCCTACGTATCTGAGATCAGACTGTGCTCGTCGCTGTGCGCGAGAAGTCGCTCGGGCCGGTGATGGTGCGATAGGCGAATACCGTGGCCAGGGTGGCCACGGGGATCGCGATGAGGAGCCCGACGAACAGGGCCAGGAATCCGGCCACGACGACGAGGATGTTGAGCACCGCGAGCGCGAACAGGTTGCCGGCGTCGGACTTGATGGCGTTGACGCTCGACTTCATGGCATCGATCGCGGTCATGTTCCGGTCCACGACGAAGTGGAGGGTCCAGTACAGGAGGAAGGCCGCCACGATTCCGGGGATGATCAGGAGAATGAACCCGATGGTCGTCGTGATTCCCACGAGGATTGCCGCGATGACGAACGCCCCGAAGTTGTGCAACTTGAAGAAGTCGCCGATCTCCGGCTTGTGACCGTCCACCTCGAGTAGCGCGCCCCGGATGACGAAAGCCTGGAACAGGAAGCTCACGGCGAACGTCAGTATCGATCCGATAAACGCCACTGACATCGACTCGGAGTTGGAGATCGAACTCGCGATCCCGTTGGCGACGAACATCGCCAGCGTGACCAACACCCACGGCAGTGGATTGTTCTTGAACATCTGCCAGCCGGCGCCGATGGCGTCGGTGGCGGACACCCTGCCGGTCATCAACGGTCCGCCGCCCTGGCCGGACTGGGGGTATGCGGCACCGTACGCCGGGTCCCCGTATGGCTGCTGAGCGTAGCCCTGGTCACCGTAGCTCTGCTGACCGTAGCCCTGATCGGGATACGGCTCCTGGCCGAATCCCTGTGCGTTCCCCTGTCCGCCGTGCTGCTGTCCGCCCCAGTTCTGTTGACCGGGCCCAGCGCCGTACGGATCGTTCGGGAACCCGTCTCCTGACGGCGTACCTCCGGTTGTCATGGCATCTCCAGATCTCTTTGCGTTGGTGTGAAAGATTCTTCCACTTCCCTCTCTCCGAACCTAGTCCTGTTCGGGCCATTTGGGGAGGGCCAACTCGCGGTGCGGCGCCGGGCGCATGCCGAGAGCCCCGTCGACGGTGTCGACGGGGCTCGGCGTCCGGGTACCGGAACGGTGGTGTCAGATGTTGGCGTGGATCTCGACAGCCTGCGCGACGCCGGCGACGGTGCCGGCGATCTTCACGGCCTCCCAGGCCTGCTCCTTGGTGATGCCTTCCTTGCGGATGACGTCATCATGCGCGGCGGTGCAGTTCTCGCAGCCGTTGATCGTCGAGACGGCCATGGACCAGAGCTCGAAGTCGGCCTTCTCCACGCCCGGGTTCGCGATGATGTTCATCCGCAGGCCCATGCGGACCTGGGTGTAGTCGTCGCCCAGGAACTCCTTGGCGCGGTAGGCCACGTTGTTCATCGCCATGATGGACGCCGCACCGAGCGCGGCGTTGAACGCCTCGTCGGACAGGTGCTGGCGTGCCTCGTCGGCGATCTCGGACAGCACGGTCTCCGAACGGGTCGCCGCGGCGGTCGCGAGGAAGGTCCCCCAGAGCTGCTGCGGCGACAGCTCCGTGGAGCGCGCCAGTGAACCGAGGTTCAGCTTGAGATCCTTCGCGAACTCGGGGAGTCCGGACTTCAGGTTCTCGATGGTCACTTGATGCCCTCCTGCAGCATGTCCATCTTGTTGATGTTCTTGGTCGGGTCGTTCTTCTGCCAGTTGCAGGCGCAGACCTCGGACGACTGGAGGGCGTCGAGGACCCGGAGGACCTCGTCCACGTTGCGGCCGACGGCGTCCGGCGTCACGGAGACGAACTGGATGACGTTGTCCGGATCGACGATGAAGGTGGCGCGGTCGGCGACCCCGTCCGCGTTCTCGACGCCGAGCTCACGGATGAGCTCGTGCTTGATGTCCGACAGGATCGGGAACGGGACACCCTTGAGCTCGTCGTTGGTGGCGCGCCAGTTGAAGTGCGCGAACTCGTTGTCGATCGAGCCGCCGAGCACCTGGGTGTCGCGGTCCTGGAAGTCCTCGTCGAGCTTGCCGAACGCGGCGATCTCGGTGGGGCAGACGAAGGTGAAGTCCTTCGGGTAGAAGAAGATCACTCGCCACTTGCCCTCGTACGACTGGTTGGTGATCGTCTCGAAGTAGTCCTCAGGCTGCTGGGCGTTGACCTGCTGGAGGTCGCCACCCTTGAGTGCGGTCAGCGTGAAGTCGGGGAACTGATCTCCGATAGTGAGAAGTGCCATGTGATCCTCCTGGGTTAAAGGCCGTTCTTGAACGGGCATGCCCGACTATGCCCGACCTTCAGTGAGAGGTAAAGCCTAATGAGGTGAAGATCACCCATAGGGGGGAGTGAATAATGGTCGACTTCGGCCTATTGATCGTCCTACACTCATCGATATGGTCAATCAGCGGTTCGTTCCGAGCGTGACCCAGCTCAGGGTGTTCCTCGCCGTCGCGGAACGCCTCCATTTCCGCAGTGCCGCTGAAGAGCTCGGAATGAGCCAACCGTCGCTCTCCCAGGCCCTGGCTACCCTGGAGGAGGGGCTCCGGGTTCATCTGGTCGAACGGAGCACCCGCACCGTGCTCGTCACTCCCGTCGGGCATCGACTCCTCCCGTTCGCGCGCGCGGCGGTGAGCGCGATGGATGCTGTGTCCGACATCGCCGCCGGTAGCGGGGGACCGCTGTCGGGCGACATCCGGATCGGTGTGATCCCGACGGCTGCGCCCTACCTCCTACCGGGCCTTCTCCCCGCTCTGGCCGAGCACTTCCCGGATCTCCGGCCGCGGATAGTCGAGGACCAGACCGCCAGACTGCTCGAGCAGCTTCGCTCGGGCGCGATCGACGTCGCGATCATGGCCGTCCCGACCGAGTCCGCGGGGGCGATCGGGATGCCGCTGTACACCGAACCGTTCGCGCTCCTCGTCCCTGCCGACCACCCGCTGGCCGGGCGAGAGGGCCTCTCGCTCGAGGCCCTGGTGGATCTCCCTCTGCTGATGCTCGATGAAGGTCATTGCCTTCGCGACCAGACGGTGGACCTGTGCCGGCGGGTCTCGGCTCCGATCCTGGGCCGTGGTGGGTCGCGGGCGGCCTCCCTGACCACCGCGGTGCGTTGTGTTGCCGGGGGGCTCGGGGTGATGATCGTGCCGGAGTCCGCTGTGGTGTCCGAGAGCCGCGACCCGGGCATCGGGGTCGCGAGGTTCCTCGAGCCCGCCCCGGGCCGGACGATGGGCCTGGTACTCCGCACGGCTACGGCCGGTGACGACGCCTATTCCGAGCTGGGAAGCGTGATCACCGGAGTGGCCGAGAGGCTGTTCGGAGCGGTTCCTGCCTGACGGGTCATCCCCGGGCTCCGGACAGACGGTTCACGCTGGACGACTCCAGGGTCCTGACCGCGTCCAGGTATCGGGCCCGCAGTACTTGAGTCCGTCGGATCCATCCGCGCTGATGGGCGACGAACGTCGCACGGCCCTCGGGGGTCTCCACCGGGATCGGGTCGAGCCCCCAGGTGGACAGATCGTAGGGGGAGGAACGCATGTCGACCTCGCGGGCATCGAACGCGGCGACGAGCGTGTCGACGAGGAGCTCGCCGGCGGCGCCCGCCTCCATCGCCGCGACGTGCGAGTAGAGATCCATGCCGGCGTGCAGGCAGGCCGGCTGTTCGTTCCGGGCCTGCCCGTCGCGGGTCAGGACGTCCTGGTTGAGGGGGACGGCTGCCTCGGTGAAGAACCGCAGTGCATCGAAGTGGGTGCACCGAAGGTGGGATTCATCGACGACCTGGTCGATCCGTGCATGAGACACCCGTAGAGGTACCTGGCGGTGACGGACGGCTCGCTCACCGGTGCGGTAGAGCATCGCCCATTCGTGGAGTCCGAAGCAGCCGGTGGCACCGGGCCTCGACGCGGTGGCTTCGACGATTTCGCGTGCCCGGGTGATGCGGGGGCCGCAGCGGGACAGGACGGATGTGGGGTCCACGATCAGGCCGGACCGCCCGTGCAGTGAGGCGCGCTCGTAGTGGCGCCATTCCACCCGTTCGGTCAGATGGGCGTTCTCCAGGATCATCCCGGGGCCGGGGTGCCAGCGCCGGACGGTGGCGACGCTCGTCCGGTAGTAGGTGAACAGGAAGTCCGCGACCGGGTGAGGCTCGCCCCGGCGCCGACGGGCGAGGTGGTCGGCGGTCAGCAGATCCACTGCCTCGGTGTGCCGGAGTTCCAGTTCTCTCCAGAGTCGTTCGGGCACCAGCACGGGACCGGCGGTACGGCGACTCCCGCTCACGTACGTCGCTTCTTCTTGGGGCGGTGCACCCGGGACTGCGCGGGCCGCCGGGAACGCGCCGAGGGCGCGGACTCTCTCCGGCGCCGGGGCAGCGCGATCTCCGGCCCGAAGAGTTCGTCGAGGAGGGGGGCGGCCCGGGGGCCGGTGGGGTCGACGAGCTCGACGGTCATTCCGACCTCGCGAGCCAGTGCGCTGATCCGGGCCACCTCCGACGGCCGCACGATCGCGGCCACCACTCCGGCGGCGTCGTCTCCACGCCCGGTGCGGCCGGAACGGTGGACCAGATCCTGTACCGAGTGGGGAGGCCCGACATGGATGACGTGGCCGATCCCGTCGAGGTCGAGGCCGCGCCCGGCGAGGTCGGTGCTCACGAGTACCCGGACGGTGCCCGAGGCGAGATCGGCGAAGGCGCCGGCTCTCCTGGTCGGGGAGGCGGAACCCGCCACGCCGGCCGCGGTGACACCGGTGGCCGCGATGCCCGCGCGCAACTGCTCGACCGCGTCGCGGCGGGGGACGAAGAACAACGCCCGACGGCAGCGGGCGGCGAGTGCGACCGCATAGGTGTCCGGATCCGGTGCGGAGACGACGATGAGCCGACGGGGAGCCCCGGCTGCGGCGACCGTAGGCGGCGCGGAGTCCTCAGGGGAGTCCACGCGGTGGATGCACAGCCCGGGTCGGCGGCGTCGCAGTGCGTCCTCGACATCGGTGTCGGCCGTGGCCGTCGTCGACAGGAGCGCGGCGTCGCCACACTCGGCGAGCAGTGCGGCGGTCTGTTCGCCGAAGGAGAGCCCCATCAGATGGTCTGCCTCGTCCAATACGAGCACACTGACATCCGCCGTGGACAGCGCTCCCGTCCTGATCAGATCGGTCAGACGTCCCGGTGTGCCCACCGCGATGTCGACCGGTGCCACCAGGGTCCTGCGGTCCTTCGAGAGTGGCTGACCGCCGACGAACGTGGCGACGCGAAGTCCGGCACCCGCGCCGACCTCGGCGAGGACCTCCGCGTTCTGCACCGCCAGCTCGCGGGTCGGGGCGACCACGATCGCGCGCGGGCGATCGGGGACACTCGGGGCCCCGGCCAACCTGTGCGCGACGGCGATCGCGAACACCAGGGTCTTCCCGGAGCCAGTCGGCGCGACCGCGAGGAGATCGCGGCCCGCCACCGCGTCCTCGAGAGCTGCGGTCTGGATCGCGCTCGCCGGGCCGTCGACGACAGTGGAGACGGCATGACGGATCGGGACCGCCACGCCGAGCCCGGCGAGTAGACGGCCCAGATCGGTCGGTGCCGACCCGGTCAGACCTGCACCTCCGTACGATCGCCGCTCCACAGGGTGTGGAAGCTGCCCTCGCGGTCGGTCCGCAGGTAGGTGTGCGCGCCGAAGAAGTCGCGCTGGCCCTGGATGAGCGCGGCGGGTAGGCGCTCGGTCCGGAGACCGTCGTAATAGGCGAGGGCTGCGGCGAATCCGGGCGCCGGGATCCCGGCGGTGACCGCCGTGGTGACGACGCGTCGCCAGCTGTCGACGCAATCCGCGAGGGCCTCGGCGAAGTACGGGGCCGCCAACAACGTCGGTAGCTCGGCGTCCTCCGCGTAGGCCTCGCGGATCCGGTCGAGGAAGGTGGCGCGGATGATGCATCCGCCACGCCAGATGGTGGCCAGGTCGCCTCGCGACACGTCCCAGCCGTGTTCGGACGTGGCAGCGGTGATCTGATCGAATCCCTGGGCGTACGCGATGACCTTGGACGCGTAGAGCGCCCGGCGCACGTCTTCGATGAACTCCGGGCCGGTCCCTGTCGGGATCGACACCGCGCCGGAGGGCAGTGCCCGGCCCGCGTCGCGCTGGGGTACCGAGCTCGAGAGGGCGCGCGCGAACACGGCCTCCGCGATACCGGTCACGGGGACCCCGAGATCGAGGGCGGACTTGACCGTCCACCGGCCGGTTCCCTTCTGGCCCGCACGGTCCACGATCACGTCGACCAGGGGATACCCGGTCTCAGCGTCCACCTGGGCGAGCACCTCCGCGGTGATCTCGATGAGGTAGGAGTCGAGCTCGCCGGTGTTCCACTCCCGGAACACATCGGCCATGGCCGCCGGCTCGATCCCGGCCACACCACGCAGGAGGTGGTAGGCCTCGCCGATGAGCTGCATGTCCGAGTATTCGATCCCGTTGTGCACCATCTTCACGAAGTGACCGGAGCCGTCCTCGCCGACGTGGGTGCAGCAGGCGGTGCCGTCGACCTTGGCGGAGATGTCCTCGAGCATCGGCCCGACGACCTCGTAGCTGGATGCGGGGCCACCCGGCATGATGGACGGGCCCTCGAGGGCGCCCTCCTCGCCGCCGGAGATTCCGGCGCCGATGAAGCGGATCCCGCGGTCGGCCATCGCCTTCTCCCGACGGATGGTGTCGGTGTAGAGGGAATTGCCGCCATCGATGATGATGTCGCCCTCGTCGAAGGCGTCGGCGAGAGCCTCGATCACCGCATCGGTGGGTGCCCCGGCCTGGACCATGACCAGCGCACGGCGCGGTGCCCGTAGCGCGGCGGCGAACTCCTCGATCGTCTCGGTGCGGACGAAGTCCCCGTCCCCGCCGTGGTCGTTCAGCAGGGCGTCGGTCTTGCCTGCGGAACGGTTGTGCACGGCGACCGTGTATCCGTGGCGGGCGAAGTTGCGGGCGATGTTCGAGCCCATCACGGCGAGTCCGGTGACTCCGATATCGGCGGTCCCAGTGGTGCCAGAGGTCGGCTGCGCGTCCTCGCGCTCAGTACTCATGGCTCCCAGAGTAGTCCACGGCAATCCAGGCAGTGGACCTGCGTCGATAGGTGATCGGGGGCGATTCGTGGGTGCGACGGAACCTGTGTGATTGCTGACGGGTCAGTGGTGCACTGAGTGCAGCGATTGCCGGAACCGCGGAAAAACCCTTGGTTGCGGCAGGT
>JBKBUP010000378.1:296-841 GCA_046289795.1 Dietzia sp. | reverse complement strand
GGGCCGTGGTGGTCAAGGACATCGGGTCGCCGGTGCTGTCGCCGGTGGCCGTGAACCTCGTGTGGCAGCCGGACTCGTTGTTGAGCCGGGCCACGCGCACGTTCATCACCGAGGCCGTCCAGCAGGCGGAGAGGGGCACCTTGGGACTACCGCAGGATTCCTGAGGTAGTACGCGGCAAACCTCTGCTTTTCAAAGCAAGTGGTGGGGCTCACTCTGGAGTTCACGGCCATCAAGCCGGCGAACACGAGGAGACCTCATGGCAATCGCAGTCGCACACCCGGGCACCCAACCCGACGGCCCCGACGGACGGGACACCGCCCGCCCCGGCTCCACCACTGCACCGGAGCAGCCGACCGGTGCCGGACGCGCCGTGGTGAGCAGCTTCGTCGGCACCGCGATCGAGTGGTACGACTTCTTCATCTACGGCACGGCAGCGGCGCTGGTGCTCGGCCCCCAGTTCTTCCCCGGCGGCTCTGAGCTCGCCGGCACCCTCGCAGCCTTCGCCACGCTGGCCGTCGGCTTCATCGCCCGCCCCTTCGGCGGC
>JBKBUP010000378.1:0-286 GCA_046289795.1 Dietzia sp. | reverse complement strand
AAGTCCATGCTGGTGGCGTCGCTGATGCTGATGGGCGTCGCGACCGTAGGCATCGGCCTGCTGCCCAACTACGCCGCCATCGGCATCTGGGCGCCGATCCTGCTGGTCGCCCTGCGGTTCATCCAGGGCATCGGCGTCGGCGGCGAGTGGGGCGGCGCAGTGCTGATGGCCACCGAGCACGCCCCGAAGGGCAAGGCCGGCCTCTACGGCGCAGCACCCCAGATGGGCGTCCCTGCCGGCCTTGTGCTCGCCAACGTCGTCTTCCTGCTCTGCACCCAGTTGATGA
>JBKBUP010000377.1:0-875 GCA_046289795.1 Dietzia sp. | reverse complement strand
GTGACCCTGTTCCTGGGCGTCGTGCCGGGGCCGGTGCTGGACCTGGCGGCCCATGCGGGAGACTTCATCAGGTGAGCCCAGATCAGGTGAACCCGTCCGTCGGCGCCGCCGAGCCGGTCCCGGCGGCAGCCCCCGACCTGGCGCTGCCGGTGGTCGACGAGGCCCTGGCACGGCGGCTGCAGTCGCGGTTGGCCGAGGTCGAGGTGGCCCTCGACGGCCACGTGCGCAGCCGGGCGGAGTTCGTCACCGAGGCGGCGCGTCACCTGATGGAGGCCGGGGGCAAGCGGTTCCGTCCGCTCCTGGTGCTGCTCGCCGCCGAGACCGGAGACCGGGCCGACAGCGACGACGTCATCACGGCAGCCTGTGTGGTGGAGCTGACCCATCTCGCGTCGCTCTACCACGACGACGTGATGGACGAGGCCGATCTCCGGCGCGGGGCGGCCTCGGCGAACTCCCGCTGGGACAACCTGGTCGCGATCCTCACCGGTGACTTCCTGTTCTCCAAGTCCTCCGAGCTGACCGCCGACCTCGGCCGCGACGCCGTCCGGATCCAGGCGCAGACCTTCACGCGCCTCGTCGAGGGGCAGATCATGGAGACCGTCAAGCCGGACGACGACGAGGACCCGCTGGCCCACTACCTCGACGTCGTGGCCGGCAAGACGGCCTCCCTGATCGCCACCTCGGCCCGCTACGGCGCCCGCTTCGGCGGCGCCACCCCCGAGGTCGAGGAGGCGCTGACGGCGTACGGCGAGATCGTCGAGGCCACCCCCACGGCGGGCGAGCCGCCGCTCGACGCCCCCCGGGTCGACGTGCCCCCCAACGCCGAGACCCCGGCCGACACCTCTCGGCCCGACTGACCCGTGCCCGAGCTGCCC
>JBKBUP010000376.1:0-890 GCA_046289795.1 Dietzia sp. | reverse complement strand
GCTCGCTGACCCTGCCTGCGCACATGGGTATGGACGGCAACACCGCCCACCGCGCGCCCGAGGTGCTGGCGGCCTGGGAGCACGCGGCCCGCATGCACGATGCTTCTGCTCAAGTGCGCATCGACGTGGGCAAGCAGGAGGTGTGGGCGCTGGGCGTGCTGCTGCACGAGCTGGTGGCGGGCAAGCACCCGTATGGCGAGTGGTATCCCGCGACGGGCCACCACGGCGCCCCGGCGGTGG
Organism: Dietzia sp.; assembly: GCA_046289795.1. Taxonomy (GTDB): domain Bacteria; phylum Actinomycetota; class Actinomycetes; order Mycobacteriales; family Mycobacteriaceae; genus Dietzia. The sequence continues at coordinate 650 of JBKBUP010000376.1, read as the reverse complement.
ATGAGGCAGCGCTGGTGGCGCGCGGGCTGCCGGCTGCCAGCGTGGCGGTGGTGCGTCGCATGGTGAGCAGGGATCCCGCGGGGCGTCCGGCCACCCCCGCAACTGCGTGCTCGGAGCTGCTGGCGAGCGTGCCGGAGGAGCTGTGGCCGGCGCTCTCGCCCCCCGCCGCGCCCGCCGCGCCCGCCGCGCCCGCCGCGCCCGCTGCTCCCGCCCCTGCTCCGGCGGCTCCAGCGGTGCCGCTGCGCGATGTGCAAAAGGCGTACACGTTCAGCCGCCTGAATGTGTCGCGCGACCCAGACTCGGGCACGGCGGTGCCCAACGCTTGGGGCATGCTGCTGCAGGCGTGGAGCGAGCGCCACGACGCCGCGCGGCTGTGCTTGGCCGTGCTGGTGTGGAGCGGTGAGGCCGGCATGCAAAAGGACCAAGCCCATGCGCGGGCGCTGGCCGAGAGCTGCATGGCGTGGTGCCGCGGCGCGGCGGAGGCCGGCGAGGCGTCTGATGATGACTCCGTGCCTGCTGGCGCGGCGGCAGCGCTGCGCACGCGAAAGCGGCCTCGCTCGGGAGACGAAGGGGATGACAGCTCTCGCGCCAGCACGCCGCTGGCTGCGCTGATGGAAGAAGATTCGGACGCGGAGGAGGCTGGGCAGGCT
>JBKBUP010000375.1:0-908 GCA_046289795.1 Dietzia sp. | reverse complement strand
GCAGTCGCCACAGCATCGACTGCTTCAGTTCCGCCAGCTGTTGGCGTTTCACGACCCTGAAGTACGGCGCTCCGCTGCCGGCAGCGCCGCCGTGCCCACCGGCTTACATGTGGTTGCGCCGCTGGCAGCTGGCCTGCCATCTCAGCGCACTGAACGTGACCCCCGATGCCTTTGCGGTGCCGTGGCTTATGACGCTGTTCGCGCACTCGCTGCCGCTGGAGCACGTGCTGGCGCTGTGGGACCGGCTGCTAGCGGGTGGGCGGGCGCCGGCGTGCACTGACCGCGCGTGCGCTGACGGTGCGTTCGCGCAGCGCCACCGGTCGCGGTGCCGCTGTTCGGCGTCTGCCTCCTCGTGTGTCTGCGCCGGGAGCTGCTGGCAGCGGTGCGCCGCGCCCGCCGCGCCCGCCGCGCCCGCCGCGCCCGCCGCCGCCTGCGCCCACCCCGTGCCCATCGCGTGCCCACGATGTGCGTGCGCTGCCTGCGGCAGGACTTTGGCATGGCGGTCCGCATCCTGTCCAACCTTCCCGCACCCGTTCCTGCGCTGGTGGCGCGCGCCATGTCGCTCACGCTGGCCGCGCTCCCCCTGACCCCGCCTGATGCCTGCCCAAGTGCGCCACATTGCACTGCCACCATCACCGCGCCGCACGCCCGCGCAATGCTGACCATCGATCTGCTGCCGATGCGGCGCGACAGTGTCCGTGCTTCCGCCGGCAGACGCGATGCCGCCGCACGCAGGCGCGGGGGTGGCGTACGGCAGCGATGTGTTTGCGGACTTCTTTGACGCCGACTGCTGGCCTCGCCACGAGGTGGCGGAAGCGCCTGCCGCCGTTAGAGCGAGCAATCGCTCCGTCGCTGCCCCCGCTCCCAGCGGTCCAGGCAGCGGGGAGAGCGGCGGCGAATCAGCAGCC
>JBKBUP010000374.1:0-949 GCA_046289795.1 Dietzia sp. | reverse complement strand
AGCCAGTCGTAGAGGTCCTTCTGCTGCTCGGGCAGCGGGTGGAGGTCGTCCCACACGTCCGCGCCCCGGCCCGAGGGCCGCAGGCGGGTGATACGCAGGGTCGCGTCGTAGCGGTCCGCCAGGGCCTTGAACTCGTCGAGCTGGGTGACGTTCTCGCGCGTGACCACCACGGAGATCTTGGCGTCGGTGAACCCCGCGTTCTTGAGGTTCTCCAGGGCCCGCACGGCCATGTCGAAGGACCCCGGTCCGCGGACCGCGTCGTTGACCTCGGCCGTGGCACCGTCGATGGAGATCTGCACGTCCACGTAGTCGCTGGCGGCCAGGCGCTGCGCCACCTTCTCGTCGATGCGTACCCCGTTGGTGGAGAACTTCACGCCCACCTGGTGACTCGTCGCGTAGTCGACGAGCTCCCAGAAGTCGGGACGGACGGTGGGCTCGCCGCCGCCGATGTTGACGTAGAAGACCTGCATCTTCTGCAACTCGTCGATGATCGCCTTGCACTGCTCGGTGCTCAGCTCCCGGGGATCCCGCTTGCCCGACGAGCTCAGGCAGTGCACGCAGGCCAGGTTGCAGGCGTAAGTGAGCTCCCAGGTCAGGCAGATGGGGGCGTCGAGTCCGCGCTCGAACTGATCCACCAGCCGGCCGACGGGGGCGGGGGCCGTGCTCGGTCGGTTCAGCGTGCTGGTCATGAGGTCTCCTCGATCATGCGCGAGGCGGCGAGCTGGCCGAGCGCGTGCAGGTACAGGCGGGCGGTCCCGGGGTCGTCGATCGGTACACCGGCGGCGGCGCACGCGGCGCGGGCGGTGGGGTGGTCGGCGAGGATGCGGACCACCTCGACGATGGTCGGCGACTTGAGGAAGCTGAGCTTGCGGGTGTGGAAGTGGTAGAGCAGGGCCCCGAACGGCTCGGGACGCAGTGCCACTCCGGGGTGCAGGCGCCAGCCGGCGTC
>JBKBUP010000373.1:0-956 GCA_046289795.1 Dietzia sp. | reverse complement strand
GAGGGTTGCCTGTCGATCCCCGACCTGACCTACGACTGCACCCGCGCCCTCTCGGTGGTCGCTCGCGGCTTCAGCATGCACGGCGAGCCGGTCACCATCGAGGGCTCACAGATGCTGGCCCGGGCGATCCAGCACGAGACCGACCACCTCGACGGCATCCTCTTCCTCGACCGGCTCGACAGCGCCGCCCGCAAGGCGGCGATGAAGGAGATCCGCGAGGCCGACTGGTTCGCCACCGAGCGGCCCACCGTGAGGATCTCCCCCCACGCCACGAACGGATTGGGTCTCTGAGATGCGGGTCGTCTTCGCCGGCACCCCCGAGGTGGCCGTTCCGGCCCTCGACGCGGTGGCCGAGTCCGGTCACGACCTCGTCGGTGTGGTCACCCGGCCCGATGCGCCGGCCGGTCGTGGTCGCAGGCTGGTGGCGAGCCCCGTGGCCCAGCGCGCCGTGGAGCTCGGCGTACCCGTCCTCAAGCCCGAGCATCCGCGGGACCCCGACTTCTGGGCGGCGCTGGGCGAGCTGCGTCCCGACTGCTGCCCGGTGGTGGCGTACGGCGCTCTGCTGCCTCAGTCGGCGCTCGACATCCCCGTGCACGGCTGGGTGAACCTCCACTTCTCGTGCCTGCCCGCGTGGCGCGGCGCGGCCCCGGTCCAGCACGCCATCTGGGCGGGCGACGAGGTCACCGGCGCCACCACCTTCCGGATCGTCAAGGAGCTCGACGCCGGGCCGACCTTCGGGGTGATGACCGAGCGGATCCGGGCCGAGGACACCGCCGGCGACCTGCTCGCCCGGCTGGCCGAGGGGGGCGCCGGCCTCCTGATCGCCACCCTCGACGGCATCGCCGACGGGTCGTTGGTCGCCCGGGAGCAGCCGGAGGAGGGGGTGTCGTTCGCCCCCAAGATCCTCGTCGAGGACGCGTGTGTCGACTGGAGCGAGCCGGCCGTCGGCGTCGACC
>JBKBUP010000372.1:0-959 GCA_046289795.1 Dietzia sp. | reverse complement strand
CTCATCGCCCGGGGCGTCAAGCCCGGTGACCGCCTGGCCATCATGAGCCACACCCGCTACGAGTGGTCGCTCATCGCATGGGCCTCCTGGGCCGTCGGCGCAGTCACGGTGCCGATCTACGAGACCTCCTCGTCGGGCCAGTGCAACTGGATCCTCACCGACTCCGGCGCGACCTTCGCCGTGGTCGAGGACCTCGAACTCCGTGAGGTGCTCACGTCCGGCACCGAGTGGAGCGGCGACATCATGGTCATCGACAACGACCTGATCGCCCAGCTCACCGCCGCGGGAGCCGACATCACCGACGAGCAGGTCGAGCAGGCCTCGCTGGCGACGGGCCACGAGGACCCCTGCGCCATCGTCTACACCTCCGGCACGACGGGCAACCCCAAGGGCTGCGAGATCCTGCACGGTGGATTCGCCGGCGTCGTCGTGTCCGTCGAGGAGCAGCTCAAGGACGCGTTCGTCCCCAACAGCCGCACCCTCATCTTCCTGCCGCTGGCCCACGTCCTGGCCCGCATCCTCGAGGTGGCCTGCTTCTACAAGCGCGTCGCCGTGGCCCACGAGCCCGACACCACCAAGGTCGTCGAGCGGCTCGCGGAGATCCACCCGACCTTCCTCGTGTCGGTCCCGCGCGTGCTGGAGAAGGTCTACAACTCCGCTGCGGGCAAGGCCGAGGCCGCCGGTGGCGCCAAGGCCAAGATCTTCAAGGCCGCGGTCCAGACCGCCATCGACTACTCCAAGGCCATCGAGAACGGCGGGAAGCCGTCCGCGGGATTGGCGCTCAAGCAGAAGCTGTTCTCCAAGCTCGTCTACTCGAAGCTGCACGAGGCCCTGGGCGGCGAGTGCAACCGCATCATCTCCGGTGGCGGCCCCCTGGGCGCCCGTCTCGGCCACTTCTACCGTGGCGCCGGCTTCGACCTCCTCGAGGGCTACGGCCTCACCGAGTCCTCGGGCGTGCT
>JBKBUP010000371.1:0-967 GCA_046289795.1 Dietzia sp. | reverse complement strand
CCCCCTGATCTCCTGCACCACTCATCAGGCCTGCATCGCGTCTCTCCATTCCCTCGTCATCGTCGTCGGTGTCGTCGCTGCCTGGAATCCGCGGCGCCGTCTCGTCTCGCTGCCACGGCATGGCCTGCAGTGCCATCGGCGCCTGTAGTGTCCGCGGCGCCACGGCCACCGGCGCCGTCATCGTTGCCAGCATGCTCCGCCGCAGCACCGGACGCTCCTGCAGCGTGTTCGTCTTCCGCACCGCTGCGACACCCGCAACGCCAGCAGCTCCAGCAGCGCCAGCAGCACCAGCAGCTCCAACAACGCCAGCAGCTCCAACAACGCCAGCAGCTCCACCCGCGTCCACGTCGGCTTGTGCGTTGCAGTCGGCGCCAGCAGCGACGTCATGCGCACAGCCAGCAGCACCAGCGACGCCAGCAGCGCTCGGTCAGCAGCGCCAGCAGCGCCAGCAGCGCCAGCAGCGCCAGCACCATACAAGGCGCCCGGCTTCACCGCAGCTGCCGCGCCAGCCGCCCCCAGCGCTGCCAGATGCGTCCCCGACAGCTGCGGTGCATCGCCCACAACACCGAGCATGCGGCCCGCGTCCGCCGCAGCACACGGGCATGCCCGTCGCGTGCTGCACTCAACCAGGGCTGCCGTGTGCGGTGCACTGGCCGTATCTCTGGCACCACACGCGGCATTACCTGCGGGATCACTTGCACCCTGCTGCTCTCCAGCCCCGCCACGTGCACCACCAGCTCATTGTGAGCCAGGGGCGGCACCAGGGGCGGCACCAGCGGCGCCAGCGGCGCGTCACCCAGTTTGCCTCCTCGCCGGCCGCGGAGAGGCCAGGGCGTGGCTCCTCTTCTCCCTCTCCGTCCCATGCTGCACGTTGGAGCGCCCACCGCGCCGTCTGCACCAGCGCCTCCGGCTCCAGCATGGTGGTCACCACCACACCTCTGACTACGCACGCGCAGTCCTTGCACGG
>JBKBUP010000370.1:0-970 GCA_046289795.1 Dietzia sp. | reverse complement strand
GTGCAGAGGTCGGTCTTCGACGAGTTCAGCGAGCTCGCGATCGAGCGCACCAACAAGATCACCCAGGGCAACCCCCTCGACACCGACACCATGCTCGGTGCGCAGGCCTCCAACGACCAGCTGGAGAAGATCCTGTCGTACATCGACATCGGCAAGCAGGAGGGCGCGGACGTGCTCACCGGTGGCGGGCGGGCGGAGCTCGAGGGCGACCTCGCGGGCGGGTTCTACGTGCAGCCGACGGTGTTCCGCGGCCACAACAAGATGCGGCTGTTCCAGGAGGAGATCTTCGGGCCGGTGCTCAGCTTGAGCTCGTTCACCGACTTCGACGACGCCATGATGATCGCCAACGACACGCTCTACGGCCTGGGCGCCGGCGTGTGGTCGCGCAACGGCACCACCGCCTACCGTGCGGGGCGCACCATCCAGGCCGGCCGGGTGTGGACCAACACCTACCACCAGTACCCGGCCCACGCGGCGTTCGGCGGATACAAGCAGTCCGGCATCGGACGCGAGAACCACCGCATGATGCTGGACCACTACCAGCAGACCAAGTGCCTGCTGGTGAGCTACTCGGGCAAGCCGCAGGGCTTCTTCTGAGCCGGTGTGGCCGACAGCCGGGTTGACCGACAACCGGGTTGACTGACGAGCGAGAGGAATGATGATGGACGACGTGTGCGGGCTGCCCTCGGGCGGAAACGTTCCGATCGCGGCGCGGGCCGTGCCGCCGGAGGGTGCGCCGCCGGGGCTCCCGCCACGCGTCGTGGTCACCGAACCGGCTGCCGAGCTGATCCGCGAACTCGTCGGCCGCCACGGCCCGGTGATGTTCCACCAGTCGGGCGGGTGCTGCGACGGCTCGGCGCCCATGTGTTACCCCGAGGGGGAGTTCCGGGTGGGTCAGCGCGACGTCCTGGTGGGGGAGCTGGACCTCGCCGACGACGACGACGAGAGCCCCCCCCCCACGTCGGCGTCG
>JBKBUP010000369.1:0-972 GCA_046289795.1 Dietzia sp. | reverse complement strand
GGGCTGGAAGTCGAAGACGACGGAGTTGTCGGGATCGCCGATGAGCACCGTGTCACCCTCCTCGGCCCCGAGCTCGACCAGGCGCTTCTCCACCCCCAGCCGGTTGAGCCGGTCGGACAGGAAGCCGACCGCCTCGTCGTTGCTGAAGTCGGTCTGGCGCACCCACCGCTCCGGCTTCTCGCCGCGCACCCGCCAGCCCTCGCCGGTCCTCTTGACGGTGAAGTCCCCGCTGCCGTCGACCGAGGGTGGGCGCAGCACGATCCGCTGGGCCTCCACCGCGGGCCGGGCAGCGCGGGCGGCAGCCACGATCTCGGCCATCGCGAAGGTCAGCTCGCGCATCCCCTCACCCGAGGCGGCGGACACCGGGAACACGCGCAGGCCCCGCCCGCGCAGCTCGTCGACCACGAACGAGGCGATGTCGCGACCATCGGGGACGTCGATCTTGTTGAGGGCCACCAGACGGGGCCGGTCCTCGAGACCGCCGTAGCGGGCCAGCTCGTTCTCGATGATGTCGAGGTCCTCGACGGGGTTGCGGCCGGGCTCCATCGTGGCGGTGTCGACGACGTGGACCAGGGCGGCGCAGCGCTCGATGTGGCGCAGGAAGTCGTGTCCCAGTCCCCGGCCCTCGGCCGCGCCCTCGATCAGGCCGGGCACGTCGGCCACGGTGAACACGGTGTCACCGGCCGTGACGACACCGAGGTTGGGCACCAGCCGGACCTCGATCTGGTCGCCGGGCTCCCCGAGCAGGGCGACGCCGGGGGCCTTGCGCTTGGAGGAGGCCAGCGCGGCGTTGCCGAGCCCGCCACGACCGCCGCGGGCGACGACCATCTCGGTGCCGGCGCCGACCATGTCGGCCAGCACGACACCCCGGGCGTCGGTGACGACGGTGCCATCGGGGACGGGCAGGACCAGGTCGCTGCCGTGCCCGCCGTTCTTGTGGGCGCCCGCGCCGTGGCCGCCGTGCTCCGCGGT
>JBKBUP010000036.1:0-16731 GCA_046289795.1 Dietzia sp. | reverse complement strand
GTGTTGGGTACCGCGTTGTTGCTGCTTCCCGGAGCGGTCGAAGCCGGCAGTAGCACGAGCGTGACGGAGGCGCTGTTCACGGCGACGTCAGCGATGTGCCTGACCGGGTTGATCGTCGTGGACACCCCTGTGCACTGGTCCGGGTTCGGGCAGGTGGTCATCCTCGCGTTGATCCAGGCCGGCGGCCTGGGGATCATGACCATGGCCTCGATGGTCGGTCTGATGCTGGCCGACCAGATCGGGCTCAAGGCCCGGATGAACACCGCGGCCGAGTCCCGGGCCTCCGAGCTCGGCGACGTCCGCGACGTCGTCATCGGTGTGATCCGGTTGAGCGTGGTGATCGAGTTGGTCACCGCGGCGGCACTGACGCTCCGCTTCGCTCTGGGCTACGACGAACCCGTGCTGCGGGCACTGTGGCTCGGGGTGTTCCACTCGATCTCGGCGTTCAACAACGCCGGGTTCGCCCTCTACAGCGACAACATGATCGGGTTCGCCACCGACCCGTGGATCTGCGTACCGCTGATGATCGCGGTGATCCTGGGAGGCCTGGGGTTCCCCGTCCTGTTCGAGGTGGGGCGGAGGTTGCGACGGGCGGCACCGGGGAGCCGATCCCGGACGGGGTGGACACTGCACACTCGACTGACCGTCTCGGTCACGGCGGTACTGCTGGTGGTCGGCTTCGCCGCGGTCCTCGCTCTGGAGTGGGCCCGCACCCTGCAGACCTACAGTGCGGCCCAGAAGGTCCTGGTGGCCGCGTTCCAGGGCGTGATGCCCCGGACGGCCGGGTTCAACAGTGTCGACTACGCACAGTTGGACGACGCGACGCTGTTGGTCACCGATGTGCTGATGTTCATCGGCGGGGGCAGCGGTGGCACCGCCGGCGGGATCAAGGTGACCACCTTCGCCCTGTTGCTGTTCATCATCATCGCGGAGGTCCGGGGAGAGCGGTCGGTGACCATCCTCGATCGCCGCGTCGACACCCGGGTGCAGCGTCAGGCGCTGGCGGTGGCGTTGATCGGAATCGGGCTCGTGATGACCTCGACGATCGTGTTGTTGGCCGGCACGCCGTTCGGGCTCAACGAGCTACTGTTCGAGGTCACCTCGGCGTTCGCCACCGTGGGGTTGTCCACGGGGATCACCGCCGAGCTTCCCCACTGGGGTCAGTGGATACTGGTATTGCTCATGTACCTGGGTCGCATCGGCCCGATCACCATGGTCAGCGCCCTGGCCGCGCGACAGCGTGGCCGCAGGTACGACCTTCCCGCAGAGAGGCCCCTCATTGGCTAGACGACGAGCTCCCGATGCTGTCGTAGTGCTCGGACTGGGCCGGTTCGGCAAGTCCCTGGCCCTGGAGTTGATGGCACAGGGCGCGGAAGTGCTGGGAGTGGACTCCAGCGACGCCGTGGTGCAGAAGATCTCCCACCGTCTGACCCACGCGGTGGTGGCCGACACCACCGACGAGGAATCGTTGCGCCAGTTGTCGGTTCACCAGTTCGACCGGGCGGTCGTGGGCATGGGTTCCGATCTCGAGGCCAGTCTGCTCACCGCCTCGGTTCTCATCAACCTGGGAGTGCCCAATATCTGGGCCAAGGCCACCAGCAACTCCCACGCCAAGATCCTGACCCAGGTCGGTGTCCATCACGTCGTGCGGCCCGAGCACGACATGGGGAAACGTGTGGCCCACCTGGTGCGGGGCCGGATGATCGACTACATCGAGTTCGACGACGGCTTCGCGATGGTCAAGACATCCGCCCCGGCGTTTGCTCTCGGCCATCCCCTCGGGCAGAGCAGCATCCGCACCCATTTCGGAGTCACGGTGGTCGCCATCAAACGCCCGGGAGAGGGCTTCACCTACGCCACCGCCGACACGGTTCTCACGTCCGGCGACACCATCATCGTCTCCGGGAAGGTCCGCGACACCGAGCGCTTCGCCGAGCTGTCCTGACCCCCGCGGTCAGGGCCGCTCAGCGATCCGCGGCCACAGCTCGTTGCTCCTCCGGCACCTCGCTACTCCTCCGGGACGAGGTGCCGTCGAGCCTGTCTTCGCCCGCGGAGCACACCGAGTTCGTAGGTGGCCAACACGATCAGCCACAGCGCGGTGAAGGGGATGACGAACCAGAGCATCGCGGTACTGAACGGCTCCAACGCGTCGTGGTCGGACGCCTGGAGCACCACGTACAGGATGTAGGCCGCGTAGAACCCGGTGAAGACGAGACCTTCCCAGCGTGTGATCGCCATACCGGTGAAGGCTATGGGGAGGAGGGCCAGCGCGACCGCCACCATGATCGGCAGGTCGAAGCGGATGGCCCCCGCCGCGACCTCGATGGGCGTGATGAGCGAGGTGATGCCCAGAACGGCACCGATGTTGAACACGTTGCTGCCGACGATGTTCCCCACGGCGAGGTCGCGCTCCCCCCGGTACGCGGCAACGAGGCTGGTCGCGAGCTCCGGGAGGGACGTGCCGATCGCCACCACCGTGAGACCGATGACCAGATCGCTCATGCCCCACGCCGCCGCGAGGTCGCTCGCTGCGGTGACGAGGAGGCGTGCGCCCACGACGAGCATGAGCACGCCCAGAGCCACCAGCGCGCTGCTCTTGAGCGCCGAGTGCGACGCCCCGTCGTCGGACGACTGCTCGTCGTCCGCGCCGACGCCAGCGCCCTCGCCGGCCGATCCGCCCTGTTCGGTGTCCGTCGGAGTCGGAATCGGGTCAGCGCTGCGCTTGCGCGAGATGACCACGGTCGCCACCACGTATGCCACCACACCGGCGAGCAACAGAAGGCCGTTGAGAGAACTGATCACCCCGTCGAGAGCGACCAGCAACAGCACGATGGAGAACCCCACCATGATGGGGATGTCGACGCGAACGATCCGGGACTTGGCGACCAGCGGGGCGATCAACGCCGTGAGCCCCAGGATGAGCAGGATGTTCGCGATGTTGCTGCCCACCACGTTGCCGACAGCCAGGCCCGGGTGGCCACTGAGGGCGGCGTCGACGCTCACCGCGAGTTCCGGGGTCGAGGTGGCGAAGGCGACGACGGTCAGCCCCACCACCAGCGGGGAGATCCCCAGGGTGCCGGCCAGTCTGGACGCGCCGCGGACCAGCGACTCCCCGCCCGCGACCAGCAGGACGAATCCGACGGCGAGTGCGGCCACCGTCAGGGCGCTCACCTCGGATCCCGCGCGTAGGAGGTGGTGAAACCCGGCCCGAGGCGCCTTGTCAGAACCGCTGAGAAGTCCATGGGCGTGATTATCCCGTGTCGACGGCTCCGCCGCTGCTGCACACCCGTCGGCTCAGCCGGCGGTGGCCACCGCCAGGGGCAGGACGGCCGGGGCCCCGGTGGATCGCAGATGCCTGGCGGCTTCCGTGGCCGTCCAACCCGTTCCGAACAGATCGGTGACCAACAGGACGGGCCCGTCGGGAGCGGTGGCCGGGCCCGTGAGGGTGCCCCACAGCTGAGCTACGCGGTAGGCCGAGTTCTGGGCGGTCACCGGTGGGAGAGAGGCGTCCCGGGTGAGCTCCCCGAGGTGGTCCATGCGGCCCATCTGCGCGAGGGCCCGGGCCAGACTCCCCACGAGGATCGGCCGCTCGCCGGTGAGCAGTGCCGCCACCCCGGTGGGGCGCTCGTCCCACCCCCAGTCGCGCAGAACCGGAACGCAGGCGCGGACAACCCAGTCGGGCGCCTCCTGGTCGGGCTCGGCGAGCAACCCTCGAAGTTTCTGGCCCAGTCCGAGGTCGGTCAGGCGCGCCAGCGCGCGGCCCTCGGCGGGGCCGTCGGCGATCTTGCCCTTGAGAGGTACGTCGAGCCGCGCGAGCCCGGTGGGCCACTGCCGGCGTGGGGGCAGAACCACCCCGGGACGTTCCAGTGCCTCGCGGGCCCGTCGCAGGGAGCCGTCGTCGACGGCGGTGGTCCTGCGTTCACCGGTGCAGTTGTCGCAGCGCCCGCACCCGCCGGACGCCGGGTCGAGGGTGGGGTCGTCGAGTTGGGTGCGCAGGAACTCCATGCGGCACGAGTCGGTCCGCTCGTACTCGATCATCGCCGCCTGCTCGGCCTTCCTCGCCTCGGCCAGGCCCGCGTAGCGCTGTGCGTCGTAGTCCCACTGCCGGCCGGTGGAGATCCACCCGCCACGGACCCGCTGGACCGCACCGTCCACGTCGAGGACCTTGAGCACCATCTCCAGGCGGGTCCGGCCCAGATCCACCGCGGGTTCCAGGGCCTGCGTGGACTGCGGGCGGTCGGGTTCGAGTGCATCGAGGACCCGCCGGACCACGTCCTCGGCCGGGAAGGCCAGGGAGGCGAAGTGGTTCCAGATGGCCCGGTCCTCGGGGCCGGGCAGCAGGACGACCTCGGCCCGGTCGGCCGCACGGCCGGCGCGGCCGATCTGCTGGTAGTACGAGATGGGGGAGGGCGGGGCACCCAGATGCACGACGAATCCCAGGTCCGGTTTGTCGAACCCCATGCCCAGCGCGGACGTGGCGACCAGCGCCTTGACCTCGTTGTCCAGCAGGGCGCGCTCGAGCTCCTCGCGCTCGGCGGCGTCCGTCCGCCCGGTGTACGCGCTCACGCGGTGCCCGGCGGAGGTCAGCAGCTCGGCCATGTCCTCGGCAGCCGCGACGGTCAGGCTGTAGACGATCCCACTGCCCGGCAGGGACTCCAGGTTCTCCACCAGCCAGGCCGCGCGCCGCTCCGAGTCGTCGATCGCGACCACCGACAGACGCAGGGACTCACGGTCCAGCCCGCCGCGCAGGACGAGGGTGTCCGACTCCGCGGAGTCGCCCGCATCCGTGTTCGGGTGACCGGGCCCACCCGGCCGCTCGCCCACGCCGAGCTGCTGCGCCACGTCGCGCACCACGCGGTCGTTGGCCGTGGCGGTGGTGGCCAGCACCGGAACGCCCTCGGGTAGGTCGGCCAGGAGCGTACGGATCCGGCGGTAGTCGGGCCGGAAGTCGTGCCCCCAGTCCGAGACGCAGTGGGCCTCGTCCACCACCACCAGGCCGGCGTCCGCCGCCAGGGCGGGCAACACGGTATCGCGGAAATCGGGGTTGTTGAGCCGTTCCGGGCTGACCAGCAGCACGTCCACCTCGCCGGCGCGGACCGAGGCGCGTACGTCGTCCCACTCGGTCATGTTGGCCGAGTTGATGGTGGCCGCCCGCACCCCGGCCCGGGCGGCCGCCTCGACCTGGTTTCGCATGAGTGCCAACAGGGGCGAGACGATCACCGTGGGCCCCGAGCCGAGTTCCCGCAGCAGGCGGGCGGCGATGAAGTACACCGCCGACTTGCCCCAGCCCGTGCGCTGGACCACCAGGGCACGTCGGCGGTCGGCCACGAGTGCCTCGATCGCCGTCCACTGATCCTCCCGCAGCGTCGCACCCTGGCCGGCGAGCGCGGTCAACAGTTCGTCCGCCCGCGAGCGGAGCGCGTGACGGTCGGGTCCGGTGGTGGAGACGGCGCTGGGAAGGGAGGGCATGTCGCCCATCGTGCACCACTGTTCCGACAGGGGGGGATGCGGTGGACGGCCGGATGACGTTGACTCGGGGCCATGGGTGGCGAGGATTTCCAGACGGGGTCCCGGAAGAGCGGGCGTGCGGGTCTCGTCGGGAGAGCGGCCGACCGGCTGGCGCGTCGACGAGTCGGACTGGTGGTCGGCGGAGGTCCGTCCGGCGACGTGTCGGTCGCCTCCGGCGGCGACGACGGCCGCGGTGGGGTCCCGGACGCACGTACGTTGTTCGAGATCGGGTCGATCACCAAGACGTTCACCGCGCTCCTGCTCGCCGACGGCGTGATCCGAGGGGACTGGCGGCTCGACACCCCGGTACGTGAACTCCTCCCGGCGGGTGTGGAGGTTCCGAGCCGGGCCGGGGTACAGATCACCCTGCAACACCTCGCGACCCACACCTCCGGGCTCCCGCGGTCGCCGGTGCGTCTCGGGCTCCGGGAGAATGTCGACTACCAGCTCAGTGGTGCCGACCCGTACGCGGGACTCACCGAGCAAGACGTGCTGCGGAGTCTGAGCGACGCACGACTCAAGCGGGTGCCCGGACCCGGCAAGCCCAAGTACTCGAACCTCGGATTCGGACTCCTCGGCACCGCGTTGGCCACGGAGACCGGACTGGACTACGGCACGCTCGTCCGCGACCGGGTCTGCGGCCCGCTCGGGATGGTGGACACCGTGGTCCATGCCCAGATGACCACCGATCAGCGCCGGCGGATGGCGGTGGGATTCCGGAGTCGTCGTCGCACCGCCGAACCCTGGCCCCTCGACGGGATCGCGGGCGCGGGCGCACTACGGTCCACGGCCTCGGACATGGTCCGGTTCCTCGCGGCGCAGGTCGACCCGGCGAGCACCGAGCTCGGCGATGCCATCCGCCTCTCCCATGCCACACCGCCGGGTGGGCCGCAGCAGATGGGGCTCGGGTGGCACCGTGCGGGGGATCAGACCCTGTGGCACAACGGCGGGACCGGCGGATTCCGGTCCATCGCGATCATGAGTCCGGTCTCCGGCACCGTGGTTCTCGCGCTGGTCAACCAGAACCGTGGCGCGGACCTGACGGCTTTCCGGCTGATGCGCCAGCTGGACGGTTGACGTCGACGATGGTCGGGGCACGGCGCAGTCATACTGGGATCCATGACGCAGACGTGGAGGAAGATCGTGGAAGCCGACCCCGAGCACTCGCACCGGTACGCCAGGCGGTGGGACGACATGGTGGCCGAGGGCGTGGACATCGACGGCGAGGCGCGGCTGATCGATGCGATGGCGCCACGTGGGGCCCGGATCCTCGACGTGGGGTGCGGACAGGGCCGCACTGGTGCGTACCTGCACGAGCGCGGGCACCGGGTCACCGGCGTGGACCTCGACCCGCACCTGGTCCAACGGGCGCGCGAACTGTGCCCTGAGGCCACCTGGGAGGTGGCGGACCTGGCCGGGGACGGCTGGGCCGCCGGCCCGTTCGACCTGGCGGTCTCCGCCGGCAACGTCCTGGCGTTCGTCGACCCCGCCGACCGCGGTGCCGTACTGGCCAATCTCGCCGCTCGTCTGGTGACGGCGTCCGAGGACGTCGAGGGACGGCCCGGGCGGCTCGTGGTGGGGTTCGGGCTCGACCGCGGGTGGTCGAGCGAGGAGTTCGACGCCGACGCGCGCGAGGCCGGGTTGGTGCTGGAGCAGCGCTGGTCGACGTGGGACCTCCGGCCGTTCAGCGGGGACAGTGATTTCATGGTGGCCGTACTGGCGCGCGGATAGCTCCGGGCCGGTCGCCCCGGCCTCTCGCTCCGGCTCACTCAGTGGTGGAAATGCGATCCTGCTCCCCTGCGCGGCATCGGTGAGTCGAGCTCGTCGAGGAACGACACCTCGCTGGCGATGTCCTTGATCAACGCCGAGGCCAGGTCGCGGCTGAGGCCGACGCGGACCACGATGCGCAGCACCGTCAGGTGCGCCAGATCGTCGGCGAGGGGGTACGCGGGCACGAGCCAGCCCTTCATCCTCAGTCGATCCGACAGGTCGTAGAGGGTCCAGGTGTCCGTGTGCCCCTCCTTGAGCCGCCACGCGAGGACCGGGATCGTGTCGCCGCGGCTCACCAACTCGAACGGGGCGAGTTTCCCGATCTCCGTGGACAGGAACTGTGCGACGTCGAGGGATCCCTGCTGGACCTGGCGGTAGCCCTCCCAGCCGAGCCTGAGGAACATGTAGTACTGCAGCAGCACCTGGGCACCGGGGCGCGAGAAGTTCAGCGCGAGGGTCGGCATGTCACCGCCGAGGTAGCTGCAGTGGAAGATCATGCTCTCCGGGAGAGCGTCCGTGTCGCGCCACACGATCCAGCCCACACCGGGGTAGACGAGTCCGTACTTGTGGCCGGAGGTGTTGATGGACACGACGCGCTCGACGCGGAAGTCCCATTCCAGGTCGGGTTGGCAGAACGGGGCGACCATGCCGCCGGACGCGCCGTCGACGTGGATCTTGACGTCGAGGCCGGTGGCCTTCTCGATCTCGTCGAGCTTCCGGGCGATCTCCGCCACCGGCTCGTAGGCGCCGGTATAGGTGACGCCCATGATGGCGACGACCCCGATGGTGTTCTCGTCCACGTACGTCTCGAGATCGTGGCCGTCGAGCATCGGGTGCTCCACCGAGATCGGCACCCAGCGGGGCTCCACCTCGAAGTAGTTGCAGAACTTCTCCCAGCAGACCTGCACGGCGGTCGACAGGACGATGTTGGGGCTCTCCGTCGACTCGCCCCGGGCCCTGCGCCCGGCCTGCCAGTGCCGCTTCAGCGCGAGCCCGCCCAGCATGCAGGCCTCGGAGGAACCGATGGTGGAGGTGCCGATGGAGTACTGCACGTCCGGCACGTTCCAGAGACCGGCGATCATCCGCCAGCACCGTTCCTCGATCGCGGCGGTCTGGGGGTACTCGTCCTTGTCGATCATGTTCTTGTCGACGGTCTCGGCGTACAGGCGCCGGGCCTCGTCGTCCATCCACGTGGAGACGAACGTGGCCAGGTTGAGCCGCGCGTTGCCGTCGAGCATCGCCTCGTCGTGCACGATCTGATAGGCGGTCTCGGGTAGGGCCTGGCCCCTCGGTAGCTCGAAGCGGGGCAATTCGGTGGCCTCGCCCGGACGGACGAACACGGAGTTGAGGTCCAGCGAGTCACCGCCCTCGTTGGTGGTGTGACGTGCGGTGGTGTGAGGGACGTCGGTCACTGCTTCTCCTCGGATCGGAGCTCGTTCCGTGGTGACCCATCGGAGTTCAGAGTGTGCCACCGATCACAACGGAGCGCCGCGCTCTTCCCGAGGTGACGGCGTGAGCAGCGGCAGCACGACCTCCGGACCGGTAGCCCCACCGCAAGTCCTGCCGCCCCAGCACACTGGGGTCCATGAGCGCACAGAAGTGGACAGTGGACTCCCTGCCAGACCTGACCGGCCGGAGGATCATGGTCACGGGCGGCACGAGTGGCATCGGCAAGGAGGCGGCACGCGAGTGTGCGCGCCGCGGCGCCCACGTGGTGCTCCCGTCGATCACCCGCGCCGAGGGGGAGTCGGCGGCGGCGGAGATCGGCGGCTCGACGGAGATCCACGAACTCGACCTGGGCCGCCTCGACGCCGTGCGCGAGTTCGCGGCGGGGTACACCGACCCGATCGACGTGCTGTTGGACAACGCCGGCCTCATGAGCAAGACCCGACGGGAGACCTCCGACGGCTTCGAGCTGCACCTGGGGGTCAATGTCCTGGGGCCGTTCCTGCTCACCGAGTTGTTGCTGCCGCGGATCCGGGAGCGGGTCGTGATCACGGCGTCGATGGCCCACGCCAAGGGGCGGATCGACTTCGAGGACCCGCACTTCCGGCGGCGCCCGTACTCGATGGCGGCGGCGTACGCCCAGTCCAAGCTCGCGTGCATGCTCTGGGGACTGGACCTGCAGAACCGGCTCACCGCTGCCGGATCGCCAGTGGACGTCCAGCTCGCGCACCCCGGGTTCGCCGCCACCTCGATCCTCGACCCGACGCCGTTCCCGCCGGTCAACGCGGTACTCGATCTGCTCGGTCGCAGGGTCGTCCCCACCGCGGCCGACGGGGCTCGACCGCTCCTGTTCGCTGCGACGGAGGCGCTCCCGCCCGCCTCGTACATCGGCCCGTCTGGCTTCCGTCAGATCGCCGGGTCCCCCGGCCCGTGCGAGCGATCCGCCCCGGCCGGTGATCCGGACCTCGCCCGTCGCTTCCGCGAGTTCGCCGTGCGCGAGACCGGGGCCGTCCCCGCCGTCTGACTGGTCGCGGTGGGCTCATCGGCCGCATCGGTAAGCTGGCGGTCATGACCACCAGCCAACTCGACGCCCCCGACCTCTCCGGCCAGACGGACGCCGATCGGCCCGCCACCGACCCGACGCGCGACGCAGTCCGCGACGCGGCGCGCCGCGCCCGGGCTGCCTCACGTGAACTGGCGCTGTTGACCGCGGATCGTAAGAACGCGCTCCTGCTGGCGGCGGCCGACGCGCTGGTGACCTCGCAGGCGGAGATCCTCGCGGCCAACGACCGCGACATAGTGGAGCAGGAGGCGGGGGGCACCGGCGAGGCCATGCTGGACCGGCTGCGCCTGACCGCCGATCGGATCGAGGGCATCGCCGGTGGCCTGCGGCAGGTGGCGGGGCTGGCCGACCCGATCGGCACCGTCACCCGCGGCTCCACCCGCCCCAACGGTCTGCAGCTGCGTCAGATCCGCGTGCCGCTGGGTGTGATCGGCATGATCTACGAGGGCCGCCCCAACGTCACCGTCGACGCGTTCGGCCTGGCGTTCAAGTCGGGCAACGCGGCGCTGCTGCGCGGGTCGCGCTCGGCTCGGCACTCCAACGAGGCGCTCGTGACGGTTCTGCGCGACGTCCTGGCCAGCCACGAACTGCCGGTCGACGCCGCCCAGCTGCTGCCGTCGGCGGACCGGTCATCGGTGACGCACCTGATCCAGGCGCGCGGTCTGGTCGACGTGGTGATCCCCCGCGGCGGCGCCGGGCTCATCCAGACCGTCGTGGAGAACGCCAAGGTCCCGGCCATCGAGACCGGCACCGGCAACTGCCACCTCTACATCCATGGGGACGCCGATCTCGACGAGGCGATCAGGCTGCTGCTCAACGGCAAGACCCGTCGCTGCAGCGTGTGCAACGCCACCGAGACGGTGTTGCTCGACGAGGCCCTCGGTGACGCCGCCGTGGACCGCGTGGTGGGTGCACTACAGTCCGCCGGCGTCACCGTCCACGGCGACCGCGAGGGGCTGGTCCCCGCCGACGACGTGGACTGGGGGGAGGAGTACCTGAGCATGGACATCGCGCTCAAGGTGGTCGACGGTGTGGACGCCGCCATCGAGCACATCGCCCGTTGGTCCTCCGGGCACACCGAGGCCGTGGCCACCCGGAGCATCGAGGTGGCCGACACGTTCTGCGCGCAGGTCGACGCCGCCGCTGTCATGGTCAACGCGTCCACCGCGTGGACGGATGGCGAGATGTTCGGCTTCGGCGCCGAGATCGGCATCTCCACACAGAAACTGCACGCCCGCGGGCCCATGGGTCTCGAGGAACTCACCAGCACCAAGTGGATCGCCCACGGCAAGGGGCACGTGCGTCCCTGACGCGCGGAACCCGGGCCGGTGGCCCACCCCCAGCGACCTGCAGAACCGAAAGGATCCACCCATGGACCGAGCCCGGACCGCGCAACGACCGGCCTTCGAGAGCATCGACCACGTCATCGAGAGCCTCGGCGCGCAGGGCTACCTGGCCGACCGCTCGACCGCGACAGTGGTCTACCTGGCGGACCGGCTGGGAAAGCCGCTGCTCATCGAGGGGCCCGCGGGCGTGGGCAAGACCGAACTGGCCAAGGCCGTCGCCGCGGCCACCGAGGCCGAACTCATCCGTCTGCAGTGCTACGAGGGCGTCGACGAGGCCCGGGCCCTGTACGAGTGGAACCACGCCAAGCAGATCCTGCGGATCCAGGCCGGCCAGGGTGAGGGATGGGACTCCACGCGCGATGACGTGTTCTCCGAGGAGTTCCTGCTCTCGCGGCCGCTGCTCACCGCCATCCGCCGCAGCGAACCCACCGTGCTGCTGGTCGACGAGGTGGACAAGGCCGACATCGAGATCGAGGGCCTGCTGCTGGAGGTGCTGAGCGACTTCGCGGTGACCATCCCCGAACTCGGCACCATCGAGGCGATCCGCAAGCCGTTCGTGGTGTTGACCTCCAACGCGGCTCGCGAACTCTCCGAGGCTCTCAAGCGTCGCTGCCTCTACCTGCACCTGGACTTCCCGACCCCCGAGCTCGAGCGGAAGATCCTCGGTTCGCGGGTGCCGGAGCTCGACGACCGGCTGGCCGAGCAACTGGTCCGGGTGGTCGGGGTGTTGCGCGCCATGGCGCTCAAGAAGGTGCCGAGCGTGTCCGAGACCATCGACTGGGGCCGCACCCTGATCGCGCTGGGCCTGGACACGATCGACGACGAGACCGTCCTGCAGACCCTCGGCGTGGTGCTCAAGCACCAGTCCGACCAATTGCGCGCGGCCGCCGAGCTGCGGCTCAACTAGCGTGCGGCGACCAGGAGGTCAGGCGAGATGACCACGCGTTCACCCGGCGGTTTGTCCGGTCACCTCGTCGACTTCGTCGACGCGCTGCGCCGCAAGGGCATCCCCGTGGGTCCGAGCGAGGCGGTCGACGCGGCCGCGGCGATGGTCCACATCGACCTGCTCGACCGTGCGGCGCTCAGGGAGGCGCTCGCCGCGACGATCCTGCACAAGCCCACCCACCGCGGCGTGTTCGACCAGCTCTTCGACCTGTGGTTCCCCGCCGCGATCGGGGCGCACGCCGCCTCGGACGGGGTGGCGCTCGAGGTGGAGATCCCGACGGACGACGACGGCAAGGTGGATCCGGAGGCTCTCAACGAACTCATCGCCTCGCTGCTGCTGGAGGACACCGACGAGTCGCGGGCCCAGGCCCGGGCACTGGCGGAGATGCTGGTCGAGCAACTCGGCTCCTACGACTCGGCGGGCGGGCAGCGGTTCTCCGCCTACCAGGCCCTCAGCCCGTTGGACACCGGCGCGATCATGCAGAAGATCCTCGACGGACTGATGGGGGCCGACCCCTTCGACCCCGACGGCTCCAAGCGTCACGCCGAGAAGTCCGCGGCCGCCAACTCCGCCGCGGACATGGTGCGGGGCTTCCTGCGCGAGGTCGCGGACGAGACCCGGCGCCGCACCGCGGAGACCGTGGGGCGCGACCGGGTGGCCGACTACGCGGTGGGCCCCGCGGCCGAGCAGGTGGACTTCCTGCGCGCCAACGACCAGGACCTGCAGGTGCTGCGACGGCGTGTGGGCCCCCTCGCGCGTCAGCTCGGCAGTCGCCTGGCCGCACGTCGTCGTCGTCACCGCCAGGGTGCGATCGACATGCGTAAGACGATGCGCCGGTCCATGTCCACCGGCGGTGTGCCGGTGGAGCTGGTGCTGCGCAAGCCCCGGCCGGCGCGGCCCGAGCTGGTGGTGTTGTGCGACGTGTCCGGGTCGGTCGCGGGGTTCAGCCACTTCACGCTCCAACTGGTGCACTCCCTGCGCGAGCAGTTCTCCCGAGTGCGGATCTTCGCGTTCGTCGACACCACCGACGAGGTGACCTCGTTCTTCGAGACCGGGTCGGACCTGGGATCGGCGATGAGCCGGATGGTGCGCGAGGCCGAGATCGTCACCTATGACGGGCACTCCGACTACGGACACGCTCTCGAGGGGTTCGCCGACCGCTACGCCCACACACTCACCCGCACGGGCTCACTGCTCATCCTCGGCGACGGCCGCAACAACTATCGCGACCCGTCCGTGGAGGCACTGGAGTTCGTGAGCGAGCGCGTGGGCCACACCCACTGGCTCAACCCCGAGCCCAGGAAGCAGTGGGGAACCGGGGACTCGGCCGCCAGGTTGTACTCGCAGTACGTGCCCATGCACGAGTGCCGCAACGTCGAGCAGCTCACCGCGGTCGTCGCGGGTCTGCTGCCCGTGTGAGGGCGCCGACACGCGAGGGAGCGGAACGTGGGGCCGGACCGATAGACTCGGCGACCATGACCACGACGGGGACCGCCGCGGGCGCCGGGCGCCGCATCGGAGTGATGGGCGGGACCTTCGATCCGATCCATCACGGTCACCTGGTGGCGGCCAGCGAGGTGGCCCACCGTTTCGGTCTCGACGACGTGGTGTTCGTCCCCACCGGGGAACCGTGGCAGAAGCGGGGGCGGACCGTCTCGCCCGCCGAGGACCGGTATCTCATGACCGTCATCGCGACGGCCTCCAACCCCCGGTTCTCCGTCAGCCGCGTGGACGTCGACCGCCGGGGCCCCACCTTCACCGTCGACACCCTCAGGGACCTGCTGCGGCAGAACCCGGGCACCGAGCTGTTCTTCATCACCGGCGCCGACGCGCTGGAGAAGATCCTGACCTGGCGCGGCTGGGAGGAGATGTTCGGGCTCGCCACGTTCGTCGGGGTGTCACGCCCGGGCTTCGAGTTGTCCGACACCCACCTCGCGGAGATCGGCGACGGGCGCGTGCACCTGCTCGAGATCCCCGCGCTGGCCATCTCCTCGACCGAGTGCCGCCGGCGCGCGGCCGAGGACGCCCCGGTCTGGTACCTCGTGCCGGACGGGGTCGTCCAGTACATCGCCAAACGCAATCTCTACCGTCCCGAGGGCTCCACCAGGCTCGACGGGACTCCCGCCGCGACGGCTCCGGCACACCGCGAGCTCGTCCCCACCGAACACCACACCGAGGAGAACCACCAGTGACAGCTAGCCCCGAGGCCCTGGAGATGGCGGGCATGGCCGCCCGCGCCGCAGACGACAAGCTGGCGACGGACATCGTCGTCATCGACGTCTCCGGCCAACTCATCATCACCGACTGCTTCGTCCTGGCGTCGGCCGAGACCGAACGCCAGGTCAACGCCGTCGTCGACGAGATCGAGGACAAGCTCCGCGAGGCGGGACACAAGCCGTTGCGTCGGGAGGGCACGCGAGAGGGTCGCTGGGCGCTGCTCGACTACAACGAGGTGGTCGTCCACGTCCAGCACGTCGACGAGCGCGACTACTACTCGCTCGACCGACTCTGGAAGGACTGCCCGGTCGTGGAGATCGAGGGTGTCGAGACCTCCGGTCGGCCCGAGTCCGCAGGCAGCCGCGCCGACGATTCGCTCGCCCCGGAGGAGCCGCAGCGGGATCAGGGGCTCTGACACACCTGTGACCCGACGTCTCATCCTGCTGCGTCACGGCCAGACGCACTACAACGCCTCGCTGCGGATGCAGGGCCAGCTGGACACCGAGCTCAGTGAGCTCGGTGTCCAGCAGGCTCATGCTGTCGGTCGCGCCCTGGCGTACCGCCGGCCGTGGACGATCCTCTCCTCCGACCTGCAGCGGGCACGCGAGACGGCTCGGGCACTGGCCTCGGAGGTCGGGCTCGATGTGCGGACCGACCCGCGCCTGCGGGAGACCGACCTGGGCACCTGGCAGGGGATGAGCCACTCCGAGGTCGACGAACTGTGGCCCGAGGCACGGATGCGGTGGCGCAGCACCCCCCGGTGGTCCCCGCCGGAGGGGGAGAGCCGACTCGACGTGGCCCGGCGCACCCGCCAGGTGGTCGACGAGCTCGTGGACAACTCGCCCGGGTGGAACGAGCACCCGGCCGTCCTCGTGGCCCACGGGGGAGCGATCGCCGCACTCACCGCGGCTCTGATCGAGCTGCCGGTCGAGCAGTACCCGATCTTCAACGGCCTCGGGAACACCTGTTGGGTGCAGCTGTCCGCGCACCCCCGGCCAGGTTCCTCCTGGAGTGGTCAACCCGCGGCGCCGGAGATCGGACCGACGACCGCCGGTGCCCGCGACGTGCTCTGGCGACTCGACCAGTGGAACGCCGGTCTCACGCCGCCGGTGGTCCCGTCATGACCATCCGCCTGGTCACCGACTCCAGCGCCGACCTCCCCGAGGAGTGGGTCCGCGAGTTCGGCATCACCGTGGTGGGCCTGCACGTGGTCGAGGAGGGGGACCGGGCGGTCTCGACGGCCGCGGTCACCCCGGACGAGCTGACGGTGATCTACCAGGAGCTCCTCGACGACCCGGACTGCACGGGCATCGTCTCCGTCCATCTCTCACGTGAGCTCTCGCGCACGTGGGAGTCCGCCGCCGACGCCGCCACGAGATTCGGGGGCCGGGTCCTGGTCTCGGACTCCCGGTGCGCCGGGATGGCGTTCGGCGCCGCCGTGGCCCAGTGCGCGTGGGCGGCGAACAACGGCCTCGGCCTGTCCGCCACCTACGAGCTCGCCGAGCGGATCTGCCGTGGGGCATCCACGTTCGCCGCTCTGGAGTCGCTGGAGAGCCTGCGCCGAGGGGGCCGGATCAGCGCCGTCGCCGCGATCTTCGGCAGCGCGCTGGCCATGCGCCCGATCATCGTCCTGCGCGGTGGGTCGGTCGACCTGGCCGCCAAGGCCCGGACCACCACCAAGGCGCACGAGAGGCTGCGGTCGCTGCTGCGCGACGAGATCGGCCGGGGCGACGTGCTCGTGGTCGTCCACCAGCACGAGGCCCCGGAGCGGGCTCAGGAGATGGCCACCGAGATCCGCAAGGAGACCCCGTTCCCCGAGCGGGTCCTGGTCGTCGAGTTCGACGAGGTCCTGGCCTGGCACCTGGGGCCCGGGACCGTGGGCGTCTCGGTGACCGACCTCGTCGACACCGGATTCCCCATCCCCGCCGTCTCTCCACAGGACGGCGACTGAGAGACCTCCGCGGGGCCGGTGCGGAGCGCCCGCCGGGCTAGCTTCGCCCCATGTTCTCCGACACCCGGACTCGTCCCGCGGACACCGGTGATCCCGCTCGCGACGCCGCGCTGCACCGGCTCTCGAGCGTGACCGCTCCGGTGGGTCCGGCCTCCGCCCCCTGGGCCGACGCGGACCCGGACGGTAGACGGCCCGAGCGGGTTCCGCCCCCGGACCCGGACCCGGCGGCGTGGGCCGACCCGCCGTGGTGGCGCCGGGTCCGGTGGGCTCCGGACCGGGTCGCCGGTATCGCTCTGGTCGTGCTCGTGTTGGGGCTCGGCGGGTTCTCCGTCCACCGACTCCTGGCCGCGGTACCCGAGGGCCCGCCGGTACCGGACCTCCCGTTGGCCACTCCGGGGGTGACGGTCCCGGCAGACGGCTCGTCCGCCCCGGGTGCCCCGGAGGTCCCGGCCACGACCGAGGTGGCCGCGCCCGACGAGTCGGT
>JBKBUP010000368.1:0-1016 GCA_046289795.1 Dietzia sp. | reverse complement strand
ACCAGCGTGATGAGCGAGGGCGGCATGGTGGCCGACATCATCGTGGCGATCGCGTCCATCGACCCGGTGATGGGGGGAGTTGACAGGTGAGCGAAGCGAGAGAGCGCGTCGGCCTGCATCTGCCCACCGACCGCGAGAATGCGCTCGAACTGCGAGTTCACGAGGAGGCACAGTGAACGCCGACACATTGAGCGAGCTCCAGCAGATCGCAGCCCGCTACCCCCAGGCCCGTTCCGGCCTGCTGCCGATGCTCCACCTCGTGCAGAGCGCCGAGGGCCGGATCACCCCCGAGGGCATCGAGGCGTGCGCGGAGATCCTCGGCATCAGCGCCGCGGAGGTCTCCGGGGTGGCGACCTTCTACACGATGTACAAGCGCCGCCCGGTCGGTGACTACCACGTCGGGGTGTGCACCAACACGCTCTGCGCGGTGATGGGCGGCGACGCCATCTTCGAGCGGCTCAAGGACCACCTCGACGTGGGCAACGACGAGACGACCGAGGACGGGTCGATCACCCTCGAGCACGTCGAGTGCAACGCCGCCTGCGACTACGCGCCGGTGGTGATGGTCAACTGGGAGTTCATGGACAACCAGACGCCGGAGTCCGCCACCCGGCTCGTCGACGACCTGCGGTCCGGCAAGGAGGTCACCTCCACCCGTGGCCCCCGGATCTGCACCTGGCGTGAGGCCGAGCGGGTCCTCGCCGGGTTCCCCGACGGGCGGGTCGACGAGGGCCCGGCCGCCGGCCCGGCATCCCTCGTGGGGCTGCAGATCGCCCGTGAGCGCGGCTGGACCGCACCGCCGGCCGCGGCCGGCGGTCCCGAGGCCACCGGCGAGATCGCCGACACCCGGGCCGAGGCCGCTGCCGAGGCCGACACCCGGCGGGCCGAGTCGGAGACCACCGTCGAGGAGGGCAAGAAGTGAGCACATTGACTCCGGTCCTCACCGACAACTGGGACGCCGACCGCGCGTGGACCCTCCCGGCGTACGAGAGCCAGGGCGGGTACGCCGCGCTGAG
>JBKBUP010000367.1:0-1034 GCA_046289795.1 Dietzia sp. | reverse complement strand
CCAAGCGCCTGCCAGGCTCCCAGCCAGGAGATTGACGATAATTGGCCAGTGAGCGGCAATCTGGTCAAAGGGGACAGTTGCCGCTCGAAATGGCAGGGCGAAAGCGACGACGACCAAGCTCATGGCCTTGTTGAGGATCACGGCCTCCAACGCGGCGAACCCGAACGGTCCTATGAGCAGGGGAAGTCGGAACTCAGCGCCGCCCAGACCGATCAGTCCTCCAAGGGTTCCTATGGCAGCTCCTCCGGCAAACGTGGCTACCGAATTATCTGACAGGTTCTTAGAGGCCGGATCGGACATGGTAAAATGCTCTCCTCAACATATCTGATCATGAAAATTGCCAGCAGTCTCGTCGCAGCCGGAAGCATGTGCAACCAACTGCCCTCGCATCGAGATGAGCAAGCACACTGCGGTCGACCCAAGGGGGCTGCGTGCCATCATGCCCCGAACACGGCGGCGGCACCAAGCTCCGCCTCGATTTCCAAGAGACGGTTGTATTTTGAGATGCGGTCCGAGCGCGAGGCCGAGCCTGTCTTGATCTGTCCTCCACCCATGGCCACCGCGAAATCGGCGATGAAACTGTCCTCGGTCTCACCGGAGCGGTGAGAGATGACGTAGTTCCACCCAGCCTTACGGCAGAGCTGGATGGCGCTGATCGTTTCCGTCACGGTTCCGATCTGGTTGAGCTTGATCAGTGCCGCATTGCAGGCCTTCTCCTCGATACCCTTTGCGATGAAGCGTGTATTGGTAACGAGATTGTCGTCACCGACGATCTGTATCCGATTGCCGAGAGCCTTGGTGATGGCCTTGTAGCCGTCCCAGTCATTCTCGTCGTGGCTGTCTTCGATGGAGACAATCGGGAATTTTCTGACCCAGGCCTCAAACAAGCTGACCATTTCCTCAGATGTCTTGTTGCCTTGGCCGCTTCGTGTCAGGCGATAGAGCCCACCTTCAAAGAACGAGCTGGCGGCCGGATCAAGGGCAATGGCGATGTCTTCGCCAGGCCGAAACCCTGCGGCCTCGATTGCTTCGAC
>JBKBUP010000366.1:0-1054 GCA_046289795.1 Dietzia sp. | reverse complement strand
CCCCCCGGGTTTTCCCCAACACAAACCCCCCCCAAACCCCCCCCCACCACCCGGGGGGCCCGCCCCGCTTCCCCGCCCCCCCGCCCCTGTTGCCGTCGGTGCGTGGGTCAGTCCGGACAGGACGACGACGACGAGGTCCGTCGCCGCGCCCCCGCGATCAGCTTCCCGCCATGCCGCCGATCAGCTGCCCCAGGTCGAGCCCGTTGATCAGGTCGGCGGAGAACGTGGCCGGGTCGGCCCCGATGTCGCCGAGGGCGGTCGACCCGGAGGTCACCGATCCCAGACCCAGCCCGTCGAGGCTGCCGGTCACGACCTCGGTCGGGTTGGGCTCGCGGATCGTCACGCAGGTGTTGATGGGGTTGGCCACCCGCCGGCCGCTCACCAGCACCAGGGTCGTGGCCGCGCCGGTGTTGAGTACCTCGCCCGGGGTCGCGCCAGCAGGCACGCGGTAGGTGGTCTCGAGTGTCGCGCGTGCGTTGCCGGCGGTGGTCCACCCGGCCCCCGAGTAGTAGACAGAGTTGCTTGCGGAGTCTCGGTTCACGTCGTTGGTGACGGTGGTCCACGTCTGTCCACCGAGCAGGTACCAGACGCTGGAGCGGGCCTGGACCAACTCGAACCCGGCCGGGTGGAAGTCGTCGATGCGCGAGACCAGGGCGCCCGCACCGCTGACCGTGGTCCGGAACGTCACTGTGCCGCCGGGGGCCGCGGTCCCGTCGCCCACGACCTCTTTGTTGAGGTAGTAGTTGGTGCCCAGGGTGTTGATGTCGTTGAAGGTCACGGTCTGGGCGGTGGCGCACGCGGAGGTGTCGGCGCTGGCGACCGCGGCTCCGGTCCCCACGGCCATCCCGGATGCGATGAGCAGCGCGGCGGCGCCGGTGGCGATGGAGCGGGTTGTGCGTGAGGTCATCTGGTACCTGTCCTGGAGGCGAGGGGCATGGAGCCCGCTCGGTGGAGTGAGTGTCGGGCCGTGAGACGCGGGGTACGAGTGACGGCGCGCGACGGCCGACCTCACCTTAAGCTCGGCTGAGGAATCTCAGTGAGGTTACGTCCGTGG
>JBKBUP010000365.1:0-1066 GCA_046289795.1 Dietzia sp. | reverse complement strand
TGCTGGCGGTGCTGGCGCTGCAGGAGCTTCTGGCGCTGCTGGTGCTGCTGGCGCTACAGGCGCTGCTGGCGCTGCTGGCGGTGCTGGCGCTGCAGGAGATGCTGGCGCTGCTGGCGCTGCTGGCGCTGCAGGAGCTGCAGGCGCTGCTGGCGCTGCTGGCGGTGCCGGCGGTGCTGGCGCTGCTGGCGCTGCAGGAGATGCTGGCGCTGCTGGCGGTGCTGGCGGTGCTGGCGGTGCTGGCACTGCAGGTTCTGCTGGCGCTGCTGGCGGTGCAGGCGGTGCTGGCGCTGCTGGCACTGCAGGAGCTGCTGGCGCTGCTGGCGGTGCTGGCAGTGCTGGTGCTGCAGGCGCTGCTGGTGCTGCTGGCGCTGCAGGCGCTGCAGGCGGTGCAGGCGCTGCAGGCGGTGCTGGCGCTGCTGGCAGTACTGGCGCTGCTGCGCTGCTGGCGCTGCTGGCGCTGCTGGCGCTGCTGGCGCTGCTGGCGCTGCTGGCGCTGCTGGTGCTGCAGGCGCTGCTGGTGCTGCAGGCGCTGCAGGCGCTGCAAGCGCTGCAAGCGCTGCTGGCGGTGCTGGCGGTGCTGGCGGTGCTGGCGCTGCTTGCGCTGCTGGCGCTGCTTGCGCTGCTGGCGCTGCTGGCGCTGCTGGCGCTGCTTGCGCTGCTGGCGCTGCTTGCGCTGCTTGCGCTGGTGGCACTGCTGGCGCTGCTGGCGCTGCAGGAGACGCTGGCGCTGATGGCAGTGCTGGCGCTGCAGGAGATGCTGGCGCTGCTGGCGCTGCACGCGCTCGTTGCGCTGCACGCGCTGCTGGCGCTGCTGGCGCTGCAGGAGATGCTGGCGCTGCACGCGCTGGTTGCGCTGGTTGCGCTGCTGGCGGTGCTGCTGCTGCAGGAGATGCTGACGCTGCTGGCGCTGCTGGCGCTGCTGGCGCTGCCGGCGCTGCAGGCGCTGCGGGCGCTGCTGGGGCTGCTGGGGCTGCAGGAGATGCTGGCGCTGCTGGCGGTGCTGGCGCTGCAGGAGCTTCTGGCGCTGCTGGTGCTGCTGGCGCTACAGGCGCTGCTGGCGCTGCTG
>JBKBUP010000364.1:0-1207 GCA_046289795.1 Dietzia sp. | reverse complement strand
TGGGCGCGCCGGTAGCGACGCCGCTCGATCCAGCGCGGGGTGCGCACCGCCCACGTCAGGGCCTCGGCGGCCACGTGCACTTCCGCCTCGGGGAAGTCGGCGAGCCCGCCGATGTGGTCGAAGTCCATGTGGGTGAGCACGATGTGGCGCATCTCGCGCGGGTCGAGCCCCATGGCCTCGATGCGCCGGTACGCGGTCTCGGACGGGTCCAGGCGCGGGCG
This sequence comes from Dietzia sp., assembly GCA_046289795.1. Lineage (GTDB taxonomy): Bacteria > Actinomycetota > Actinomycetes > Mycobacteriales > Mycobacteriaceae > Dietzia. Next base: position 986 of record JBKBUP010000364.1, on the reverse strand, counting down.
CATCGCATGACGCAACGGACCCAGGCGGGCGGCCGGGTCGGAGATGTCGAGGAGCCCGATGCCGGTGTCGACCAGCACCAGGCCACCCGGGGCCTCCACCAGCAGCACGCGGGTGGGGAGCCGCCCGGCGAAAGTCCCGCAGTTCATCTGGTGGATCCGCATGTCGGCCACGGTACCGTGGCCGCGTGAGTCGAGATGGAGTGCTGGACCCGCGGCCTCTCGTCCGCGTCTCCGTGGACCCGGGTCTCGCCGCGTCCGCCGAGACCTGGCCGTACTCTGTGCCCGCGGTGGCCGACCTGGCGCGCCACGGGTTCGAGTTGGACGACCTCACCGTTCTGGTGGGGGAGAACGGCTCCGGAAAGTCCACGATCGTCGAGGCCGTGGCCATGGCGTTCGGGCTGAACGCCGAGGGCGGGTCAACGGGGGCCCGCAACGCGACGTGGGCATCGGAGTCCCCGTTGCACGACGCGTTGCGCCTGGTGCGCGGCGGTGGGGCGCCACGGTGGGGTTACTTCGTGCGGGCCGAGACCATGCACGGGTTGTTCACCTACCTGCAGTCCTCGGGGCCGGGGCAGGACTTCCACGCGCGCAGTCACGGCGAGGCGTTCTGGGACCTGGTGGACTCCTCCCGGTTCTCCGGCGGCGGGTTGTTCGTGTTGGACGAGCCCGAGGCGGGGCTGTCCTTCGACGCCCAGCTCCGCCTGGTCGCGCTGCTGCTCGAGCTGGCCGACCGCCGGGGTGCGCAGGTCCTCATGGCCACCCACTCGCCGATCCTGGCCTCCGTGCCGGGGGCCGTGGTGTACGAACTGTCGGACGAGGGGATGCACCGCAGCCGGTGGGAGGACCTGGCGATGGTGGACCACCACCGCCGGTATCTCGCGGCCCCCGAGCTGTATCTACGCCATCTGTTGGAGTGACCCGGCACACTGGACCCATGACCAACTCCGCGTCCCGTTCCGCCCGCACCGCCGGGGAGGCCCGGCCCG
>JBKBUP010000363.1:0-1210 GCA_046289795.1 Dietzia sp. | reverse complement strand
ACGCTGGTGCTCGCGGTACTCCAGCAGCGGGATGCCCTTGCCCGTCTCCGGGTGGTCGAACTGGCGGCGGACCAGCGAATACCGCACGGCCAGGGCCAGGGAGGTCCGGGCCGCGGCGCCCGCGGCCGCCCCCACCGACACCCGACCGCGGATCAGCGTGCCGAGCATGGTGAAGAAGCGGCCACCGACGGAGTCGATGGGCGACGAGTACTCGCCGCTGGCGTCGACGGCGCCGAACCGGTCGAGCAGCGCTTCCCGGGGCACGCGGACGTGGTCGAACATGATCTTGCCGTTGTCCACGCCGAGCAACCCGCCCTTGGGTCCGTGGTCGGAGGTCCTGACGCCCGGGAGGTCGTTCCCGTCCTCGTCCCGGATCGGGACCAACAGGCAGTGGACCCCGTGGCGGAGCTCCTCACCGTTATCGGCGTGGGTGATGAGTTGCGCGAACACGGCGGCCAGGGAGCCGTCGCGGGCCGCGTTGCCGATGTACCACTTCTCGGAACTCGGAGTGGGGGAGTGGATGACGAACTCGCCGCTCTTCGTGTCGAAGGTGGCGGTGGTCTCGAGGTTCTGCACGTCCGAACCCCCGCCGAGTTCGGTCATGGCGAAGCACCCGAGCAGGTCCAGTGACATGACGCCCGGCAGGTACTTCTTGCGCGTCTCGTCGTTGCCGAGGTTGGCGATCGCCCCGCCGAACAGGCCCCACTGGACACCGGCCTTGACCATGAGGGACAGATCCAGGTGACCGAGCATCTCGAAGGAGGTCAGCGCACCACCGGTGTCCCCCGTGCCGCCGTCCTCGGTGCGGAACCCCAGCCCGGGCATGCCCGAGTCGGCCAGGCGCCGCATCTGGTCGAGCACATGGCCGCGGTGCTCCTCCATGCCCGCCCCGATCGGGTTGAGCATGTCCGGGGTCATCGCCTCCCGCGTCATCCGGCGGGCGTCCGCCCAGCGGCCGTCGAGGACCTTCTGGAGTCCGGCGGCGAGGTCTGGGTCCCCCTGGCCGGTGGTGGTGATCCGGCCGTAGTGGGGATGGCCCGCGGGAGTCGTCGTGGGGGCCGCCGCTCCGGGCGCGGCGGCGTTCTGGACGTCGGTCTGGGAGGTCATGACTCGACTCTACGGATCGTCCCCGCCGAATTGCACCGGTCGAGCGGGCCCGCACCGGCCGGTCCGGGCCGCAAATGACCGAGGTCCCGGACCGTGAACGGTC
>JBKBUP010000362.1:0-1225 GCA_046289795.1 Dietzia sp. | reverse complement strand
CCATGAACGAAATGTAGTTCGGGAGGGCGGTGCGCACATCCGATCGGGATGTGGGATGGGTCTCAGCGGGCCTTCCAGACGGGTTCGCGCTTCTCCGCGAACGCCCGCGGGCCCTCCATGGCGTCCTCCGACGTCATGACGGTGATCATCTCCGTGTCGCTGACCCTCCAGGGATCGTCCTCCGCCGCGCGGGCTCCGTCGCTGATCCCCAGCGCGACTCGCTTGCTGGCCTGCACGGCCAGCGGGGCGTTGGCGGCGATCACCCCGGCCAGCCCGAGCGCCGCGTCGAGCAGGTCCCCGGCCGGGACGACCCGGTTGATCAGGTGCAGTCCGAGGGCTCGCTCGGCCGTGACGGGTTCTCCGGTGAGGATCATCTCCATGGCCACCCGGTGGGGTACCTGGGTCGGCAGCCGGAACGCCCCACCCGCCGCCGCGATGAGGCCGCGCCTGACCTCCGGCAGCCCGAAGACCGCGTGGTCGGCCGCCACCACGAGGTCGCAGGCCAGGGCGATCTCGCAGCCCCCGCCCAGCGCGGTGCCGTTGACCGCGGCGATCACCGGCACCGAGACGTGGTGCTGCATCATGCCCGCGAAACCCCACTGGCGGTTCTCCGAGGGGAAGATGTCCTCGCCCCGGGAGATCGCCTTGAGATCCGCGCCGGCGCAGAACGACCGCTCCCCGGACCCGGTGAGCACCACCACCCGGATCTCCGGGTCCGTGTCCGCCTCGTGCAGGGCCCGTCCCAGCAGGGTGCTCACCTCGCCGTTGACGGCGTTGCGGGCCTCTGGGCGGTCGATGGTGACGAGCAGGACGTGATCGCGGCGCTCGGTGCGGACGGCGGGTCTGGTCTCGGAGGAGGTCATGCCCCCCAGTCTCACCCGGCTCATCCCACTCCGCAGGGCGTCCTGCCGATCCGGCGCGAGGTGCCCGACGCCGGCGGGCCCGGTCCGACCGGGCGGGTGTTCAGCGAATCGGGCACCCGACCGGTGTCGATGGCGTGGCGTCGTGGTGGTCGTACGGGGTGGTCAGGATTCCCTTGCGTGTGGCGGCAGCTCGGGAGGTCAGGACGTTGACGCGCCAGAATCGGTCACCCCTGAGCGCGCGCCGACGGAGGCGTGTGTCCTCGAACGGGAGAGTGTCGGTGATTCTGTTCATCCAGACGTTGACCCTCGCCACCACGCCGATCAGCCGGACCCAGCGAGCGATCGAGATGTCGTGCACCGGC
>JBKBUP010000361.1:0-1306 GCA_046289795.1 Dietzia sp. | reverse complement strand
GACGCCGGTTGGGACGTGGTCCGCGAAGCACTCCGCCTGGCGCGACGCCGCCTGGTGATCGCCGTCCCCTTCGAGGAAGTCGCGGTGGCACAGTACGGGCACGTCCGGACCTTCGACATCCCCACGTTGACGGCACTCGCCGCCCGGATCGCGACGGTCGGACACCTCCGGTCGGGCGGTGTCCGGTCGAGGGTCGACGAACACCACGGGGGATGGCTCGTGGTGGACAAGTGACTCCTCCCGCCCTCCTTCGTCGCCGGTCAGAGCAACCCCTGCCGACTGGCCACGTACACCGCCTCGGCACGACGTGAGACCTTGAGTTTGCGCAGGATGTTGCTGATGTGGAACTTGGCCGTGGTGGCCGAGATGAACAGGGCCTGACCGATCTCCTTGTTCGACATCCCCTCCGCCAGCAGCGTCAGGACCTCGATCTCCCGAGCCGACAGGGCCTCGGACGCCGAGCCCTCGCCCTTGAGCGCGTCGAGCACCATCGACGCGGTCCGGGTGTCGAAGGCGCTCTGCCCCGCCGACACCGACCGGACGGCGGTCACCAACTCGGTGACGTCCACGTTCTTGACCACGTAACCGCGAGCTCCGGCCCGGACCGCGCGCACGACTATCGCCTTGTCGAGGAAGGTCGTGAGCACCAGCGGGGCGACGTCGGGGAACAGGTCCCGGACCGCGGCACAGACGCGCAGCCCGTCGAGTTCGGAACCGCTCCCGAGTTTGAGGTCGATCACCGCGACGTCCGGGCGGGTCGAGCTGATGACCTCCAGTGCCGTGTCCGCGGTCGACGCCTCACCCACCACCTCGATATCGGGCTCCCGCTGCAGCATCAGCCGCAGTCCCTCGCGGAGGACGGCGTGATCGTCCACCAGCACGGTGCGGATCGTCGCCGGTGGGGTCATGGGGCCGGCCGCCGACGGGGTCATCGGACCGACCGCCGGGCCACGCCGTCGACGCGGGGCGCCACCACCGTGATCGCCACCCCGCCCAGCCCGGACTCCGCGATGCGCATCTCGCCTCCCACCAACTCCGCCCTCTCCCTCATGTTCACCAGTCCGTGGCGCTCATCGGGGGAACCGGTCCGGACGCCCTCGAGCAGGCGGCGCAGGTCCTCCGGCCGGCCCACGCCGTCGTCCTCCACGGTCAGACCCACGGCCTCGTCGCTGAAGTCCAGGGTCACCACCACGCCGTCCCCCTGCGAATGCCTCGCGGCGTTCGAGAGCGCCTCACCGGCGATCCGGAGCAACTCGTGCTCGATCCCGGGGGTCGTGGGGAACTCGGTGCCGAGGACCCTGACCTC
>JBKBUP010000360.1:0-1639 GCA_046289795.1 Dietzia sp. | reverse complement strand
CTCATCGCCCGGGGCGTCAAGCCCGGTGACCGCCTGGCCATCATGAGCCACACCCGCTACGAGTGGTCGCTCATCGCGTGGGCCTCCTGGGCCGTCGGCGCCGTGACCGTGCCGATCTACGAGACCTCCTCGTCGGGCCAGTGCGACTGGATCCTCACCGACTCCGGCGCGACCTTCGCCGTGGTCGAGGACCTCGGACTCCGGGAGGTGCTCACGTCCGGCACCGAATGGAACGGCGACATCATGGTCATCGAAAACGACCTGATCGCCCAGCTCACCGCCGCGGGAGCGGACATCACCGACGAGCAGCTCGAGCAGGCCTCGCTGGCGACGGGCCACGAGGACCGGTGCGCCATCATCTACACCTCCGGCACGACGGGCAACCCCAAGGGCTGCGAGATCCTGCACGGCGGGTTCGCCGGCGTCGTGATGGCGGTCGAGGAGCAGCTCAAGGACGCGTTCGTCCCCAACAGCCGCACCCTGATCTTCCTGCCGCTGGCCCACGTGCTGGCCCGCATCCTCGAGGTGGCCTGCTTCTACAAGCGCGTCGCCGTGGCCCACGAGCCCGACACGACCAAGGTCGTCGAGCGGCTGGCGGAGATCCACCCGACCTTCCTCGTGTCGGTCCCGCGCGTGCTCGAGAAGGTCTACAACTCCGCCGCGGGCAAGGCCGAGGCCGCCGGTGGCGCCAAGGCCAAGATCTTCAAGGCCGCGGTGCAGACCGCGATCGACTACTCCACTGCCATCGAGGGTGGCGGGAAGCCGTCCGCGGGCCTGGCGCTCAAGCAGAAGCTGTTCTCCAAGCTCGTCTACTCGAAGCTGCACGAGGCACTGGGCGGCGAGTGCAACCGCATCATCTCCGGTGGTGGCCCCCTGGGTGCGCGTCTCGGCCACTTCTACCGTGGCGCCGGCTTCGACCTCCTCGAGGGCTACGGCCTCACCGAGTCCTCGGGCGTGCTGACCGTCAACCCGATCGGCCAGGCGAAGATCGGCAGCGTCGGGCGACCGATTCCGGGCGTGACCATCCAGATCGCCGACGACGGCGAGATCCTGGCCAAGGCCAAGACCCTGTTCAAGGGCTACTGGCAGAACCCGAAGGCCAACGAGGACTCCTGGACCGGCGAGTGGTACCACACCGGCGACATCGGCGAGCTCGACTCCGACGGCTACCTGTCGATCACCGGCCGCAAGAAGGACCTCATCGTCACCGCCGGCGGCAAGAACGTCTCGCCGTCCCAGATGGAGGACCTCCTCTCGGCCGATCCGCTGATCAGCCAGGCCGTCGTGGTGGGCGACAACCGCAACTACATCGCGGCCCTGATCACCATCGACCAGGAGACCTTCCCGGCGTGGCGGGACAAGCACGGCAAGACCGGCGAGGTGAGGGACCTGCTGCAGGACGGCGAGCTGGTGGGCGCCATCCAGGACGCCGTGGACCAGGCCAACAAGTCGGTCTCCCGCGCCGAGTCCATCCGCAAGTTCAAGATCCTCGCGGCGGAGTTCACGGTGGAGAGCGGCGAGCTCACCCCGACGCTCAAGCTCAAGCGCAACGTCGTGCACGACCGTTTCGGCAGCGAGATCGAGGGGCTCTACACCGACAACTGAGCCCTCCACCGGTAGCGCCCGGGCCCCACGGGGT
>JBKBUP010000359.1:0-1645 GCA_046289795.1 Dietzia sp. | reverse complement strand
CCCGGTGACCACTGTCTCAGCGACCACCGCCTCGGTGTCGGCGGGAGTCTCACCTCTTGCCGTCTCCTTCACCCGGGCCACCACGTCGCGGAAGAAAAGCGCCCCGCCGCGCAGCGAGTCGACCACGGCGAGGTGGACAGGCCCCTCCGGTTGCGGGCGGTCGAGCGGGAGCGTCGCGCCGGCGGTGTCGGCCGGGTGCAGGGAGACCCACCCGTCGCGGGACCCCGCCCGGCCGCGTCCACTCCAGATCACCTCTCCTCCGGCAAGCAACTCGTCGAGCATCGCCGGGGAGTAGTCACGCACCCGGGGCGCCAGGACGAGGGGCTCGAGCGCGGAGGCGGGCACCGCCAGGCCGTCGAGTTGCTCGACCACGGCGAGGACGCCGTCCACGCCCGACTCGGCTCCGGAGCGGGACCCGGTGCCGGAGCCGGCCCCCAGGCTCTGCCAGCCGGGCAGGAACCGGGCCAGCGCTGTGTGCGAGACCGGTTCGATCTGACTGCGCAGCGCCGCGAGAGAGCGCCGGCGGATGTGGCGCAACACCTCGGCGTCACACCACTCTGGGCCCGAGGCCCCCGGGCGGAACTCGCCGGCCAGCAGCGTCCCGGCCGAGGTCAGCCGCCCGAGCACCCCTCGGGCCACGGCCACGCCGAGACCGAAGCGCCCCGCGAGGGCGTCCACGGTGAACGGGCCGTGGGTGCGGGCGTAGCGGCGGATCAGCTCACCGAGTGGGTCGTCGACGTCGCCGAGGAACGCCGTGGAGACCCCGGGCGGCGGCGGAACCCCCAGCCCGTCCCGGAGCCTGGGCACGTCCTCGACCCCGGCCCACCAGGTCCGGCCGGCGTGCTCGACGGTGACCACCCGGAACGACTGCGCCAGTGTCGCCAACCAGCCCGGTACGGCCTCCGGCTCCGTCGACCGCTCGGCGATCTCCTCGACCGTCAGCGGGCCGAGTAGCCGCAGCAGGTCTGCCACGGCCTCGGCGTCACGGGCCGCGCGCTCGGGTTCGAGGTGCTGGAGCCGACGTTCGATCGAGTCCAGCACCTCCACGTCGAGGAGTTCTCGCAGTTCCACTCGGCCCAGGAGCTGACCGAGCAGGGTCGGGTCGATCGCCAGCGCGGCGGCCCGCTTCTCGGCCAGCGGCGAGTCGCCCTCGTAGAGGAAGGCACCGACGTAGTCGAAGAGCAGGGACTGGGCGAACGGCGACGCACGCGGGGTGTCGACCTCCACGATCCGGACCGTCCGCGACTCGATCTCGCCCAGGAGCCGTTCCAGGGCCGGGACGTCGTAGACGTCCTGCAGGCACTCACGCACGGCCTCGAGGATCATGGGGAAGTCCGGGTAGCGTCGCGCCACGTCGAGGAGCTGCGCCGACTTCTGCCGCTGCTGCCACAGCGGGGCCCTCCGACCCGGGTCCAGCCGCGGGAAGAGAAGGGCCCGCGCCGAGCACTCCCGGAATCTGGAGGCGAAGAGCGCGGATCCGCCCACGTGTGTGGTGACCAGGTCCACGGCCTCCTCGGCGCTGAGGGCGAACGTCTCGGCTCCCGGGCGGGCGCCCACCTCGCCGTCGTCGATCGTGTCCGGGACCCGCAGGATGATGCCGTCGTCGGACACCACCGGAACCGCGTCGAACCCGTGCGCGGCGGCG
>JBKBUP010000035.1:0-16809 GCA_046289795.1 Dietzia sp. | reverse complement strand
TCCTGGTGCCCTACCTCTTCGCCAAGGGATTCCTCGGACTCCAGGTCCACCGCGTGGCGCACGAGATGTGGAACGCGGGCAGGGTCATGGCGGCCTCGTTCCTCCAGAGCCGGGTGTCCGAGGTCTTCGCGATGGACATCCACCCGGCAGCGCGCGTGGGCTCGGGCATCCTCGTGGACCACGCCACCGGGATCGTGGTGGGTGAGACCTGCGTGATCGGCGACGGAGTCTCGATCCTGCAGGGCGTCACCCTCGGCGGGACCGGGAACGAGGACGGCGACCGCCACCCCAAGATCGGTTCGGGAGTGCTGTTGTCGGCGGGGTCGATCGTGCTGGGCAACGTGCTCGTGGGTGACTGCTCGCGGGTGGCCGCCGGTTCGGTCGTTCTCGACGAGGTGCCGCCGCATACGACCGTCGCCGGTGTGCCGGCGAAGGTGGTCCGGCGACACGCTGATTCAGTGGTCCCCGCGGAGGAGATGGACCAGGAGATCGACCCGGCCGCCGAATAGCGCCGAACAGGCGGCGCGGGTTATACGGTCGGACTACACAGTCGGGCTACACGGTCGGAGGGCACTGCATGCGGGTACTCGTGGTCGACGACGAGCCGGCGCTCCTCGAGAGCGTGCGGCGCGGGCTCGTCGCCGGCGGATGGGCCGTGGAGACGGCCCCCGACGGTGAGATCGGTCTCGGGATGGCCGCCGACGGGGACTTCGACGTGGTGGTCCTGGACATCATGATGCCGCGACGCAGCGGTTACGAGGTCGTGCGCGAGATGCGCCGCCGCGAGATCTGGACCCCCGTGCTCATGCTCACCGCCAAGGACGGCGAGTACGACGAAGCCGACGCGTTCGACCTGGGTGCCGACGACTACCTGATCAAGCCGTTCTCCTTCGTGGTCCTGGAGGCGCGGCTCAGGGCGCTGGTCAGGCGCGGAGCCCCCGAGCGGCCGACCTCGTTCGTGGCAGGGGACCTGGAGGTCGATCCCGCCGCGCGGGAGGTGCGGCGAGGCCCGGAGCGGATCCCGGTGACCGCCCGGGAGTACGCGGTCCTCGAATACCTCATCAGGAACCGCAACCAGGTGGTCTCCAAGCCCCAGATCCTGCGCGCGGTGTGGGACGCCGCATACGACGGGGACGACAACATCGTCGAGGTCTACGTGGGCTACCTGCGTCGTAAGATCGATGCCCCGTTCGGCGCCCGGGCGATCGAGACCGTGCGTGGGCAGGGGTATCGGCTCGTGGACAGCGAGGTGGCGAGGGCCGGGGGCTGACCGCCCCCCGACACCTCGCCAGCCTCACTCCACACGGTTCACTCCGCCCGCCTCACTGAGCGGGTATCCCTCTGTCTGCGGACTAGCCGCCCCGGTCACTCGGCCAGCGACAGTGCCTGGCGGTAGGTGAGCTTGCCGCCCGTCTGCATGATCGACCGCCGGTAGACGCGCTCCGCGACCACCATGACGGCACCCGCGACGACGACGGTGATCGCTGCGGCCACGGGCGGCTCCCACCAGGCCGCGGAGCCCTCGACCAGGCGGATCGGCATCGTCACCGTCGACATGATCGGAACATACGAGGCGATCACCTGCCACGTGTCCTGGAGGAACAGGCCGGCGAACGACGCGACCATGATGAGCGTCAGCAGTGGGGACGACGTGGACTGCACGTCTTCTGCGCGGGTGGCCATCGCCCCCGCGACGGCGAACAGGCAGGCCAGCGCCACGAAACCGATCACGAAGAGCACCAGGTACCACCCCGCGGCGCCCGCGACGGAGGGCAGCAGCGCGGCGTAGTCGGTGAACGTCAGCCCGATCAGTCCGATGGCCACGAAGACCACCATCTGCCCCAGTGCGAGCACTGTGGCACCGACGACCTTCCCGACCAGCAACTGACGCAACGGGATGGCGGCGGCCAGGATCTCGACGATCCGCGACTGCTTCTCCTCCACGACGCTGTTCGCGATGGCGTAGCCGAACAGGATCGCGGCCATGTAGAACAGGAACACGAAGACGAACCCGGCGATCAGCTGAACGCCCTCGTCCGCGGCCCCGTTCGGGTCGAGGAGCCGCTCCTGCACGACGGACCCGGTGGTGAGGTCGGCGACGGAGGCGCCGGCGGAGGCCGCGTTGCGCTCGAGCGCGTCGGCCGCGACCACGGCACCCACGGCGGCGGCGATGTCGGGGTCGACCCCGTCCGACCCGACGAGCGTCCACGCGCCGGGTCCGCCGAGCAGGGCGGCGTCGGCGTCTCCCTCCCGCACCGCCTGCTCGGCGGCGTCCGGGTTCGCGACCTCGGTGACGGACAGCTCGATCGGTGGACCGGCCGCCGATCCCGCCCCGGTTCCCTCATCCGTTCCGCCGTCAGAGGCGGTGGTGGCGGCCGGCGCGTGGGTGGCGGCCTGCACGATCGCCGCGGCGTCGTTGGAGGCGACGGCGATGGTCTTCTCGTCATCGCGCCCACCGAGGAGGAACGACAGACCGAACGCGGCGACGAAGATCGCGATGGTGGTGAGTGTGGAGACGATGAAGTTGCGGTCGCGGAGTTTGACCATGATCTCGCGACCGGCGACGATGCGCCATGCCGAATCGGTCGACGGCGGCCGGGTGGGGGTCGTGGTGGTCATGACGTCACCTCGCGGTAGATCTCGGACAGGTTGGGGACGACCTCGGCGAGTTCGCGGACGCTGCCCCGGGCGAGGGCCTCGCGCAGGACGAGATCGGTCGCCTCGGGCCGGTCGAGGTCCAGTAGGGCGGTGGGCCCGTCGACGTCGACGACGTGTACGCCCGGGATCCCCCGGACCCAACCGGCGTCCGTGCCGACGACCAGGCGGTGCAGGACACGACCCCGGCGGCGGAGGTCGTCGACCGTCCCGCGGGAGACGACCCGCCCGCGGGACAGGACGACGAGGTGGTCGCAGAGCCGCTCGACCAGGTCGAGCTGATGTGAGGAGAACAGCACGGGCACGCCCTGGGTGGTGTGCTCACGCAGCAGGTCGACCATGGAATCCACGGCGACCGGGTCGAGACCCGAGAAGGGTTCGTCGAGGACGAGCAGTTCCGGCCCGCCGATGACCGCCGCGACGATCTGGACGCGCTGCTGGTTGCCCAGGGACAGCGACTCGAGTTTGTCCCCGGTGCGGTCGCCGAGGCCGAACCGCCCGAGCAGGTCCGTCGCCGAGCGCCTGGCCCCGTCGGGACTGCGCCCCTGGAGTCTGCCGAGGTAGACGAGTTGGTCCAGGATGGGCTGCTTGGGATACAGCCCGCGCTCCTCCGGCATGTACCCGAAGGTTCGTCGATCGGCGACGGTGACCTCCCGGCCCCCCCACGTGACCGTGCCCGCAGAGGGCTGCAGCACGCCCATGATCATCCGCATCGTGGTGGTCTTCCCGGCCCCGTTGCCGCCGACGAAGCCGGTCATGGCCCCGCGTGGGACCTCGAATCCGACATCGTCCACGGCGAGGGTCTCACCGAAGCGTCGGGTGAGCCCGTCGAGTTCCAGCATTGTGTCCTCCCTGGTGTCCTGTACCGGGTCCACGCTATGGCCGCCGGGTGTCGCGGCGGATCAGCCGGGAGGATGACATCTCCGGGGAGATCGGGGAGATCTCCCCCTCAGGGGGGAGGGGGGTCACTCACCGGGATGGACGAGGCCGGCCTCGTAGGCCAGGACGACCGCCTGGACGCGGTCCCGGAGGTGGAGTTTGGACAGGCACGCCGACACGTGGGTCTTGACCGTGGCCTCGCCGACGACCAGCGTGCGCGCGATCTCCGCGTTGGACAACCCCTGTGCGACCAGACGCAGCACCTCGGTCTCGCGGGCGGTGAGCAGGTCGAGGGCCGGAGGGCGCGACGGCGCCGGGCCGTGTGCCGGGCCGGGTCCGGTCGACGGCGGGGGAGTGGTCAGGTGTTCGATGACGCGGCGCGTGACCTCCGGAGCGAGCAGTGCGTGGCCGTGGCCCACGGCCCGGACACCGTCGACGAGGTCGTCGGGGTCGGAGTTCTTGAGCAGGAAGCCGCTCGCCCCTGCGCGTAGGGCGTCGAAGAGGTAGTCGTCGCGGTCGAACGTGGTGAGGATGAGGACCTTCGCGAGGTCCTCGCCGGTGATGAGTCGTGTCGCCTCGATGCCGTCGGTCCCCGGCATCTGTACGTCCATCAGCACGACGTCGGGGCGGAGCCGTCGGCACAGCTCGACCGCGCTCGCGCCGTCCGCCGCATCGCCGACCACCTCGATGTCCTGCTCCACGCCGAGCATCATCGAGAAACCGGAGCGCATGAGCGCCTGATCGTCCACGACGAGCACCCGCAGGACGTCGGGGCGGTCGTCGTCCCCGCCGGGTTCGCCGCCCCCCCGGGCCCCGGTCATCCCCGGTCACCGTCGACGTTCGGGCGGTAGGGCAACCTCACCCGGACGCGGTATCCGCCGGTCACCCGGGGCCCTATCTCGCACTCCCCGCCGTGTGAGCGGACCCGCTCGCGCATACCGAGCAACCCCAGACCGCTGCCCGAGGTCCCGGTACGGGGGCGCCCGTCGTCGAGGACTTCGACCTCCGCGTACGGGGTGCCGTCCGGGTGCTCGCCGGTGCGCAGGACGACCCCTGCCCGATCGGCCGTGGAGTGGCGCCGGATGTTGGCCAACGCCTCCTGCGCGGTCCGGTACAGGGAGAGGCCGACGAGCGGCGGGACCTCGTCGAGTGGATGCCCGGCGCCGGTGACGACCGAGACACTGGCGGAGAAGTCGGCGGTGTCCAGCGAGGCGGCCAGTCGCTCGACGTCCGCGAGTCCGTGGCCAGCGGACCGGGAGGGGTCGGAGGCGGCAGCGGTGGGGGCGTCGACGGCGGGGGTGTCGACCGAGTCCGGGTCGGCCGTTCGGTCTGCTGACCTGAGCGCGCCGAGCAGGGCCCGCATCTCGCCGACCGCGGACCGGGACGACTCCTCGACCGTGCGCAGGGCTCCTGCCGCGGCGTCGGGGTCACTACCCATGACCTTGCGCGCGGCGCCGGCCTGGACGCCGATCGCGGCGACGTGGTGGGCGATCACGTCGTGGAGCTCGCGGGCGATGCGCAGACGCTCCTCGACGACCGCGCGGTCACGCAGGGCCTCGGCCTGGTCCTCGATGGTGTCGGCCTGTTCGGTCAGGGCGTGGCGTCGACGTGCGCCCCGCCACGAGGCGATGCCGAGCGCGGCGGCGCCTCCGAAGAAGACGATGTTGATGAGGGCGGTGTAGGTGAGGAAGGCGGGAACAGGGGGGATCAGGCCGGACGAGCGGTCGGTGTCGTCGACGGCGTCGAGGATCTGCTGCATCCCGGATCCCAACGCGAGGTACCAGATCATCCAGACGACGAGGGCGGCGGCGATCCCCACCGCGACTCCCACCAGGGCCCGCCGGTCGCGGGCCCACGCCACCGCCGAGTAGACCGCGATGAAGTACAGCACCTGCTGGGACACCTGACCCATCACCAGCGGCATGACGCTGCCGATGATCAACAGATGCGCGGTCGCGCCGATACCGGTCAGGAGCGGGTACCGGCGCCGGACCGCCAGCAGCGCCGCCGCGCTCAGCATGGCCAGGTACTGGGCCCAGAGCGGGGCGCTCTCGCCGCCCAGGACACCCATGCTCCGCAGGATCTCCAGGCCCACCGCCGAGCAGGCGAACATCGCCAGGACGAGGACCGCGTCGGCCCGGAGGTAGTTCTCCGGCAACGGGCGGGTCCATGCGTCCTCGGCGTCGAAGAGGCGGTTCAGTCGAGCCCACACGGGCGCTGATCCTATCCGTTCACGGTCCGGCCGGTCGCGCGCCGCCGCAGGTGGTGGCTGCCCGGATCGGTCAAGGCTGGTCGGGGACTTCCCCGATGGTCTCCACTGGCAGCTCCACCACGAACCGGGCGCCCCCCGAGGGCGAGTCGGAGACCCGGACGGTCCCACCGTGGGAGCGGGTGATCTCGGCGACGATCGCCAGTCCCAGGCCGGACCCGCCGGTGCCCCGGGCGCGGTCGGCGTCGAGGCGGGCGAATCGGTCGAACACCGTGTCGCGCTGGTCGGGTGGCACACCCTCGCCGTCGTCGTCGACGGTGATCACGGCGCGCGGCTCCCCGTGGGCCGGGCGATCAACGGAGAGTCCGATCGACACGGCCTCGCGCGCGTGCCGCCGCGCGTTGTCGACGAGGTTGCGCACGACCCGCAGCAGGGCGTCGGGGTCGCCGACCAGCCGGGCGGGTTCCACCGCGCCCGTGACCTCGAGACCGCCCAGGCCCCGTAGCCGTCCGACCTCGGAGAGGACGATGTCGTCGAGGTCCACGTCCTCGCGGCGCAGTGGCACTCCTCGCTCGTCGTTCTTGGCCAGCAGGAGCAGGTCCTCGACCATCGACCTCATCCGCTGCACCTCGGGCAGGAGGAGCTCGTCGACGGTCTCCACGTCCACCGGAGTGCCGGAGGTCGAGGACAGCTCGAGGAGGGTCGACAGTGTGGAGAGCGGACTGCGCAGCTCATGCGAGGCGTCGCCGACAAAGGCCACCTGGGCGGTCCGCGCGGCGTCGAGTCGGGCGAGCATGGCGTTCATCGTCCTGGCCAGGCGCGCGATCTCGTCCTCCGCCTCGGGGACCGGGACCCGATCACCGCGTCCGGAGGCGGAGATCTCGGCGACCCGCGAGCGGATCGACTCCACGGGCCGCAGCACCCGCCCCATCGCGTAGTGCACGAACACCGCCGTCGCCAGGCCGGCCACGGGCACGAACGACAGGAACAGGATCGCGCCGGCGGCGAGCACGGTGTCATACCGGTCGGAGTCGGTGCCCACGTCGACGGTGAACGTCACGCCGCCGACGTCCACGCCCACCGACGTCACCCGCAGATCCGACCCGTTGGGCGACTCCAGCTGGTGTCGGGAGATCTCACCGGCCGCGGGCGCGGGCACCGGGGGTACGTCCTCGAGTCCACGGGTGACCTGGGCGGCGAGCAACCTGTCGCCGGGCCCCACGATCCTGACGAGGTCCACGCCGGACAGTGGCTCGGCGACCAGTTCGAGGGCGGCCTGCGGTCCACGGGCGGACAGCGCCCCCGCCACGTCGACGGCCCGGGTGCGGTCGGCGGAGTCGATCGCGCTGTGCGCCGCCGAGCGCAGGAGCAACCACGCGCCTCCCGCAGCGGCGGCCAGCACCAGGATGACGATCGCGGTGGCGATCACCGTGGTGGCGACGCGGATCGGCCAGCGCCGGGGCGTCGTGAGAACCTCGCTACTCAGGGGCACTGCTGATGGGGGCACTGCTGTTGAGGGCACTGCTCCATTGTGCGGCCAGGTGACCCCGTCGAGCAGGACTAGAACACGTGTTAGCGTCGCGAGATGAGGGAATCGACGCACCACGGTCCGGAACCCCGACTGGGGCTGACCTTCAGCCAGGCCGGCGACGGGACCGTGAGCTGGCATCAGCCGGTCGCCGACCAGTTCGTGGACCCGTCCGGACGCTTCGCCACGGGAGGGCTGGCCGTGTTGGTCGACTCCGGCCTCGGCGCCGAGAACCACCGCCGTCGCCCCGAGGGGATGTGGACCGTCACCACCGAACTCCGCCTGGACCTGCTGGCGCGCCCCCGCGAGGGATCGACCGGGCTGGGCGTGCGGACGGACCACCTGGGGGACGACGGGCACTGCCTCACCACGCGGGGTGACGTGCTGGACGACGACGGCGAGGTGGTCGCCGCGGGACTGGTCAAGTCGATGGAGATCGCGGGGGTCGTGGACCCGGACGACTACGACGACGAGCCGCCCTGGCCGTCCGCGCTGGCGCCGGGAACGCTGGCCGAGGTGCTGTGCCTCACGCTGAACCGACACGATGACGGTCCGGCGGGCACCCGCGCGGTGGAGGCCGTGATAGCCCTCGAGCCGGCGCTGGCGAACCCGCTGGGCAACCTGCACGGCGGGGTGTTCGCCGCCGTCGCGGAGGTCGCCGGTGCCGCGGTCTTCCCGCACGAGCGCGAGGTCAGCTCGTCGTCGCTGGACGTCAGATACGTGCGGCAGATCCCGCTCGTCGGCCCGGTCACGGTGCGCGCCGAGGCCCTCCACGACGGCCGGAGCTGGGGGATCGCGCAGGCGGTCACGCGGGACGAGCGTGGTCGGGTGTGCGCTGTGGCGTCGGTCACTGTCTATGGGAGACGCTAGATAGTTGTTGTGTCACCAAGTACGGTGGGTCCATCGAGCACGTCCACCGACGAGAGGGAACACCAATGAAGATCGGCATCATCCTGGGCAGCATCCGTGACGAGCGCACCGGCGAGTCGGTGGCGGGATGGGTCACGGCGCAGGCCGCGTCTCGACCGGACGCCACCTACGAGCTGGTCGACCTCAAGTCCTTCGACGTCCCGCTGCTCACCTCGGCCACCGTGCCGGGTGCGGCGCAGAAGCAGTATGACGACGATCGGGTTCAGCGCTGGAGCGACACGATCGACTCCTACGACGCCTTCGTCTTTGTCACCCCCGAGTACAACCACAGCGTCCCGGGCGGCCTCAAGAACGCCTTCGACTCGCTCGGTGGCGAGTGGGCGGACAAGCCGGTCGCATTCGTCTCGTACGGCGCCGAGGGTGGCGTGCGCGCGGTCGAGCACTGGCGTCAGATCGTCGCCAACTTCCGCATGTTCGGCGTCCGCCAGCAGATCTCCCTGAGCCTGTTCACCGAGTTCGGCCCGGAGGGTGTCGAGCCGACCGAGCGCCGCGCCGATGAGCTCGCCACGCTGTTCGGCCAGCTCGAGGAGGCCACGCGCCGCTTCTCGCTGGTGGGCTCGGCCGTCTGAGCGACCACGGTGTGAACGACAGCGGCCCGCCCCGGTGAGGGGCGGGCCGCTGTCTGCCGTCTGTGGTGGCCTGAGCCCGTGTCAGGCCCGGGCCGGTGTCAGTTGAGTGCTGCGAGCGCGGCGTCGTAGTCCGGCTCGGTGGTGATCTCGTCGACGAGCTGGGTGTAGACCACCTTGCCGTCGGCATCGAGCACCACGACCGAGCGGGCGCACAGTCCGGCCAGGGGGCCGTCGGCCATCTTGACGCCGTACGCCGAGGCGAACTCGCTGCGGAAGGTGGAGCCGGCGGACGCGTTCTCGATGCCCTCGTCAGCGGCGAATCGCTTGTGCGCGAACGGGAGGTCCGCTGAGACGTTGATGACCGCGGTGTTGTCCAGGCCGGTGGCCTTCTCGTTGAAGGTGCGGACCGACTGGGCGCAGATGCCCGTGTCGACGCTCGGGAAGATGTTGAGCACGACGTTCTTGCCCGACAGCGACTCGGAGGTCACGGGTGCCAGGTCCGTGCCGACCAGGTCGAAGGCCGGAGCGGTCGAGCCGACGGCGGGGAGCTCGCCGGACGTGGTGACGGGATTTCCCTTGAATGCGGTGGTTGCCATGTGTCCGTTCTACCGGACAGGGGGCGGGGGCGGCGCGGGCACCGCCTGACCGGTCTGGTCGACCGCCCGCCACAGGTACCAGGAGGCGACCGACCGGTACGGGGCCCAGCTCTCGGCGCGGGTGAGCATCTGCGAGGCGGTGGGGGCCTGGTCGAGTCCCATGACCCGCTCGAATCCGCGGCGCACCCCGACATCGGCCACCGGGAACACGTCGGGTCTGTCCAGCAGGAAGATCAGCACCATCTCCACGGTCCATCGGCCCACCCCGCGGACGGTGGTCAGAGAGGCGACCACCTCGTCGTCGTCGAGTCCCGTCAGCTCCGCCAGCGTGGGGATCCGTCCGGTCCCCACCGCGTCGGCCAGATCGCGGAGCGCGGCGACCTTGGGGCGGGAGATGCCGCACGCGCGGAGTTCGTCGTCGGACAGGGCGGACACCAGTCCCGGGTCGAGATGACGGGGCCCGGCGGCCTGTTCCCGGAGCCGGCCGGCGATCGTCGCGGCGGCCTTGACCGACAGCTGCTGGGACAGGATCGAGGAGGCCAGACGGTCGAACAGGGTGTGCGGTCCGGCGTCCGGGGCGGGGGTGAGGGTGCACGGACCGACCGCGTCGATGTGCCGCCCGAGCTCGGGGTCCGCTCGGTAGAGGTATCGGACGGCCGTCGGTTTGTCGTATCCTGCGGGCATGCCGAGCAGGTTACCCGGCGGTTTTCTTGGCAATCTTGCCTCACAGGTAACAGCGGCGCTGTGGCTGCCGATAACTATCGGGTCACGAAACGGCTCAAATGGTTTGGGAGAGGAACGTTATCGTGGGTAGGACACAGATCCGTCTCGCCGCAGTCGCGGCCACGGCGGCACTCGCACTGGGCGCAGGGGCCGGCACCGCATCCGCGGGCTCCGCGGAGATGCCGTCGGGCACCGCGCTCTACAACGGCCTGACCATGTTGGGCTGCCAGAACGTCGACCCGTCCATGCTGCAGATGTGCGGAGGACTGGAAGCCCTCACGAGCGACGATCCGGCGGTGCTCACGGTCAACCCGTTCACCACGGACATCGTGATCCTGGGCGCGGGCCTGTACCCGGACGGAGGCATCCGACCGGTGCTCGACGAGCGGCTGCGGACCGGCTTCCGGCTGGCGCAGGAGTACCCCACCGCCCGCGTCATCGTGACCGGTGGTGTGCCGCAGAACGGCCGCACCGAGGCCCGGGCGATGGGCGACTGGCTCCGCGGCGCCGGCATCGCACCGTGGCGGATCACGGAGGAGGGCAACTCCAACTCCACCGTCCAGAACGCGCAGTTCACCGACCGGATCTTCCGCGAGCGCGGGACCACCGGCGCGGTCGTGGTCTCCACCGGCGATCACGTGCAGCGCGCGGTGCTCAACTTCCGCCAGGCCGTCGACGGCCGGATCCCGGTGACCGGCGTGGTGGCTCGGGGCTGAGTGACTCGCGGCTGAATGGCTCGGGGCTGATCGGGACTCCGTCGGGTCCGGGAACAAACCACGACGACCCGAAGTTGTATGACGCGACAGCAATTATCGTCTCGTCTAGGAGAAGCCAGTGACCGCCATCCGTCAGGTAGTCCCGCTCGGCGCGCAGTGGCCCGGTGTCGACCCGTTCCTGTTCGCGGTCCACCACCGCGACGAGTTCCCCGCGGCCGAGGGCCGGACCATGCGTCCCGCGGCCTCTCTCGAGGGCCGGTCCATCGGAGGGGACTTCTCCGGCAAGGACGGCTGGTCCATGTACCACGGCTCAGAAGTCCCCGGCTTCCCCCAGCACCCACACCGCGGCTTCGAGACCGTGACGGTGGTCCTCGACGGCGTGGTCGACCACTCCGACTCGCTGGGCGCCGCCGCCCGCTTCGGCCACGGCGACACGCAGTGGCTCACCGCAGGTGCGGGCATCTCCCACTCGGAGATGTTCCCGCTGCTGGATCCCGACGCTCCCAACTCCATGGAGCTGTTCCAGATCTGGCTCAACCTCGCGCCCGAGGACAAGGCGGCTGAGCCGTACTTCGACATGTTCTGGTCCGAGGACACGCCGGTCGTCGTCCGTGGGGACGAGGGGTCCGCGGCGCGGTTCCGGGTGATCGCCGGAGAGGTCGACGGCATGCGCGCTCTCGACCCGCCACCGCACTCCTGGGCCGCGCGCCCGGAGAACCACCTCGCCATCTGGATCGTCACCCTCGACCCCGGCGTCAGCACCGAACTCCCGGCGTTCGATCCTTCCGCCACCCGGGTTCTGTACAACTACGGCGGCGAGCTGACCGTCGCCGCGCAGCAGCTCGGCTACGACGCCGCCGTGCTGGCCCCCGAGGCGGTGACGGTGACCGCGGGCACGGACGGCGCGGCGTTCCTCGTGCTCCAGGCCCGGCCGATCGGTGCACCCGTGGTCCAGCAGGGCCCGTTCGTCGGCAACACCCGCGAGGACATCGTGACCGCCATGGAGGAGTACCGGGCCGGCGTGTTCGGAACCTGGCACCTGGACCGGAACGATCCGGTCCACGCTCATGGCGAGACCCGTTTCGCGCGCTACCCGGACGGCAGCGAGAAGCGGCCGGTCAGCTAGGCCAGCGGCCGGTGCGCAGCAGCTCCAGGCTCTGCGCCCGGTCCAGCAGCGGCTGACGCATCTGGTCCTGAAGGAACTCCAGGAGCGCCTCCGACAACGGGGAGTTGTCCGAGGAGACGGCACCGCGGGCCACGGCCACGCGGAAGTCCTCGGCGAAGCCGTCGATGGCGGTCTGCGCGATACAGCTGTGCGTGGACACCCCGCACACGAGCAGGCGGGTCGCGCCGAGCCGCTCCAACTCGGCCGTCAGGCGGGTCCGGAAGAACGCGCTGTCCCGGGTCTTGACCACCTCCACGTGACCACCGGTGGCCAGCCCGTCGAGGAACCGGGCCTGTTCGGTGCCGGGAAATGCGAAACCCTGGTCGTCCTCACACATGCTGAGGGTCCAGGTGGAGCGGTCCTCGGCGTGTTCTGTCCGCACCAGTACCACCGGGCGGTCGGCGTCGTGGGCGGCGCGGATGAGCTCGTTGATCGATCCGACCAGCTCGTCACGCACCTCCGCCAGCTCGGGGAACTCGAAGTAGGAGTTCTGCATGTCGATCACCACGAGCGCCGTCCGATCGCCGGTCCGCCCGCCCGGTCGCCACCACGTGTCGGACACCTCGACCGGGGTGGTGCGCTTGTGGCGGTTGCGGTGCCAGGCAGACTCGATTTCCCCGGCGGCCTCCCCGGGGACCTCGCGTCCCTCGAGGTAGTCGTCGATGGCGTCGTAGCTGATCCCCAGTTCGTCCTCGTCGGTCTGGCCCTCCGCCTCGTCGAGCAGGTCCGCTGTCGGCACCTTGTCCCACAGCTGTCGGGGCGCCTCCAGGTGACGGAGCAGGTCCCGGACCTGGCGTTTGTCCAACCCCGACAGCGGCAGGAGGTCGGCGGCGCCGTCGCCGAACTTGGTGAAGAACCCGGTGACGTTCTCGGCCGCGTGGTCCGCTCCGATCACCAGGAGCCCACGGTCGCCGGCCACGGCGTACTGGGCGACCATGCGGTGGCGGGCCTTGGTGTTGCCCTTGGTGAAGTCGGTGAGCTCCTCGCCGGTGGCCTGACCGATCTCACCGTTCAGGGCGTCCACGCCGGGCGCCACGTCGACGGTGAGGGTCTCGTCGGCCGCCACGAACTCCACGGC
Organism: Dietzia sp.; assembly: GCA_046289795.1. GTDB lineage: Bacteria > Actinomycetota > Actinomycetes > Mycobacteriales > Mycobacteriaceae > Dietzia. The sequence continues at coordinate 3,761 of JBKBUP010000035.1, read as the reverse complement.
CGCGACGGCGTCGTGCTCGTCGTGCTGCACCCGGTACGGCAGGCGCATGCCCACGAAGACCGCCTCGCCACCGTCGGCGCGGACCCTCTCGGCGGCCAGCTGCGCCAGGCGACCCGCCAGCGAGGAGTCCACCCCGCCCGAGATCCCCAGGACGAAGCCCTTCGCGCCGCTGGCGGTCAGGTAGTCGGCCAGGAACCGGACCCGGCGCTCCACCTCGTCGGCGGGATCGATCTCGGGACGGACGCCGAGGGTGTCGATGATCTTCCGTTGTGTCTCGCGCATGGGGCCCAGTGTGCGGCCGCGGTCTGTCGGGCTGCCACCGGACGGGAGTCCCGGCTGCCCCCCGGAGTTCCTCCGGTCAGCCGCCGACACCCCGCACGAAATCGCCCACCACCCGCGGCCACGCGGCGACCTCGGCGGGTGTGCCCGCCACCTCGAGGCGGGCGTCCGGCAGCAGGTCGAGCAGCTCCTCGGCCACGGCGAGCGGGTGCGAGGCGTCGTCCGGCCAGGCCAGCAGGAGTACCGGAGCGGAGACCCTCGCGACCTCGTCACGCGACGGGAAGTCCGTGAGGGCCGCGCCCCGGAACGCCGCCGGCAGCCACTGGTCCGCGACGTCCGGGACGGTGAACGGGCGGTCGGGGTCGATCGCCGGGGACGTGGGCGGCTGCCGGGTCGTCTCGGCCCAGCGGGCCCCTCCCCGGCGTTCGACCTGCCGGGCGGCCAGGTCGTAGAGGGCCGCCTGCTCGCGGCGCCACTCCCAGGCGGTCGGCGGGATCCCCAGCGTGAGCGAGGCGAACCGGTCCGGCTCGGCCACGGCCGCGGTGAGGAGGGTGGCCGCCCCCATCGACTGGCCCACCCCGTGCACGGGCCGGCCCGGGAAGACCTCGTCGAGCAGGGCCAGCAGGTCACTGGCCAACGCCGGCCACGTGTAGTCCGCGGGGTCCACGGACCCCGGTGACCGGCCGTGGCCGCGGGCGTCGTAGCGCAGCACCCGCAGACCGTCCCGGCCCGCCGTGAGGTCCAGCCCGAACACCTCGTCGCGTCGCCGGCTCGAGGACAGCCCGTGCAGCTGCACCACCGGGAGCCCGTCGCCCCTGAGGTCTTGGGCGAGTGCGTTCCCGCTCCCGCCGACCAGGGTGTGCGGCTGTCTCGTCGTCGTCACAATCCGCGCCTTTCCCCGTAACACGCCGCTTCTACCGTGCGGAGCATGAGGCTCACCACCGTAACGCGGATGTCGCTCCCGGCCGGCGTCGTGCACCGGTTTGCGACACACATCACCCCAGTTCAGGGCGAGGACACGCCGCCGTCCTTCGACCAGGCGCGCCACGCCTCGCTCGGCCGTCGCGCCGGGTCGTGGATGGCGGTGGCGTTCGCCCTCCCGTTCCCCGCCGACCGTGATCAGGTGGCGCGGGCGTGGCTCGCGGTGGTCGCCCGGCACGGGACCCTGCGGACGGTGCTCGAGGGGGGAGAGAAGGGCGACGACGAGCTGCGGCTCCGCCCGGTCACCGTGCAGCCGCTCGGCTGGCAGGTGCCGGCGTCCGAGCCGGACGAGGACCCCCGCGCGGTGCTGCGCCGGGTGTTCGACCAGGCCTGCTGCCCGTTCGCGATGCCGTCCCACACGCTGTGCCTGGTGGAACCGGAGGACGGGGACGAGCGACCGGTGGTGGTGATCGGCCTGGACCACTCGCACGTGGACGCGTGGTCGCTGCTCGTCCTGCTGCGGGACTTCAGTTCGTGCCTGGACGATCTCGCGTGCGGCCTCGAGCCGGGCACCTGCCTGGCCCCGGCGGCAGCGTTCGCCGAGCACACCCGGGAGCTGGCGGAGCGACCCCCGGCCCCGCCCCGGGTGCACAGCAGGTGGGCGGAGATCCTCGCCGATGGCGGGATGCCGGTCTTCCCGCTCGACCTGGGTGACCTGTCGACCCCGCGGGAGGAGGTGGTGGAGGTTCGCGACGTGCTGGACCCGGACGGTGTGGCCTCGCTCGAACGCGAGGCGGCGGCGGGCGGCGTGCGGATGATCGCCATGGCGATGGCGGAGATGACGGAGGTGTTCCGCCGGCGTGGCGGGGTGGGGTTGCGAGCGGTGCTGCCCGTCCACTCGCGGCACCACGAACGGTGGCACGACTCCGTGGGATGGTTCATCACCAACTCCGTGATCGAATGCTCCGATCCCGACCCCCGGGCCTGCGCCACCGCGGTCCGCGAGGCCGTCGAGCTGGGCTCCCACGCCCTGGGCCCGATCCTCGAACCGTACGGCGGGATGCCGCACACGCCCGGCATGTTCGCCATCTCCTGGCTGGACCACCGGCGGCTGCCGATCGACGTGGACCTGAGCCTGGGCCCGCAGCACGTGTCCGCGGCGATCCGTACGGACGGGGTGATGGTGTGGTTCGTGGTCAACGGCTCCGGTCTGCACGTGCGCTGCCGCTACCCGGACACCGTCCGGGCCCGCGAGTCGGTGGGGGGCTGGCTGGACGAACTGTGTGCGGGCCTGGTCCGGCGGTCCTTCAACGGGCCGGGTCCGCGGGCTCGGGGAGGCGTTGCGGGGCCGCGGGATCCGGACCGGGACCGGCCTGCGACCACGCCACACGGAGCCGTCGTCCGTGCGTGAACCAGATCCCGGCGGGGCGCCGGGCTCACACCTCCGGCCCTCCCGGATTGCAGCCCTCGGCCAGCATCTGCTCGTCCGCCACCACCGGCCGCCACGGCTCCAGGTTCCAGGTGCGCTTGTCCGGCTCGAGGATCCGCGCCCACGTCCAGTGACAGTCGAACTGCTCCCGCATACCGGGGGTGCCCGCGTCCGGGGCGAGCTGCAGTACCTCCTGCCAGGCCGAGTCCGCGTCGAGGGCGCCCCACGCCTCACGGCCCGCCGGGGTGGGCGCGACCTTGAGCGTGACGCCGAAGTCCGAGTCCGCCCACGTGGTCGAGGCGATGAGCGGGACCGGAGCCGTCGGGGACGCCTGCGGTGGGGGCACGACCGGCGACGACGACGAGGTGGCCTCATCCTCAGAGGGTCCCGCCTCCGGACCGGTCCCGGCATCCGAGCAACCCCCCGCGGCCGCGACCGCGAGCAGGGCCGCGGCGGCCATGAGCGATCTGGCGGAGTCAGGGCGCATCGATGGCAGTCTGCCAGGCGCGGTGATCCCCGGTTCGTTCCGAGACCCGCCGGGTGCAAGGGGTTGCGCGACACTGTTTCTGCCGGGATCCTGTGTTCCGGGGAAACCCGGTGGCCGCGGAGAGCCCGCACGCCGCCCCCGTGCAAGGAGCGTTTCTGATGCCCATTCTCGACTTCACCGCGATGCAGGCCTTCTGGGACGGGATCTTCCCGGCCGTCTTCGGACCCCTCGCGGCCTTCGTCGACACGATCGGGGCGTCCGTCGAGGGTCCCTGACACCTCACCGGCATGAGCCGTCTCCGACCACGGCTCCGTGCTCAGCCGGCAGCGAGGATCTTGGTCAGGGTTCTGATGTTCCTCGTGGTGAGGTGACGCTTGTTCTCCCGTCGGTCGAGCACCTTGGCGGCGTCGGAGGAGAGCGTCGAACCTTTCGCGACCCGCCAGTACACGCAGCCCGGGCCTTCGGCGACCGCCTCTGTGTCGGCGGCGTCGGTGGACCCCTCGACGGCCGCGCGCATCGCCTGCACCACCCGGGTCGTCACCTCGGGGTCGTCGGAGAACACCACGTACTCGTGGTGTTCCTCGAGCGTGTCGAAGGGATAGGACGCCACCGCCGCCGCCAGCGAATCGAGTGTGACGACCTGCA
>JBKBUP010000358.1:0-1686 GCA_046289795.1 Dietzia sp. | reverse complement strand
ACCAAGGAACTCGCCGACCTCATGCGCTTCGAGTCCGCGCACTCGGCGCTGGTGGAGAGGGTCCGACGGGGCGCCGCCCCGCGGCTCGCCGATCTCGCGCACGCCCACGGGTACGCCGACCACGCCCATCTGGACCGGGCGTACCGGAGGTACGCGGGGACCTCGCCCACCGAATGGCTCGCGGAGGAGTTCCGAAACATCCAAGCCGGGGGACACGCACCTGCGCGAGACTCGACTCCATGAGCACTCACCAGCCCGGATCCCCGCCCCCGCCGTTCGTGTGGCCGTGTCTGCAGTGCACCAGTGCACCCACGGTGATCGACTGGCTCGTCACCGTCCTCGGATTTGTGGAGTCGGCCCGCTACACCGAGGACGGAACCGTCGTCCACGCCGAGCTCCTGTGGCCGGAGGGCGGGGGAGTCATGCTGGGCGACAACGTCCGTGACGGCGACGACCCACACGCCTCGCCGGTGGGCACCGGCCTCGCCTACGTGGTGACGGCCGACTCCGACGCGATCTATGCGCGGGCCAGGGCCGCAGGGGCCGAGATCGTCATGGAGATGCGCGACACCGACTACGGCGACCACGGCTTCTCCGTGCGCGACCCGGAGGGCAACGTGTGGTCGGTGGGCCAGTACCGAGGCGAGGCCGTGCCGGACACCCTCACATGACGCGGCGGGATCATCGAACCCGGTCGCTGCGCGGCACGATCGGTACCGCCAGCGCCGCCACCACCGCGGCTCCGGCGAAGACCGGCCCGTAACCCCATCGGTCGATTCCCGCCGCGAACACCGGGGTGATCGCCGAGAGTGCGAGGAACTGCGCGGTGTTCTGGACGCCGAGTGCGCGTCCGCTCCAGTGGGGACCGGCGTGTTCGGCAACCGCGGTGAAGGCGAGGCCGTTGTCCGCCACGGACAGCACCGTCGCGATCACCGCGAGGGCCACTGCGACGGCTCCGGGAGCACCGAAGGACTCTGCGGCCGCCAGCGCGACCAGACCCACGCAGACCGACACGGCTACGGCGCGAAGCGGTGTCATCCTCGAGCCCACGCGGTCGGAGGCCACGCCCACAACGATGCGTCCGACCGCGCCCAGGAGCTGCGCGACCGTCACCACCGCGCCCGCCGAGACGGGGGACCAGCCGTGGCCGAGGACCAACCACGCGAGCATGAACGATTGCATGAGCGCCTGGGGGAGGACCAGCAGCACCGAGACACCGTGAATCCGGTGCAGGTAGCGGGAGGCCCGGTACGGCGTGGTGGCGAGTGTGGTGGACGCCGGGTCGTGGCGGTCCGGTCTGGGCGGATCGGTGACGACGACGAGCGCGGCGACAGCCGAGACCGCGGCCATGGCAAGGGGAACCGCCAGCGCCGCACGAAGGCCCTGCGAGGCCGCCAGGGCAGGCATCGCCATCGCCGCGATCGCCGCTCCGAGGGGTTGCGACATCTGCCGGACGCCCATCGCCATCCCGCGCCGCCGCGCGGGGAACCACCCCACCACGAGCCGACCGCTGGCCGACGCCGCCGAGGCCGAGGTCGCGCCCGCGAGCAGAAAGAACGCCGCGAGCAGGGTCAGTGACGGGGTGAACAGGGCGCCTGCCAGGGCTGCCGAGGTGAGGACGGACCCGCTCACGAGCACGATCCGCTCTCCGGTGCGGTCGACGAGCCAGCCCCACGCCACGAGGGT
>JBKBUP010000357.1:0-1747 GCA_046289795.1 Dietzia sp. | reverse complement strand
CGGCCCAAGGGGTGCATGCTCACCCACCGCAACTTCATGTCCGAGGCCCTCGCGGTCCTCGAGACCCCGTTCAACCAGTACCTCCGCCAGGACGCGACCACGGTCATGTTCCTGCCCCTGGCCCACGTGCTCGCCCGGGCCATCACCTACGCGGGATTCCACGCCGGTGTCCGCATCGCGCATTCGTCGGACCTGACCAATCTCGTGGGCACGTTCTCCGAGATGCAGCCGCACTACATCCTGGCCGTCCCGCGCGTGTTCCAGAAGGTCTTCAACAAGGCCCAGGCCACGGCCCAGGACGGCGGCACATTCAAGGCCTGGATGTTCGACAAGGCCACCGACACCGCGGTCGCGTATTCGAAGGCCAACCGCAGTGGCCGGGTCGGGCCGGTGCTCAGGCTCCGCCACGCCCTGTTCGCCAAGCTCGTCTACGCGAAGCTCGTCGCGGCACTGGGCGGACGCTGCGAGATCGCCATCTCCGGTGGCGCGCCGCTGGGTGAGCGCCTGACGCACTTCTTCGACGGCATCGGTGTCAACATCTTCGAGGGCTACGGTCTCACGGAGACCTGCGCCGCGATCGCGGTCAACACCCCCGGCCAGATGCGTATCGGGAGTGTCGGACAGCCTCTCCCCGGATGCGCCGTGCGCATCGCGCCGGACGGCGAGGTCGAGGTGAGCGGTCCGGTGGTCACCTCCGGCTACTGGCGCAACGAGAGCGCCACCGCGGAGGCCTTCTCCGACGGCTGGTTCCGGACCGGAGACCTCGGATCCCTGGACGAGGACGGCTACCTGACCATCACGGGCCGCAAGAAGGAGATCATCGTCACCGCCGGCGGCAAGAACGTCGCCCCGAGCCAGCTGGAGGACGCACTCCGCGCCGACCCCCTCGTCGCCGAGGCGGTGTGCGTGGGCGACGGCAAGCCGTTCATCTCGGTGCTGCTCACCCTGGATCCGGAGGCGTTGGAGCGGTGGAAGAACCACCACGACAAGACCGGAACGCTCTACGAGCTGCTCCGGGACGCCGCCATGATCGAGCATCTCGACCAGGCGCTGTCGCGGGCCAACAGGACCGTCTCCCACTCGGAGGCGATCAAGAAGTACCACGTGCTGCCCGACCAGTTCACCGAGGAGACCGGTGAGCTCACCGCCTCGCTCAAGGTGAAGCGGAACGTGGTGCACCAGAAGTTCGCGGCACAGATCGAGGACCTCTACGCCTGATCGGCGGAGCGGAGTCCGTCCGAGCTGGACCCCGCTAGTCGCCGGAGAGCACGCGCTCCATGCCGCGCGCCAGGTCCGCCCAGCGCCAGGAGTCGAGAACCCAGGTGCGTCCGCGGACACCCATCGCGGAGGCCCGTGGCCGGTCTGAGAGAAGACCGGCCACGGCCTCGACGATCTCGCCGTCCGAGGTCCCGTCCACCACGAGCCCGGTGCTCCCGTCCTGGACGGTCTCCGGGGCACCGCCACTCCGGCCGGCGACCACGGGGACACCGCACGCCGAGGCCTCCAGGTACACGATCCCCAGCCCCTCCACGTCGAGTCCCCCACCCCGGGTGCGACACGGCATGGCGAACACGTCTGCCATCCGGTGGTGGTCGACGATCTCGTCCGCCGGGATACGACCGGTGAAGATCACCCGGTCGGACACCCCGTGTCTGCGAGCCAGACCCTCCAGCGTCCGGCGGTAGGGACCACCCCCGACGACGACGAGGACCGCTCCCGGAACGCGGCGGGCGATCTCGGGCATCGA
>JBKBUP010000356.1:0-1755 GCA_046289795.1 Dietzia sp. | reverse complement strand
TCACTCACCGACTCGAGGGTCATCCTCGACCAAGCCGGCGCGGAGAAGCTCATCGGTATGGGCGACGGGCTCTTCATCCCGATGGGTGCATCGCGGTCCATCCGGATGCAGGGGGCGTTCATCACGGACGAGGAGATCCACTCGGTCGTCGACTACGCCAAGAACCAGGCGGAGCCCGAATACGACGAGACCGTCACCGCCGCCAAGGAGGAGTCCAAGAAGGACATCGACGGCGACATCGGGGACGACCTCGACGATCTGCTCGCCGCAGTGGAACTCGTGGTCTCCAGCCAGTTCGGGTCCACCTCGATGCTGCAACGCAAGCTACGCGTCGGCTTCGCCAAGGCCGGACGGCTCATGGATCTGATGGAATCCCGCGACATCGTCGGCCCCTCCGAGGGCTCCAAGGCCCGCGACGTGCTGGTCAAGCCGGAGGAACTGGGATCGGTCATCTGGATGATCAAGGGCGGCACACCTCCGGAGGAGGAAACCGGGGACGTGCCGGCCGTGAGCGAGAGCCTCGACGAGACACCGGTGGGCTGACCCGGACAGGTTCAGGCCAGTGCGCCGAACACCGGCTTCCACTCCCGGACCGTGACCTCGGAGACCATTCCGCGAAGGCAGTGGGGGTCCTCCGCCACCAGTGTGCGGGCGGCATCGGTATCGGCGGCCTCGACCAGGAGCAGGGCGCCCGAGCCGTCCGCGTAGGGACCCACCGACCGGACGGATCCGGTGTCGACCTGGGCGGACAGCCACTCGCGGTGGGCGGGCTTGTTCGCCTCGCGGTCCCGGGTCTGCTCGGCCTCGTATCGGTAGCTGACTGCGAAGAGCGGCATCAGTGTGTTCCTGCCTGGTCGTGGTGGGGGTGCTGTCAGATCAAGGGTATTCGTCGCGTTCTCGCTAAGGTGAGGGGGTGACAGCTCCCACCACCGACGACGGCCGCCCCGGCGCCGAGGTCCCCGTACTCAACATCGCCAATGTCCTCACCGTCCTGCGGATCGTGTTGGTCCCGGTGTTCGTCGTGCTGTTCTTCGTGGCAGACGCCCAGGATCCGTGGTGGCGGGTGGGGGCGTTCGTCGTCTTCGTGCTCGCGATGGCGACCGACTATGTGGACGGGTACCTCGCCCGGCGACTGGGCCTGGTGACCGACTTCGGCAAGATCGCCGACCCGATCGCGGACAAGGCCCTCATTGCGGCGGCGATGATCTCGCTCTCCCTGGTCGACGAGCTGTTCTGGTGGGTCACGATCGTGATCCTCGTCCGCGAGGTGGGGATCACCCTCTGGCGTCTGTTCGGTGTCGACTACGTGGTGGCCGCCGGCAAGGGCGGAAAGCTCAAGACCGTCACCCAGACGGTGGGCCTGGGCATGTTGATCCTCCCGCTACCGCACTGGGTCTGGCCGGTCGAGTGGGCGGTGATCGGCGCGGCGGTGATCCTGACCGTGTACACGGGCATCGACTACCTGGTCAAGGCGCGTCAGTCCGCCAGGGCCGGGCGCTGAGCGACCGCTCCGCGCATCCGACATGACCTCCGGTGAGCTCCCTGACCCCCGTGCCGCAGCGGCGGTGGCAGCACTCGGCGGGCGTGGGTGGACGCTGGCGACGGCGGAATCGCTGACCGCGGGCCTCCTGGCGGCCACGGTGGCGGGGGTTCCGGGGGCGAGCGCCGTGTTGCGGGGCGGTCTGGTGGTCTACGCCACCGATCTCAAGCACGAGCTCGCAGGCGTTCCCGAAGAGGTCCTGCAGCGCCACGGTG
>JBKBUP010000355.1:0-1758 GCA_046289795.1 Dietzia sp. | reverse complement strand
ACAATTTCGAATGGGCCGCCGGCTACGCCGAACGCTTCGGCCTGGTCCACGTCGACCACACCACTCTCACGCGCACCCGCAAGGACTCCTGGTACTGGTACCGCGACCTCATCGCCCGGCACCGGAACCGAGTCGCGGGGATTGGTCCGACACGGACCTCGGGGGCGGATCCGGCGGTCTAAGCTGGGCGGATGACCACCGATTCGGCCCCGAGGCGCAGTCGAACTCTGGGCATCCTGAGCGTGTGCACGGCCGTCGTGCTCCTCGGTTCGGCGTGCGGGACGCCGGTGGCCAGACCCGGCCCGGACGAGAGCCCGGCGGCCTACTCGGGGCTCGAGGTGAACGAGGACCGGATCGACTACGCGGTCGGCAAGGTCACCGACATCGTCGAGGAGGAACTGGACGCCTCCGGCATCCCGGGCGCGGCCGTGGCCGTGGTGCACGGCGGCGAGGTGGTCCTCGCGGAGGGTTTCGGCGTCCGTGACACCGGGACCGGTGCGGAGGTGGACGAGCGCACCGTCTTCCCGCTGGCCTCGATCTCCAAGTCGGTCAGCGCCACGGTGGTGGCCGCGGAGAGCGCGAACGGCGAGGTCGACTGGTCCACGCCCGTCAGCGATCACCTGCCGTGGTTCGAGCTCTCCGATCCCCAGCTGTCCCCACTCGTGACCGTCGGCGACGTCTTCGCGCACCGCTCCGGACTGCCCGAGCACGCGGGTGACGATCTCGAGGACCTGGGCTACGACCGGCCCGCGATCCTGCACGGTCTGCGCCATCTTCCGTTGACGCCGTTCCGCGCCTCGTACGCGTACACCAACTTCGGGCTGACCGCGGGCGCCGAGGCGGTGGCGGTCGCGGCGGGGACGCCCTGGAACGACCTCGCCGCCGAGCGGATCTTCGACCCACTCGGCATGACCGACACCTCCTTCTCCCACGCCGAACTGGTCGAGCGGGACAACCGGGCGGTCGGCCACGTCCGCGCCGACGCCGCCGACCAGAGCGATCAGGGGGACCCGGACGGCGACTGGGTGCCGGCCGACCCCCAGCGCGACCCCGACGCCCAGACCCCCGCGGGTGGCCTGAGCTCGTCGGTGACCGACATGGCCGCGTGGATGACGATGGTGCTGGACGACGGCACGGGGCCCGACGGCTCCCAGGTCGTCCCCGACGAGGCGCTGCGCGAGGCCCTCACCCCGCAGATCGTCTCCTCGCCGCCGCGGGCCGCCGCGGACCGCACCGGGTCCTACGGCTACGGGTTCAACATCGGCACCAGTTCCTCGGGGCGGGTCCAGTGGAGCCATTCGGGGGCGTTCGCACTGGGCGCGGGCACGGCGGTGCTCATGATGCCCTCGCTCGACCTGGGGATCATCACGCTGACCAACGCCTCACCGAGCGGGGTGGCGGAGACGATCAACGCCCGCTTCGCCGACTACGCCCAGTACGGCGATCCCACGCTGGCCTGGCGCGATCTCTTCGGCCAGGCGTTCGCACCACTGCTCGATCCCGTCGGCGATCTGGTGGACGCGCCGCAGCCCGCCGATCCGGCGCCGCCGCGGGACCCCGACGAGCTCGTCGGAACCTACCGCAACGACTACTTCGGGACCATCGAGGTGCGCGAGTCCGAGGACTCACTGGAACTGGTAGTGGGCCGCGGCGCCGCCCCCTGGCCGCTCGAGCACTGGGACGGCGACACGTTCGCCACCGGACCGGTCGGCGAGAACTGGCCACCGGGGTCGCGGGGTTCCGTGACGTTCGACGACG
>JBKBUP010000354.1:0-1773 GCA_046289795.1 Dietzia sp. | reverse complement strand
AGATGACGGGTCTCCTCAATCGCCGCTCCAACGACCTCGCCGGTGTGGTCGGTACCGTCCGCCAGATCCGGGCAGGGTCGCCGATCCCCAGGAAGCTCGGCGCCAAGGACATCGCCGTGCTCGACCTCAACCGGACATCGGCCGCCACCGCCCGCGCCGTCGTCGACGCCGGTGTCGGCGCCGTCATCCACGTGCCGCGTCCCGGTGAGGAGATGCTGCCCCGTGCCGCGTTCCGGATCCTGGCCTCGTCGACCATCCCGGTCATCGAGGACGCCGACCTCGCCGAGGTCGAGGACGGAACCCGCGTCCGCATCGACGAGGGAGTCGTCTACTCCGTCAAGACCGAGGACCAGCTGGCCACCGGCCGCGAGGCCGGCCCCGCCACCCTTCTCACCGAGGTCCACGCGGCCGAGAACGGGTACGTCGAGTCCGCCCTGGCGCACCTGGCCAACGCCACGGAGTTCCTCAGCCTCGAGCACCAGTTGCTCCTCGACGGCGAGGGCCTGCCCGAGATCGATGTCGACTTCACCGGTCGCCACGTGGTGGTGGTGACCGGGGACCGGTCCTCGGAAGCCCAGCTCGCCGAGCTCAAGCCGTTCATGAAGGAGTACCGACCGCTACTCGTGGGCGTGGACGGGGGCGCCGAACTGCTGCGCGCGGCCCGGTTCTCCGCCGACATCGTGGTCGCGACCCCCACCGGGGTCTCCGACGAGGTCCTCACGGACGGCGCGGTGCTGGTCGTGCCCGCGGATCGCGACGGCAGGGCCGAGGGGCTCGAGCCCGTCACCGAACTCGGCGTGGGCGCCACCACCTTCCCGGCCGCGGCGACCGCGCGCGACATGGCTCTGCTGCTCGCCTTCCACGGCGGAGCCGAGATGATCGTGGTGACCGGTGACGATCGCGGACTCGAGAACGCTTTCGGTTCCTCTTCCGCACCGTCGTCGACGATGGTCGACACGGCGGTGTCGTCGCGCCTCGTCCACGCCGATGCGTGCGCCACCCTGTACCGCTCGCGCGGCGCCGGGATCGGGCTGGCCCTCGTGGTGCTCGCGGCGCTCGTCGCGGTGGCCGCGGTGGTGGTCGCCCGCGACTCCGCCCAGGATCTGCTCATCTGGGCCATCGACACCTGGAACACCTTCGCTCTCTGGGTCCAGGGGCTCGTACGTTGATCTCCCTGCGTCGCCACGTTCTCACGCTGGTCGCCGTGTTCCTCGCCCTCGGGCTGGGAGTGGTCCTGGGGTCGACGTCCGTGGCGACATCGATCCGGGACGCGGTGGTCGATCGCGAGGAGACGACGGCGGCGCAGCTCGAGACGGTCCGGGACGAGTTGGCCGCGCAACGACTCGCCGCCGACCGACTGGACGCCATGGCCGGTGAGCTCACCCGGTCCGTGCTGGACGGCACCCTCGAGGGTCGACCCGTGCTGGTCGTGGTCGCGCCCGGGGCCTCCGACGAGGACGTGAGCGCCGCCGTCGACGTCATCGGTGCCGCCGGTGGCATCGCCGCAGGGCGGGTGACTCTCACGGACAAGGCCTTCGACCCGGAGGCCGACGCCGAACTCCAGGCCCTCGTGGCCAACCTCCCGATCGGCGACGCGCCGGCCACCGACGCGGACCTCGGCACGCAGCTGGGCACCGCGCTCGGCCGAGCCGGGTTGCTGCGGACCGAGGACGCGGAACCACACCTGGACGACGACGACCGCGAGACGGTCCTCACCACGCTCTCCGACGCCGAGCTTGTCGAGTTCGAACCCGGCACCCTCCGGCCCGGTCA
>JBKBUP010000353.1:0-1779 GCA_046289795.1 Dietzia sp. | reverse complement strand
CGTGTCTCTGGGCTGGCGCATCCTGTCACGCCTGCCGCACAGCGCCGCCTCCATGTTCTCGCCGCTGGCGGTGCTGGCGCGCGCGTGCAAGCAGTTCCTGGAGCACTTGCACCGCGACGCGCTGCCCGCCGGGGAGCACGACGGTATGTCCGGCCTCCGACTGCGCCAGGGGGCGGGCGACCCGACGGGGACGCTCGGGTCCCCTGGTCATGGCCACCACCGCCACGACCGGTGGCGCGGGCTCGCCCCGGGCGCCGCTGATCCGGACCCGGTCGGTGCCCTCCTGGGCGAGACGGACGGAGTCCAGTCGCAGGACCACGTCGGGAGCCGCGTACCGCGCCCCAGCGACCCCGTCGAGGAGCTGGTCGGTGACGGTGCCGACGGTAACGGACCCGAACGCCGACGGGTGACGGGTGACGACCGCGCACCCGTCGTCCGCGATCTCCGCGATCGGGTAGCCGCCGGACACCGGGTCGGTGGTCCGGGTGACGTCGGTCGACGAGTCCACGACGCCCGTCGCGCCCGGGCCACCGGAGAGCACGTGCCCCACCGCGACGGAACCGGCGAGCGCGTCGAGGGCCGACGGGGTCCATCCGTGATGGGCCGCCGCCGCGCCCATGACCAGTGCCTCACGGCTGACCCGACCGGTGACGACGACGTTCGCACCCGCGGCGAGGGCCCGCGCGATCCCGAACGCGCCGTGCCGCACGGTCGCGACGTCGGCCTCGCCGAGTCCCAGCTCGACGGCGCGGTCGGTCACGTCACCGGAGTCCACCGAGGCCACGGACAACTCGACACCGGCGTCGGCGGCCATGACACGGAGAGCCTCGGCCAACCCGCCCGGATCGAGGGCGCCGGCGTTGGTGACGATCCGCACGCCCCCCGTCCCGATGAGGTCGAGGCACTCCCCCAGTTGGACGAGGAGCGCCCGCTCGTGGCCCGGGCCGCCCTCCGCGCGTTGCTCGGCGAGTTCCAGCATCGCCTCGTCCGAGAGCATGTCCAGCGCGAGTACATCCAGGGACGCGGCAGCGAGGAACTCGGCGGTAGCGGTGGCGCGGTCCGTCCGCGAAGCGGAGACGTTGCCGATACGCAGCGGGCTCTGGGTGCTCGTCATGGATCCTGCGGCTCCTCGTCGATCGGGGCGTTCGCCTACCCCAGCATGCTCCCCGTCGCGACGAGACGGGTGTGGAACGCGAACGCCTCCCGAGCATAGGCGGAGTGACGCCGGGGCCCCGGCGGGCCTCGGCACGGTCGAGGTGATCGCGCGGCATCGGTTCGTGGGGTGCCGGGCGAGTCCGCCGGTCGTACCGGATTCGCGGGGTCCGTACCGATAGACTCACCTGATCAGACGCCCGCCGTGTCCTCCAGGAGTGAGCCGTGCCCCCCAGGACCGCCCCGATCCCCGATCGCATCGACCAGGCCCGCGCCAACTGGGAGCGTGAGGGGTGGACCGACGCGGCCCAGGGGATGACCGTGGTGACGTCGGTCATGCGCGCGCACCAGATCCTGCTGGCGAGGGTGGAGGAGACCCTGCGGCCGTGGAACCTGTCGTTCCCCCGCTACGAGCTCCTCCGGTTGCTGGCGTTCTCCCGATCCGGCTCGCTGCCCATCACCAAGGCCTCCGAGAGGCTGCAGGTGCACGTCACCAGCGTCACCAGCGCCATGAAGCGCCTCCTGGACGCCGGACTCGTCGAGCGGCGCCCACACCCGACCGACGGCCGCACGACCCTGGTGGAGATCACCGCCGACGGCAGGCGAGTTGTCTCCGAGGCGACCGCC
>JBKBUP010000352.1:0-1801 GCA_046289795.1 Dietzia sp. | reverse complement strand
TGGTGACCTCGGCTCTGGAGCCGGACAAGATCCCCAACGCGCATGACAGGATCAGCGGACTGCTCAAGGGCAACCGTGGCCGTGACGCGGTCGACCACGCCCAGCGGGTCACCGAGGGCCAGATGCTCGCGATCCACTCCAACACCTGGCGCTACAGTCGCCTTCTCGCCGAACAGCGCGACATCCTCGCCGAACGCCGGGCTGCGCTGCTGGTCACGGAGAAGGCGTTCGAGGAGCTCAGCGCGCACGATCCCGAGCGGAGTGCCGGCCTCGTCGAGGCACACGGCCGTGACGCCGTGGTGCAGGGGTGCCGGGACATCATGCTGTGGCATCTCGACCGGGGCTGGGCCCGCCACCTGGAGACGATGAACGACGTGCGCGAGTCGATCCACCTCCGGGCCCTCGGGCGGGAGAACCCCCTCGACGAGTTCCACCGGATCGCGATCGACCACTTCAGAGACCTCGCCTCGGATGCGGTCCGTGAGTCGGAGACCACCTTCGCGGAGATCGAGTTCACCGATTCGGGGGTGGACCTGGTGGCCAACGCGATGGCGCGGCCCACCTCGACGTGGACGTACATGGTCCACGACAACCCGATGGCCGCTGGTGGAAACGTCTTCTCCGGGATGATGAACACCTTCCGATGAGCGCGGCGCGGGAGGGCAGGCGTGAGACCGATCTGCGGGAGTGGCGGACCGGTGAGGGCAAGGTCCTCGGCGCGCGCATCCCGCAACCGCGCGACGGACACCTCTCCGCCGCGGTGCCACCGGGCCTCGGGTCCGAGCCGCCACCGCGTGACCCCGAGGTCAGCGACAGGTTCTGGACGCTTCCCAACGTCATCTCGTTGGCACGCATCGCCCTGATCCCGGTGCTCGTGGTGAGCATCCTGGTCTGGGACGACCCGCCCCTGGCACTGTGGCTCCTCGGGGCGCTTGTCGTCTCCGACTGGCTCGACGGCAAGATCGCACGACTGTGGAACATGCGGTCGACATGGGGCGAGCGACTAGACCCCCTCGCCGACCGCATCCTGGTGGCCGCCGTGCCCGTGGCCTTCGCCGTCGCCGGATACATCCCCGTCTGGGTGGTGGTGGTTCTCCTGGTGAGGGACGCGCTGTTGGTGGGGACCCTGCCGGTGTACCGCCGACGAGGGATCGAGCCCGAGGTCACCTACCTGGGCAAAGCCGCCACCTTCGCACTGTTCTGGTCCCTTCCCCTGCTCCTCGCGGGATTCGCGGGGGTCCCCGGTGGGGACGGGTTCCAGATCCTCGGAGAGGCGTGCCTGTACTGGGGCGTGGGCCTCTACTCGTGGAGCGGCGCGATCTACCTGTGGCAGGCCTGGAAGATCGCCGGCTCCGTGCCTCCGGGCCGCGCCCGATCTACTGCAGAGGGGTCGTCTGGCGGTGTGTAATGTCGCCAGATGTAAACGCCAAGTGAGCCACGCGAGAAGGGCACGTCAGTGAGCGACCAGAACATCCCCGATCAGCTCCGGTACACCGACGAGCACGAGTGGGTGGAGCGCGTGTCCGACACGCGCGTTCGCATCGGCATCACCGAGTACGCGCAGTCCAAACTGGGTGACATCGTCTTTGTCCAACTCCCGGACGTGGGCGGGGAGACGGAGTCGGGTGAGCCGTTCGGCGAGGTTGAGTCACCCAAGAGCGTCTCCGACCTGTACGCGCCGCTCAGCGGGAAGGTCGTCGAGGTCAACACCGCCCTCGAGACCTCGCCCGAGCTCGTCAACTCGGATCCGTACGGTGAGGGGTGGATCGTCGTCCTCGAGATCTCGGACGTCGACGACCTG
>JBKBUP010000351.1:0-1803 GCA_046289795.1 Dietzia sp. | reverse complement strand
TTCCTTGATGCCGGTGTTGCAGGCAGCGTTCGGGAACAATTCGAGATCGGCCTGCATCAGCGTGTCGGGAAAGGCGCCATTGGCCATCCTGCCCCAACCGGTGACCATGGCTGCACCGGCCTCGACGTCCTCGGCGGAGTCGGTCGCGGCCGTGACGGGGAAGTGCTGCTGGACCACCCCCACCTCGTGGTGGGGACCGGCGGCGCGGATCGCCCGGACGGCCAGTCCGTGCGCGCGGAGCAGGTTGTGGGCCACGGGCAGGCAGTCCAGGCCCAGGCCCAGCGCGGGCGCGTGATCGGTGAGTCCGTGGCCGTAGAGCGTGTGGACGTTCATCTCGTTGAGCGTGAGCCAGCGGGTGACGCGGTCGCCGAGGGCCTCCACCACCACAGCGGCGTAGTCGGCGAGGGCCTGCGAGGTGTCCCGGCGCAGCCAGCCGCCCTCGTCCTGCAGTGCCTGCGGCAGGTCCCAGTGGAAGAGAGTCGGCACCGGGCGGATGCCGACCGCCAGGAGGTCGTCGACGAGCCGTGAGTAGAAGTCCAGGCCGGGCCGGTTGACCTCCCCGCGTCCCGTGGGCAGCACCCGCGACCAGGAGATCGAGAAGCGGTAGTCGTCCACGCCCAGCTCGGCCAGGTCGCGGACGTCCTCGGCGTGGCGGTGGTAGTGATCGCACGCCACGGCCGGGGTGTCACCGCCGCGGATGCGGCCGGGTTCGGCTGCGAAGGTGTCCCAGATGCTCGGGCCGCGACCGTCGGCGTCGGCCCCGCCCTCGATCTGGGCGGCGGCGGTCGCGGTGCCCAGGCGGAACCCGGGGGGCAGGACGGGGTCTCGGGGGGTCATCGGGGTTCCTCTCACCGGACGGCACGCAGGGGCAGGGTGCACAGGGCGGCCGCGACGGCGATGGCCGCACCGACCCCGTAGAGGGCCGGGTAGCCGGCCGCGGAGGTGACGATGGGCGCGGCGATCGCCGGGGCCACCACCTGGGGCAGGGAGGTGGCGACGTTGGCCATGCCCAGCAGGGTGCCGGCCGTGCCCGAGGACGCGAGGGACGAGGTGATGATCGCCATGTCGACCGCGATGAACAGTCCCCAGCCCAGCCCGAGCACCGCCGCGGCGGCCAGGACCGCGGGCATCGAGGAGGACAGCGCGAGACCGGTCAGCCCGCCCGCCGTGGCCAGGGCTCCGGCCACCGCGAACACCCGGCGTCGGCCGACCCGGTCGGAGACGGTGCCGGCCACGGCGGCGCAGACGGCGGACAGCACCAGGGTGACCACGGTGACCACCAGGACCGAGCTGCCGGGGTCGTCGACGCCCACCACGTCGTCGAGGAAGTAGAACATGAAGATCAGCAGGATCGCGTTGGTGAGGTTCATGAGGAACCGCAACAGCCATGCCCACGCGAAGTCGTGGGTCGGGAGGAAGTCCACCGGCCGCAGGCGCGGTTCCCGTGTCGAGACGGTGGCGGTGCCCGAGGTCTCGATCGAGGTGTCGCGCGCGCCCCGGGCAGTGTCGGTGGTCAGGGCGGTGTCGGTGGCCCGGGCGCCGCGCCCCGCCACCACGATCGCCGAGAGCAGTGCCGGCGTGAGCACGGCGAGCACCAGGTAGCCCGCGGGTCCGCCGCCCACGGATTCGGCCACCACGACGCCGCTGATCACGCCGACGATCTGGCCCACCCCGAAGAGTGATCCGACCATCCCTCGCTGTTGCTCGGGAACATGATCGGCGATGAGGGCGGCCAGCACCGCGAACGGACCGTTGAAGCCCAGCTGCGCGAGGATCCACCCCGCGACGGTGCCGGGGCCGGAG
>JBKBUP010000350.1:0-1820 GCA_046289795.1 Dietzia sp. | reverse complement strand
ATGGTGTTCAAGCCCGCCAACCTCACGCCCCTGACCTCCCTGTTCGTGGTGGACGTCCTGCGTGAGGCCGGACTGCCCGACGGCGTTCTCAACGTGGTGTGCACCACCGACCCCGGCAGTGTGGTGGAACCGTGGATCGACTCCGGCATCGCCCGCAAGCTGTCCTTCACCGGGTCTACGCCGGTCGGCCGCACGCTCCTCGAGCAGTGCGCGCGCGGGGTGCTGCGCACGTCGATGGAGCTCGGCGGAAACGCGCCGTTCGTCGTGTGCGAGGACGCGGACATGGACACCGCCGTCGGCGCCGCGATGGCCGCCAAGATGCGGAACATGGGTGAGGCCTGCACCTCCGCCAACCGGATCCTCGTACACCGGTCGGTACTGGACGAGTTCGGACGGCGCCTCACCGAGAAGATGGCCGCGCTGACCGTCGGCGACGGCACGCGGGAGGGCACCGACGTGGGCCCGCTGGTCGAGGAGAAGGCCGTGGCCAAGGTGGTCGAGTTGGTCGACGACGCCGTCGAGCGCGGCGCCGAGGTGCTGTGCGGTGGTTCGCGCGTCGAGGGGCCCGGGTACTTCTACCCGCCGACCGTCCTGACCGGGGTGGCCGCCGACTCCGACCTGATGTCCACCGAGATCTTCGGCCCGGTGGCCGCCCTGATCCCGTTCGACTCCGACGACGAGGCCGTGGCCATGGCCAACGACACCGAGTTCGGCCTGGTCTCCTACGTGATGACCGAGAACCTCGACCGCGCGATGACCATGTCGGAGCGGTTGCAGGCCGGGATGGTGGGGATCAACACCGGGATCGTCTCCAATCCGGCCGCTCCGTTCGGGGGCATCAAGCAGTCCGGCCTGGGCAGGGAGGGCGGGCTGACGGGCATCGAGGAGTTCGTGGAGACCAAGCTCGTGGCGATCCCGGTCCGCTGACCGGCACCCCCGGTTGTCGGGCGGCGGTCAGCCGGTGCGGGCGCGGCCCGCGAGCCGGTGACGCTCGGCCTCGGACATCCCGCCCCAGACGCCGTAGAGCTCGCGGTGGGCCACCGCGTGCGCGCGACACCGGTCGATCACCGGGCACTGCGCACACAGCTTCTTGGCCGCCGTCTCCTTACGTCGACGCAGGCTCTTCGACTCGTCCTCGGTGTTGTAGAACAGGTCCGGCACGTCCTGGCACATCCCGTGCTCGGCCCACGCCCATCGTTCGTCGAGCCTTCTTGTTGCGGTCTCCATACTTCTCCCCCCGTCGGATCCAGCTTCTTGCACGCGCCAGGTTGTTCGGCACACCCCCAGGGGTGGGATGGGTCACAACTGATAAAGTTCGCAGATGACCGTCAGGGTTTCGGTGGTAAACGACTACACGGTTGTCATCGCGGGCGTGCACGCGCTGCTCGCCCCCTACCCCGACCGGGTCGAGGTGGTGGTGAACGGGCCCGGTTCCCGCGACGGCGTACCCGTGGACGTGGTGCTGTTCGACACCTTCGCCTCCCCGGTGAACTGGCAGGCCCGGTGCTCGTCCATGGTGCTCGACCGGACGATCGGCGCGGTGGCCGTCTACTCGTTCGTCACGGACCCGCGTGCCGTCGAGGAGGCCTTCGCCTCGGGGGTCACGGGGTATCTGTCGAAATCGCTGTCCGGCGAGGATCTGGTCGGGGCCGTCGAGAGGGTCGCGGCGGGCGAGCGCGTCCGACTGCTCGGCCACGACGGCGAGTACGCGTCCGCCGGGTTGTGGCCGACCGGCGAGGCGGGTCTGAGCCCCCGCGAATCGGAGATGCTCGCGCTGATCGCCCAGGGCAGGTCCAACGAGGAGATCGCCGCGGCCTGCT
>JBKBUP010000349.1:0-1885 GCA_046289795.1 Dietzia sp. | reverse complement strand
GCCATCTGCGCCAGCAGGACCGGCAGCATCTCGGCGAACATGTCGGCCCGGAACTGCAGCGGGGCGAAGGGGTTCGCGAGGTTCCGCAGTTCCAGGGGGTCCGCCGCCAGGTCGTACATCTCGAACACCGGGGGCTCGACCCACTGGGGGTCGAAGTACATCGTGAACTTGCGGGTGCGGTCCCGGACGGTGCGCAGATGGTTCGGCTGGGTGACCGAGGTCTGCCCGTTGGGTTGGCCGATGTTGTCGTCGTCGAAGACGTAGTGGATGACGTCCTGCACCTCTCGGGTCGGGGCCCCCGGGTTCTCGACGGCGTCGGCGATGATCGGCGACAGGTCGGTGCCGCGGAAGTCGAAACCGGCTCGCACCTCGGGCGCCACCTCGGCGATCGTCGCGAGGGTGGGCATGAGGTCCACGAGAGTCGACAGGGCATCGGTCGTCACCCCGGTCGGGAACAATCCGGGGTTGCTGATCACGAGCGGCACCAGCATCGTCTCCTCGTAGGCGTTGAACACCTTCTGGCGCATCCCGCCGTGGGACATGGCCATCTCGCCGTGGTCCGAGACCCGGATGATGATCGTGTCCTGCCGCAGGTCGTTGCTCTCCACCGCGTCGATGACGGCGCCGATGTGCTGGTCCACGACCTGTTGCATGTAGGCGTAGAGGTTGGCGTAGTTGCGGGCCTTCTCCTCGCCCACCAGGGCGCCGAGCCCCAACTGGGAGGCCAGGTTGATCTGCGTCTGGGCGCGCGGCTTGTGGTTGAGCGCCAGCACCTCGGTGAACGTCGGCGGCAGGTCGATGCCCATCTGGAAGCAGCCCGGTGCCGCATCGAGGTAGTTGGTGCCACCGTCCGGCATCTCCAGGTCCCAGGTCTGCGGATAGGCGAGGATGTCGTGCGGGTTCGCGAAACTGGCGACCAGCGCGAACGGTCGATCCGGGTCGTTCGGCACCGAGTTCAGGAACCCCACGGCCTCGTCGGCATAGCGCTGGTCGTTGTTCGCGGTTCCGCCACCGAAGTTCTCCGGCTTGATGTCCTGACCCGCCTCCGGAGGGCTCCAGCCGTGGAAGCCGAAACCCTCGACGTCGGCGGGCGTGGGGTCCAGGCCGTCGGCGCCCTTGCTCATGTGCCACTTGCCCCGGTAGTGCACGTCGTACCCGGCCGAGGCGAGCAACCCGGCCATGTTGGGTGTGGTCGGCGACAGTTGCGGCTCCGCATCCGACAGGCTCCCGCCCGATGTGAGAGTGCGGTAGACGCCGTGCTGGGCGGGGTAGACGCCGGTGAACATGGTGCTGCGGCTGGGCGAGCACATCGTGGAGTTGCAGGCGTTGAAATTGAACGACAGGCCGGTGTCGATCAACCGCTGGCGCTGCGGCAGGTTCTGCGCGGCCCACCCCTCCGGCCAGAACATCGGCCGCCGTTCCTGATCGGTCATGATGATGACGATGTTGGGGCGCCGGCGGATCCGGCCCTCCCCGACCGCGGCGCTGGCGGCGGGCGTGGTGCCCGGGATCGCGGAGGAGCCGAACGCGGCGCCCGCGGCACCCGCGGCGAGGAGGAGGCCGGTGCCGCCGAGGAACGTGCGGCGAGGGATCGACGCGGCGGGGGGAGTGGGAGAAGTCGAACGGGATGACGACGAGGTGGGCGATTGTGACATGGGAACCCCTGGTTGCGCTGGCCGAACCTGACGGGGACGGCTGTGGCGATCGGGGAGAGCGGTCCCCGGGTCGACCGGGTGATACGGGTAGCGTCGGATCGCGGCAGGCCCGCGACGGCTGGGTGCTGTTACCGCCCGCTGTGGTGAAGGTTTCCTGAGAATAGCGCCTCACTCGCCTCCGCAGGGCCGATTGGGCGGTGACTCGTCGACGCAGAGGTCGCCATGTGCGC
>JBKBUP010000034.1:0-17328 GCA_046289795.1 Dietzia sp. | reverse complement strand
GGTCGCGATCGTCGCGGGCCTCGACATGGGAATCAGCCATGCGGTCGGGCACGCACTCGGCGGGTCGTTCAAGGTCCCACACGGATACACCTCGTGCGTCATGGCTCCGCTCGCACTGGAGTACAACCGCGAGGTCAACGAGCACCGTCAGGCACTGATCAGCGTCGCCTTCGGCGAACCGCAGACGCCGGCGCACGAACTGGCGGACTCGCTCATCCGGCGGCTCGGTATGCCGCGATCGCTGGGAGAGGTCGGGCTGTCCGAGGACGACCTGTCCAGCCTGGCGGCGTACACGTTCAAGGACATCTGGTGCGGGACCAACCCGAACCCGATCGCCGATGCGGACGAGTTGGTCCCCCTGCTGCGGCGAGCGCTCTGATCTGTGACTCGAACAGAGCCGCCCCCTCCGCCTGAGGCGGAGGGGGCGGCTCTTCCGCGTGGGCGGGATGAGCGGCGCAGCTACCCGGTCGGATCACCCGCTCCACCGCGGACTCCGCGCCGGTGCCGGAGAATGCCGTCGACGATGTAGTCCACGTATGTGGCGACCAGCGCATCGATGTCGTAGTCGTCCCGAAGCCACCAGCTCACACCGTTCATGAGGTCCAGGACGGCGACGGCCGCACGCAGCGGATCGTCGACGCCGAACTCCCCGGCGCGGATACCGGCAGCGATCACGTCGCGTACACGCCGCTGGTAGTACTTCCGGTACTCGACCACGCGCTCGCGGTGTTCGTCCGTCAGCGCCGAGAGCTCCCGCAGGCTCACCAGATGCTCGACCCGGTTCACCGCCAGGTGCCGTAGATGAACGTCGATCAGTGAGGTGATCCGCTCGGCCGGTGTTCCGGATTCATCGAGGACGAGCAGATGCTCCTCGACCGGGACACGGGTCATCTTGAGTGCGATCGCGTAGAGGATCTCCTCTTTGGAGGTGAAGTGGTTGTACAGGCTGGCGCCCTTGATCCCCACCGAGTCGGCGATGCCGCGCATTCCTGCCGAGTGGTAACCCTGCTCGGCGAAGTACTCGGCCGCCGCGGCCAGTATCGAGTCGCGTCTACTGGGCTCGGTGTTCAGCGTCTCACTCCTTTGCGTGCAGGCGGCGTAGCTCTCTCTTGAGCAGTTTGCCCTGGGGGTCCGTGGGAAGCTCTTCGACGATCGTGATCGCCTTGGGGACCTTATAGCCTGCGAGCACGGTCTTGCAGTGCTCTCGCAACTCCGGGCCCGACAGGTCGCTGCCGTCGACCGCGATGACGAAGCCGGTGACCGCCTCGGACCAGTACTCGTCCGGGAGTCCGACGACGGCGGCTCGCGCCACCCCGGGATGGGCCTGCAGGACCCGCTCGACTTCCTGGGAGGACACGTTGTATCCACCCGTCTTGATCATGTCCTTGCTGCGGTCGAGGAAGAACATGTTGCCCTCGGCATCGCGTCGCACGATGTCACCGGTATGGACCCAGCCGCCGTCGAGGACCGCGGCGGTCTTCTCGGGATCCTTGTAGTAACCCGCCATCACCGACGGCGTGCGACACAGGAGCTCGCCGCTCTCGGCCTCGTTCCCGTCGGCGTCGACCACCTTGACCTCCAGATGGCCGACCGGCTTTCCGATCCAGGTCGGGTCCTGCTCCGGGACGTCCTCGAGCCGCTTGAACCAGCCGACCGACCCCAGCTGGGTCAGTTCCGACTGGCCCCAGTAGGTGCCCCAGATCGACATCGGTGCCGCGTGGTGCCACGCGTCCACCGTTCGCGGGGAGACCTGTCCCCCGTAGGTCAGGCAACGCTGGATGGTCCCCACCGAGTCGGGGCCGAAGTCCGGATGATCCGCCAGGGAGATGAAGAACGTCGGCGTCTGCGCCAGTACCGTGATCTGCTCTGTCCTGATCATGTTCAGCGCGTCGGCGGGCGCGAGACTGGCCGGCAGTACGAGGGTCGCGCCCAGCAGCACGAGCGAGGTCAGTGATCCGATCCCGGCGATCGTGTGGAACGGCATGACGAACAGCCAGACATCGTCGTCGAGGCACCGCAATCCCCACGTGTAGGCGGGCGCGGTGGAGATCAGGTAGTTGCGATGCGGCAGCATGACGCCCTTCGGCGCCGCCTCGGTCCCACTCGTGTAGACGATCATCGCGAGGTCGTGCTCGTCGACGTCGCACTCGGGCTCCGTGGCCGGCGAGGACTCGAGGAGCCGCTGGAAGCTGTGACCGTCGACCTCGTCCGAGCTGTCGAGGACCACGACCTCGGGCCTGCTCCCGGACTCGGTGAGGGCCGCCTGCAGGACCGGGAGGAACTCCGCGGCCACGACCACCGCCGAGGGTTCGAGGTGAGCGAGCTGTTGGGCCACCTCGCCTGCCCCGAACAGGACATTGATGCCGGAGTAGGCGGCTCCGATCTTGAGGGCGCCGTAGTAGGCGATGACCGATTCCACACGGTTTCGCGCCATCACCGCGACCCGGTCGCCGCGGGAGACCCCGAGCCCGAGGAGCATGTGGGCAGCCCGGTTGGCGCCCCGATCGAGCTCACCGTAGGTGGTCACGGTCCGTCCACCATCAGGGGCGTAGGAGACGATCGCGGCCTTTGCAGAACGGCTCTGCGCATGACGGCGGAGCTGGTCACCCAGAGTCGCCCGCCCCAGCGGAGAGGATTGCGCGGAGGTGAGGGATCGGTCCCGGCCGGTCCCGTTTCCCGAGGACTGGCGCGGATCGGCGACATCCGACTCAACACGTACCGGCTGTTCCATGGCTTCTCGCTCTCCCGCGGCACTTACCGCCGTTAGTATGATCTGGCTCATACTTCCATCGCCGCCTATCGCGGTCAAGCGATCCCAGCGGATGCATTGGACGCGACTTTCCACACCCTTGGCCGCAGAACTAACTGCTGTTAGCCTTCGTCGTATGACCACAGTCACTGAATCGGACCGTCACCGACTGCGCTCGGCGGTTCGCCGGGGCAACGTCCCGACCATGCTCGCAGTCCTCCTCGAGTTGACGGCCGACGAGCGGTGGACGGCACCCCGCTTCCAGCCCACCCGCAGCCGGGGCATGGACGACAACTCGACCGGGGGTCTTCCGGAAGAGGTCCAGGCCGAGATCCAGCAGGGATTGGTCGATGCGGTCGAGCGCTGGTGGGCGTCAGGGGCGCCCTCCCGGCGGGAGATGGACAACGCGGACGTCGAGCGGCTGCTCAACTTCACCTGCGGTGAGACCGTGCCGCCGGACTTCGCGCCGATGATGGCGGAGATCGTCAACGGACCGCAGACCACACCAGCTGCAACCACGGCCGACGGACGGCTCCACGCCATCGTGATCGGGGCCGGCATCGCGGGGATGCTGGCCTCCGTCGAGTTCACGCGAGCCGGGATCCCCCACGTGATCCTGGAGAAGAACGATGACGTCGGGGGTTCCTGGTGGGAGAACCGCTATCCCGGCGCCGGGGTGGACACCCCCAGCCATCTCTATTCGATCTCGTCGTTCCACCACAACTGGTCGACACACTTCGGCAAGCGCGACGAGGTCCAGGGATATCTCGAGGACTTCGCGGAGGCGAACGACATCCGGCGGCATGTCCGCTTCCGCCACGAGGTGACGAGCGCGGAGTTCGATGACCCGGGCCAGTCCTGGCGCGTGACCGTCCGGCGGCCCGACGGTGAGTCGGAGATCCTGGAGGCACCGATCCTGATCAGCGCGGTCGGCCTGCTCAACCGCCCGAAGATCCCGAACTTCCCGGGCATGGAGAGCTTCTCTGGTCGCCTCTTCCATTCCGCCGAGTGGCCGAGCGAGCTCGACGATCCGGACGCCCTCCGGGGCAAGAGAGTGGGCATCGTCGGGGCGGGCGCCAGTGCCATGCAGATCGGACCGGCCATCGCGGACCGTGTGGGAACCCTGACGGTCTTCCAACGCTCGCCCCAGTGGATCGCCCCCAACGACGACTACTTCGCGCCCATCGACGAGGACGTCCACTGGCTGATGGACCATGTCCCCGGGTATCGGGAGTGGTACCGCGCGCGGTTGTCGTGGATCTTCAACGACAAGGTGTACCCGACCCTCCAGGTGGACCCCGAGTGGCCTGAGCCGAGCGCCTCGATCAACGCGACCAACCACGGCCATCGCAAGTTCTACGAACGCTATCTCCGTGATCAGTTGGGCGACCGCGACGACCTCATCGAGGCGTCACTGCCGGACTATCCCCCATTCGGCAAGCGGATGCTGCTGGACAACGGTTGGTTCACGATGCTGCGCAAGCCCGACGTCACCCTCGTCCCCCGCGGCGTCGAGGCGGTGACGCCCTCCGGGTTGATCGACTCCGACGGCGTCGAACACGAACTGGACATCATCGTCATGGCGACTGGTTTCCACAGCGTGCGGATCCTGCACCCGATGGACATCGTGGGTCGATCCGGGCGATCCACCAAGGAGATCTGGGGCGAACACGACGCGCGAGCGTACCTGGGGATCACGGTTCCCGACTTCCCGAACTTCTTCATCATGACCGGGCCCAACACGGGCCTCGGCCACGGGGGGAGCTTCATCACGATCCTGGAATGCCAGGTCAGATACATCATGGACGCCCTGGAGCTGATGCGGTCCGAGAATCTCGGCACGATGGAATGCCGCGGTGAGGTCAACGATCGCTACAACGAGGCCGTCGACCGGCAGCACGCGCAGATGGTGTGGACCCATCCCGCGATGGAGAACTGGTACCGCAACCCGGATGGTCGCGTGGTGTCGGTGCTCCCCTGGCGGATCAACGACTACTGGGCCATGACCAACGAGGTCGACCCCGCGGACTTCCACACCGAGCCTGTCCGCGCCGAGTCGGCCCCGGCCCTCACCACCGGGGGGTGAGGATGGCGGACGAGGCCGCCGGGGGCGACCACGGCGGACCACTGTCGGGTGTCCGGGTGGTCGAGATGGAGGCGATCGGTCCACTGCTGCACGCGGGGCTCATGTTGGCGGATCTCGGCGCCGACGTTCTCCGTATCGTGCGACCCGTCCCCGTGGGAGCAGACGACGGGAAAGACGATGCGAACTCCGGGATGCTCCGGGGCAGGACCGAGATCGCGGTCGACCTGACCAGTCCGGACGGGCTGCACCGGCTGAGGGACCTGGTGAGCCGAGCCGACGTACTCATGGAGGGATCCCGTCCCGGCACGATGGAGAAGCTCGGTCTCGGACCCGACGTGTGGGCGGAGGAGAATCCGGGGTTGATCTACGGGCGGATGAGTGGCTGGGGACAACAGGGCCCGCTGGCTCGCGTGGCCGGGCACGACATCAACTACCTCGCGTTATCAGGCGCTCTGGAGCAGCTCGGGCCGGCCTCCGGACCGCCGTCGCCGCCTCTGAACCTCGTCGGCAACTTCGGCGGTGGATCGATGTTCCTCCTGGTGGGGATTCTGGCCGCCCTGCAGGAGAGGCAGAGGACCGGCCGAGGACAGGTGGTGGATGCGGCGATGGTCGACGGCGCGAGTTCCCTGACGGCTCTGGTCCGCTCGTGGCAGCACGCCGGCCGCTGGTCCGCCCGACGAGGCACCAACCTCCTCGACGGGTCGGCGCCCTTCTACCGTGCCTACGAGTGCGCCGACCGCAGGTTCGTCGCGGTGGGGGCGCTCGAGGACGTGTACTACGACCGAGTCGTGCGTGGGATCGGACTGGATCCCGCCGACCTACCGAATCGCTGGGACAGCTCGAACTGGGAGGCTCTGACCGTGCTCTTCGGTCAGCGGTTCGCAGCGCGTGACCGCGACGCCTGGGCCGAGGCCTTCGACGAGGTGGACGCCTGTGTCACACCGGTCCTCTCGCTCCGGGAGGCGACACTCCACGACCACGCGGTTCAACGGGCGGCCTTCGTCGACGCGGGTGGTTTCCCGATGCCCGCCGCCGCCCCTCGGATGAGCTCCTCCCGCGGGGCGGCACCTCCGCCGAGAAGGTCGGGGCTGGACCCGGCCCTGGCGAGGTGGGGCGACCCCGCGCGTCTCGACTGACCAGCGGGGGCAGGGAATTCGTCGGTGGGCGACCCGCGGCGCCGTTCACACGGTGATGCGGAGTGTCCGGAGTCGACGGACCAGCAGACTCTGGTGCCACTCGGCGTGGGACGAGTCGATCCCGGGGACCGCGTCGAGGCCCAGGAGGAAGTCGAGTGCGGCGAGCGACTCCATCCGCGCGAGCGCCGCCCCCACGCAGAAGTGGATGCCGCGACCGAACGACAGGTGGGACCCCTCCGCGCGGTCCGGTCTGAACTGATCCGGTTGGCCGAATTGCCGGTCATCCCGGTTGGCGCTACCCCAGAGCAGGAACAGGTGTGTGCCCGCGGCAAGGCCGACTCCGCCCAGTTCCGTATCCCTGGTGACGTGTCGGTAGTGACCCCGGAACGGCGCCTCCAGCCTGAGCGTCTCCTCGATGAAGAGGGGGCGGGCGGCGGGGTCCGACCGTAGCGTGGGCAGCCATTCCGGGTGCTGCCCCAGACGCCAGACCAGCGAACCCAGGTGTCCGACCGTCGACTCGATCCCGGCCGCCACCAGCTGGACCAGGACCTGCACCGCGACCTCGTGGGTCATGTCGGCGTGGTCGACCAGACGCGCGAGGTCGCCGAGCACCGAGGCCGGGCGCGTGGCCCGCGCCTCGGTGAGCTTGCCGGAGAGGTACTCGATCAGTTCCCCGACAGATCGGACCGAGTCGTCGAGCTCGTCGGCCGTGACCATCCCGTCCAGCATCCGCGTACTGGCGAACGCCCATTCGCACAGCCGGTCGCCGTCCTGCTGCGGCAACCCCATGAGCTTCGCGACGACCGAGGCCGGGAGCCGTTCGGCGATGTCCTTCACCCAGTCGATCCCGCCGTCCCGGAGTCCCTCGGACCACAGTTCACGCAGCCGATCGTCGATGAAGGGCCGCCAGGCCCGGAGTTTGCGCGGGGAGATCGACGGCATGACAAGTGTCCGGTGGGCCCGGTGGACCTCCCCGTCCGCGGTGGCCAACACGTGCACGGGGGAGCCCAGTTCGGCGACGGGAAATTCGGTCACCTCCCCGTCCGGCCCCACGACCATCGTCGCGGTGAGGTTCGACGAGAAATCCTCGACCCGGCCTGTCGCCTCCACCATGAGGTCCCACGACCGGACGGCGAAGAATGGCGAGTCACCTATCCGTTCGATCGCCGGTGACACACGTGACGGGTCGAGGAGGTCCATGACGTCGCCCGCGCTCTGCATACCCGTCACCCTCGCGCACGAGCCCGTACCGCACAGTGGTTTCAGGGACACAGTGGATTCGGGAACGCCGTGGATTCGGGGACGTCGTGGTCAGGCGACGGGAGCGGTGGAGCTCCCCCTGGTTCCCCCGAGAAATACCAGCCCCACTCCGCTGACCAGTGAGACCGCGGCGCTCGTCAGGAGCAGCGCACCGAGGCCCAGGGCCGGGATCACGGCCCCGGCGAGCGCCGGTGCGATCACGGAACTCACCGCTCCGACCACCAGGCACGCCGTGAACGCCGCTCCCGCGCGATCGGGGACCAGTTCGGCGGTCCACACCGCGAGCACCGCCGAGCCGGTCATGTACCCCACGCCGAAGACGCAGGCCGAGATCACCGTCGCGGCCAGGGAGTCGCCGGCCAGACCCAGCAGCGCCAACGCCAGGGCCACGACCACCAGGCACATCGCGGCGACCCGGGAGCTGCCCCACCGCCCCGCCATGCCGCCGGTCGCCAGCGCCATCAGGCCGCTGGCGCCGATCAGGACGTAGACCACCGGGACCGCGATCGCCGGAAGCCGGGTGCCGCCGAGGACGTCCGCGGCGTAGGTGAAGTAGATGACGACGACGGCGAAGTAGACCACCGAGTACCCGGCGGGGACCGGCAGGGCCCTGGCCAGGGTGGCGAAGTCGCGCCGCCCGCGTGGACGCCCGATCGGGTCGGTCCGCGGCACGAGGAGGAGGTTCACGACCGCCGCGATCACGGCTGCCACCGCGACGCCGGCCCACACCAGTCGCCACGATCCCTGCACGGCCAGGACCGCCAGCCCGCCCAGAGCGATCAGTCCGGCGCCGGTTCCGGTGGTGATCATCGCCAACGCTCTGGGCTGGTGCCGGGGTGCCACGGTCCGGGTCACGATGTCTGAGTAGGGTGCCCAGACCCAGCCGCCCGCGCTGCCACACAGCACGGCGCCCACCGCGAGTAGCCCGGGCGACGGCGCGGCCACCACGACCACCGCCCCCAGTGCGCCACAGACCCCGCCCACGGTCGTGGGTGCACGCGCACCACGACGCGCCGCCAGCGGGCCCGCGAGGACCAGACCGGCGAGGTAGCCCGCGAAGGTGGCGCTGGCGATCAGCCCCAGCACCAACTCCGAGAGCCCGAGCTCCTGCCGGATGTCGGGCAGCGTCAAGCCGTAGACGTACCGCGCCATGCCGAAGGCGACGCCGACGACCGCCGCCCCGGCGATCCCGATCCTGGCCGCGGACGGCGCCGTGTCATCTCCTGCCGCGCGCGTGGGTCAGACCTCCCGCGCCATCGCCCGGCCGGCCTTCATCCCCGAGAAGATGCAGCCACCGAGGAAGGTGCCCTCGAGGGAGTTGTACCCGTGGACCCCTCCGCCACCGAAGCCGGCGACCTCGCCGGCCGCGTACAGGCCCGGGAAGGGCTCGCCGTCGGGGCGCAGGCACTGGGAGTCCAGCGTGGTCTCGATCCCGCCCAGGGTCTTGCGGGTCATGAGGTGCACCTTTACCGCGATCAGCGGCCCACCGGAGCCGGCGGCGGAGCCCTTGCCCGCGCCCGAGTCCGCGAGGAGCTTGTGTGGCTTGGCGATGCGGGTGAGCTTGTCGGTGAGCACCCGGCGCGAGTTGTGGATGGCCTGCACCTGCGCGTCCTTGGCGAAGGGGTTGTCCATCTGGCCGTCCATCGACAGGACGAACTCGCGCACCTTCTCCAGATCGAGCTCGGGCTCACCCTCGCGGACCAGCTCGTTCATCCCCGTCACCAGCTCCTCCAGGGAGTCGGCCACCACCCAGTCCACGCCCTTCTCGGCGAACTCGCCGACCGACGGCGGCAGCCCCTTCTTGGCGCGGGACAGGAACTTCTTGACCACCTTGTCGGTCATCTCCGGATTCTGCTCGGAACCCGAGAGCACGAACTCCTTCTCCGCGATGGCCGAGTCCAGGATGAACCACGAGTGGTCGTACCCGGTCCGGCGGATGGCCTCGACGGATGCGGTGGTGTGGAAGCCCGGGAACAGCGGCACCGGCATCCGCGCGCCGGTGGCGTCCAACCAGAGCGTCGACGGGCCCGGGATGATGCGGATGGCGTGGGAGGGCCAGATGGGCGCGAAGTTGGCGACCCCCTCGGTGTAGTGCCACATCCGGTCTCGGTTGATGAGGTTCGCCCCGGCGGTGCCCGAGATCTCGAGCATGCGACCGTCGACGTGCTCCGGGACCCCCAGGATGAGGTCCCCGGGCGCCTCGCCGAGCCGGTCCGACGGCCAGTACTGGCGCACGAGGTCCGGGTTCCCGCCGATCCCGCCCGAGGACACGAGCACCGCGCCGCCCCGGAACTCGAACCGGCCCGTCTCCTCGCGGGGGGAGGACACGCCGCGGTCCAGATCGCACGGGACGAGGGTGGCGCCTCGCACGCCCACCGCCCGCCCGTCCTCGACCACGATCTCGTCGACGCGGTGACGCACCGCGAAACGCACCCGCCCCTCGGCGGCCGCCGTGCGGACCGGCTCCTCGAACACGCGCACCACCTCGGGCCCGGTGCCCCACGTGACGTGGAACCGCGGGACCGAGTTGCCGTGGCCCGCCACGTCCCCACCGCCACGCTCCGCCCAGCCGACGGTGGGGATGATCTTCAGTCCCAGCCCGTTGAGATAGGTGTGCTTCTCCCCCGCCGCGAACTCCACGTACGCCCGCGCCCACCGCTGGGGCCAGTGGTCCTCGGGCCGGTCGAACGCGGCCGAACCGAGCCAGTCCCGCCACGCCAGGTCCAGCGAGTCGTGGACGCCGATGCGCCGCTGCTCGGGGGTGTCGACCATGAACAGGCCGCCGAGCGACCAGTAGGCCTGACCGCCGAGGTTCTTCTCGTTCTCCTGGTCCACCACGAGGACCTTCTTGCCCGCCCGGCTCGCCTCGTAGGTGGCGACCAGCCCGGCGAGTCCGTGGCCCACCACGATGATGTCGGGCGTGAACCCGGGCTCGGGTGCCGGGAGTGGCCCGGCATTGGCCGCGGTCGAGTCGGACGGCGGGGCGTAGGACGGGTAGTCGGGGTGGACGGGCCGGGCCTCCCCGGCGGTGCGGGCGGAACGGGACGAGGAGTTGGTCATGGGTCCAGTGTGCCGGGTCACTCCAGGAGATGGCGTAGATACAGCTCGGGGGCCGCGAGATACCGGCGGTGGTGGTCCACCATCGCCAGATCCTCCCAGCGGCTGCGGCGCATCCCGTCGTCCGACAACTCGTACACCGCGGCTCCCGGCACGGAGGCCAGGATCGGCGAGTGGGTGGCCATGAGGACCTGCGCACCCCGACGGTCGGCCAACTCGAGCAGCAGGGCGACCAGGCGGAGCTGGGCGTCGAAGGACAGTCCCGCCTCGGGCTCGTCCAACACGAACAGCCCGCCGCCGGAGAACCGGGAGGAGTCCACGAGGTCCCAGAACGCCTCTCCGTGACTGCGCGCGTGGAAGTCCTGCCCCGATGCCGAGGACTGCAGGTAGGTGAACAACCCGTGCATGGTCTCGGCCCGCACGAAGTAGCCCCACCGGGGCGCCCCACCCCCGCGCACCAGGCGCAGCGCCTCGTGCAACGGGGACTCCGACGCCCACGTCACGTTCCGGGCCCCCGTGGACCCGCCCTCGGCGTTCAACCCGAACGCCATGGCCACGGCCTCGACGATCGTGGACTTGCCCGAGCCGTTCTCCCCCACCAGAACGGTGAGGTCGTCCAGCTCGAACCCGTCGCGCACCAGATCGGCCACCGCGGGCACCGAGTACGGCCAGGTCTCGGCGGACGCGGCGAGGCCCGGGTCCACCGCGACGCGGACCAGTGGCCGGGGGTCCAGCACGCCGTCTCGACTCACGCGGCCACGGTACCGTGGCCGACATGCGGATCCACCAGATGAACTGCGGGACGTTCGCCGGACTGCTCCCCACCCGCGTGTTGGTGGTGGAGACCCCGGGCGGCCTGGTGCTGGTGGACACCGGCATCGGGCTCCGGGACATCGCCGACCCCGCCGCCCGGCTGGGACCGTTGCGGCACGCGATGCGCCCGAGCCTGGATCCGTCCGAGACCGCGTACCGGCGCATCGAGGCGATGGGGTTCGACCCCCGCGAGGTGCGCCACATCGTGCTCACCCATATGGACTTCGACCACATCGGCGGGCTCGCCGATTTCCCCGAGGCGGAGGTACACGTGGCCGCCGAGGCCCTGACGTGGGCGGTGCGCACCCCGCGCTGGATCGAGCGGCGTCGCTACCGGCGCGCCCAGTGGTCGCACGGACCGGCGTTCACCGAGTACACGTACGGGACCGAGAGGTGGGAGGGCTTCCGGGTGCACCCCCTGGACCACGTGGTCGAGGGGATGGCACTGGTGGATCTGCCCGGCCACACCGTGGGGCACGCCGGCGTCCTGGTCCCCGGGGACCCCGAGCACCGGCGAGATCGATGTCCTGCACGCCGGGGACTCGTTCTACCTGCGCGGCCAGATCGACCCGTCGGTCGGCCACCCGAGGGCGATCGCGGTCGTGGAACGCGCCCTGTCGCTGGTCCCGTCGGCTGTGGAACTGACCCACGCCCGCCTCGCGGCGCTGGCCGAGCGCCGCCGCGGGAACCTCCGGGTGGTGTGCGCCCACGACCCGGCGGGCCCGGGAGGCGTCCCGGGATGAGGATCCGGGACACCGCCTGGACGCCCGCCGCACGCACCGACCCGGACCCGGACCTGCCCGCGCGGGCGGCCGCGTTGGCCGACCTCCTGCGGGGCCGGCGGGCCACCGTCCTGACCGGGGCGGGGATCTCCACCCCCTCGGGAATCCCCGACTACCGTGGCCCGGACTCCCCCGCCCGGACCCCGATGACGTTCCAACAGTTCGTCGGCGACCCCGGGTACCGCCGCCACTACTGGGCCCGCAACCATCTGGGCTGGCGTCACATGGAGGCCGCCCGGCCCAACCCGGCGCACGCACTCCTGGCCGACTGGGAACGCCGGGGGCTGGTCAGCGGGGTGATCACCCAGAACGTGGACCTGTTGCACCTCAAGGCCGGCAGCCGCCGGCTCGTGGACCTGCACGGCAGCTACGCCGTGGTGACCTGCCTCGACTGCGGACTGCGCCAGAGCCGATGGGCACTGCACGAGGACCTCGACCGTCTCAACCCCGGCTTCGCGGAACGGGTGGCCACGCGCGGGGCCATCGAGGTCGCCCCGGACGCCGACGCGGTCCTCGCCGACACCGCGGACTTCCGTATGGTGGACTGTCGTCGCTGCTCGGGCGTGCTCAAGCCCGACATCGTCTACTTCGGGGAGAACGTCCCCGCGCACCGCGTGCACGAGGCCAACGCCCTGGTCGACGAGTCCGACCTCGTCGTCGTCGTGGGTTCCTCCCTCACCGTCCGGTCCGGATACCGGTTCGTGCGGCGCGCGGTGACCACCGGCACCCCCGTGGCCGTGGTCAACCGCGGCCACACCCGGGCACACGCCGAGGCCACGCTGACGGTCGACGGCGACTGCGTGGAGGTGCTCACCCTGGTCGACCGGGCCCTGTAGGCGACCGGCGAGCGGAGGGCAGACTGCAGGGATGAGCACCGACCTGACCCCCGACGCCGTACTGCAGCGACTACTCGACGGGAACCGCCGTTACGTCGACGGTGCGGGCCTGCACGCCCACCAGGACCCCGCACGGCGCGCCGAACTCACCGGCGAGCAGCACCCCTTCGGGATGGTCTTCGGGTGCGCCGACTCGCGGGTGCCCGCCGAGGTGGTCTTCGACCAGGGCCTCGGCGACCTGTTCGTCATCCGCAACGCCGGCCACATCGTGGACCCGTCGGTGCTGGGTTCGATCGAGTTCGGTGTGGACGTGCTGGGAATCCCGCTCACCCTCGTGCTCGGTCACACCTCGTGCGGCGCCGTGGGCGCGGCGATCGACGCCGTCGATACCCACACCACCCCGTCGGGATACCTGCGCGACGTGGTGGAACGGATCGCCCCGGCCGTCTTCGAGGCCCGGCGGGACCCCGGGGCCGGGTACGAGGACGTGGTGATCGAGAACGTGCGCCAGGCGGTCAAGGCGATCCGCGAGAAGTCCGCGGCCGTGGACCGCGCGATCACGCAGGGACGCACCGCGATCGTCGGGGCTCTGTACAACCTCTCCGAGGGCACGGTCACCCCGGTCCACACCGAGGGCGGGATCGAACTCTAGAGCGCCACCAGGTCGTCGGCGTGCACGAGCGGACGACCCTGGCCGGTGGTGCCGGTGCCCGACGCGCGCTCGGCCAGCCGGGAGCGCACCTCGATCGAGTCGTACTGGGCGATCCCCCTGGCGACGGTGGCGCCGTCGGGGTCACGCATCTCGATCACGTCACCGAAGTGGAACAGCCCGTCGACACCGGTCACCCCCGCCAGCAGCAGCGACCGACGGGACCCGGTGACGGCCCGCACCGCGCCGTCGTCCAGGATCACCGCACCCCGCGCGTCGGCGGCGTGGCGGACCCAGAACCGGCGCGCGGTCATGCGCTCGGGCCTGGGCGCGAACGCCGTGCCCACCTGCGGCTCGCCGGCCAGCGCCTCCGCCGCCCGCTCGGCCGCGGTGAGCAGCACCGGGATGCCGGCGTCGGCGGCCAGGCGCGCCGCGGCGAGCTTGGAGGCCATCCCGCCGGTCCCGAGGGCACCGCCGGCGCCGGCCACCACCCCGTCGAGGTCGGCCGCGCCCGACACCATCGTCACCGCGGTGGCGTCACCCTTACGGGGATCGGAATCGTACAGCGCGTCCACATCCGAGAGCAGGATCAACGCATCGGCACTGGTCAGGTGGGCCACCAGCGCCGCCAGTCGGTCGTTGTCCCCGAAGCGGATCTCGTTGGTGGCCACCGTGTCGTTCTCGTTGATCACCGGCACCGCGCCGAGCGTGCGGAGGCGGTCCAGGGTGCGCTGCGCGTTGGCGGCGCTCTCCCGGCGTCCGATGTCACCGGCGGTCAGCAGGACCTGTCCCACCACGCGGTCGTATCTGGAGAACGAGTCGCCCCACGCCCGGGCCAGCTCGAGCTGCCCCACGCTGGCGGCGGCCTGTTTGGCGGACAGGGTGGCGGGGCGGGTGGTCATCCCGAGCGGGGACATCCCCGCGCCGATCGCCCCGGAGGAGACCACGAAGACGTCCGACCCCGCCGCCATGCGCGCCTGGCAGACATCGGCCAGGGCGTCGAGCTGGGGCCGGCGGATGCCGCCACCGAAGCTGGTGATGGCCGAGGAGCCGATCTTGACCACCACTCGGCGGGCCGTGCCGATCCGGCGCCGCAGCTCCGGTTCGCCGGTCACTCCAGGATCTCCTCGTCAGGGTCGATCAGTCCGCGACGCACACGCTTGCGGTACTTGCGCTCGATGGCGCCCACACGCTCGTCGGACTCCAACCGGATGTCGGTGCCGCGGCCCGTGCGCATGAGGTCCACACCGGCGGGGGTCTGTGGCTCCCAGTCGAAGGAGACGTCGCCGACGGTGACGGTGCAGCCGCCCTGGGCACCGGCCTTGATGAGCGCGTCCTCGACGCCCAGCCGCGCCAGGCGGTCGGCGAGGAAGCCGACCGCCTCGTCGTTGCTGAAGTCGGTCTGGCGGATCCAGCGCTCGGGCTTGGATCCCGAGACCACGAAGGCGCCGGCCTCGTTCGGGTCCTTCCGGACCGTGAACTCCGCCACGTCGACGGCCCTGGGCCGCAGGACGATCCGCTCGGGCGCCGCCGGCGGCTTCGCCTTACGGTGGGCCTTGATCAGCTCGTAGAGCCCGTACCGCAGCTCGTCGAGGCCCTTGTGCGCGACCGCCGAGATCGCGTACACCGGCCAGCCCTTGGCCTCGAAGTGCGCGGTGACCATCTCGGCCATGTCGGCGGCGTCCGGCACGTCGATCTTGTTGAGCACCACGACCCGCGGACGGTCGGCCAGGTCGCCCAGACCGGCGTCGGCGAGTTCCGGCTGATAGGCCGCGAGTTCCGCCTCGAGCGCGTCGACGTCCGAGATGGGGTCACGGTCGGACTCGAGGCTGGCGCAGTCCACCACGTGGGCGAGAACGGCCGTGCGCTCGATGTGGCGCAGGAAGTCCAGACCCAGACCCCGCCCCTCGCTGGCACCGGGGATGAGTCCGGGGACGTCCGCGATGGTGAACGTGTCGTCGCCCACCGAGACCACCCCGAGGTTGGGGACCAGGGTGGTGAACGGGTAGTCGGCGATCTTGGGCTTGGCCGCGGACAACACCGACACGAGGGAGGACTTCCCCGCCGAGGGGAACCCCACCAGTCCGACGTCGGCCATGGACTTGAGCTCGAGGGTCAGGTCGCGGACCTCTCCGGGCTCACCGAGGAGGGCGAAGCCCGGGGCCTTGCGGGCCCTGGAGGCGAGCGCGGCGTTGCCGAGCCCGCCCTTGCCGCCCTCGGCCGCCACGAAGCGGGTCCCGGCACCGGTCAGGTCGGCCAGCAGCTGACCGTTCTGGTCCAGCACGACGGTCCCGGGCGGTACCGCCAACACGAGGTCGCCGCCCTGGGCGCCGTTCCGGTTGGCGCCCATCCCGGGCTCTCCCTTGCCGGCGCGCGCATGGGGCCGGAAGTGGAAGTCGAGCAGGGTGTGGACCTGTGGGTCCACCACGAGCACCACGTCCCCGCCGCTACCGCCGTTGCCCCCGTCGGGGCCACCGAGCGGCTTGAACTTCTCCCGGTGCACGGACGTGCAGCCGCGGCCACCGTCCCCCGCCGCGAGGTGGAGCACTACGCGGTCGACGAATCTCGACATATGCGGACTCCTCCTGCTGGTCGTGGGTCGTACATGATGTGGCGGAAATGCTCTCGGGGACCGGGCGTGAGGTCGTCAGACCCCGCCCGGCCCCCGAGGGCGACTCGCGTCAGTGTCGCCGGGTCAGGCCTCGACGCCGACCGGCACGATGTTGACGGTCTTGCGGCCGCGCTTGGTACCGAACTCGACCGCACCCGCGGCCAGAGCGAACAGCGTGTCGTCGCCGCCACGGCCGACGCCCACGCCCGGGTGGAACTTGGTGCCACGCTGGCGGATCAGGATCTCGCCGGCGTTGACTTCCTGGCCGCCGAAACGCTTGACGCCGAGACGCTGCGCGTTGGAGTCACGACCGTTACGGGTGCTGGATGCGCCCTTCTTACTTGCCATGTCCGAACCCCTCCTTCAGGGAAGACGCCCGAGGGCGCTGAGCTGGTGGCCTTGGCGGCCGTGGTGGATTACTTGATGCCGGTGATCTTGAGCACCGTCAGCTTCTGACGGTGGCCCTGACGCTTGTGGTACCCGGTCTTGTTCTTGAACTTGTGGATCCGGATCTTCGGACCCTTGGTCTGCTCGACGATCTCGCCGGAGACGGAGACCTTGGCCAGGGCGTCGGCAGCGGAGGTGACGGTCGAGCCGTCGACCACGAGGATCGGGGACAGGGACACGGAGGTACCGGCCTCACCCTCGATCTTCTCGACCTTGACATGGTCACCTTCGGCGACCTTGTACTGCTTGCCGCCGGTCTTGACGATCGCGTACATCGAGGGCTTCCCCTTGCTTCTCGGGTGTGTGGCCGCCTCTGGGACGTCCACAACTAATGTGCGGTGTTCTCTCTAGCTCGCCGACTCTCGTCGGCAAGGATCGCCGGTCCCGCGGCCTTGACGGCCCGGCCCGCGACTTCTCGCGCGACGACATAGCGCCGCCACGAGCGACTTGTCAAGGTTACGGCCCGGCGGCACAGCAGGTCAAACCGACCGTGCCACCGGGCCCCGTACCTCTATCGATCGCCACCCTCGGGGGCGGTCGTGGACCTGGTCGCGCGTCGCCGGGCCGGTCGCTGACGCGGTTCCGCGACGACGACCGGGGGCGCCTCCGCGAGCGGGGCGGCCTCGACGGGGACCGCCGCCACCGTCGTCGACTCCTCCGCCGTGGCCTGCGCGGCCGCGGCGCCGGCCTCGCGCCGGGTGGACCGCCTGCGGGGACGGCGTCCGGTCGGTTCCGGCTGTGCGTCGTCGTCCGACCCTCCCCCTGTGGCGGCGGAGTCCGGGCCCGCCTGCACGGACGGTTCGGTGGCCTCGACCGTCTGGACGGCCTCCGCCGCCTCCGCCACGACCGCGGCCTCGTCCTCCGGCGTCTCGGCCGCCACCGCACCGTCCTGCGCGGCGACG
>JBKBUP010000348.1:0-1888 GCA_046289795.1 Dietzia sp. | reverse complement strand
TTCGTCGAGGGCATCGCCCCACACCGTCGGTCGCATGACCATGCCGGGACCGCCACCGAACGGGCTGTCGTCGACGGACTTGTGCACATCGTGGGCCCACGCGCGGAGATCGTGGACCGCCAGGTCAAGGATTCCGCGATCGATCGCCCGGCCGGGCAACGCCAGGCGGAGCGGGGCGAGATAGTCGGGGAACACGGTGACGACGTCGAGCCGCATCCGCGGGGCGGGAGCCGCATCGACCGGACCCGTCACGAGCTCCCCAGATCGAGCAGTCCCTCCGGTGGGTCGATGACGCACGTACCGGCACCGAGGTCCACCTCGGGCACGATCCGGGTGACGAAGGGCACCAGCGCGTCGGCGCCGTCCGAGAGCCGCACCGCGAGTAGTTCCCCACCCGGTGTGTGGACGACCTCGGTGATCTCACCGAGCTCCGCCCCCGCGGTGTCGAGGACCCGCAGGCCCACCAGCTGGTGGTCGTGGAACTCGTCCGGATCATCCGTCTCCGGCAACGCTTCGGAGTCGACGAGCAGGAGCATCCCACGCAACGCGTCGGCCGAATCCCGGTCAGCCACGCCGGCCAGACGCACGAGAAGCCGCCCGGAATGGTCCCGGGCGGCTTCTATGGTGACCTCACGGTCCGTGACGTTGCTGCCCTTGCCCGTCCGGCCCAGCAGGCGCCTGCCCACCGCGAATCGATCGCGCGGGGAGTCGGTCCGCACGTCCACCACGAGTTCGCCGCCGATCCCGTGTGACTTGACGACGCGACCCACGACGAGTTCCATGATGGCCTTCCGGTACGGGTGGGATCCGAGCAGGACTAGCGGTCGGTGTCGACCACGTCGACCCGGACGTCCGGCCCGCCGACGGCGGAGACGATCGTCCGGATCGCGGAGGCGGTACGGCCGCCACGGCCGATGACCCGTCCGAGATCCTCGGGCGACACGGTCACGCGGATCACGGTGCCGCGCCGACCCCCACTCGACCGGACGGAGACCGCGTCGGGTTCCGACACGATGCCGCGGACGAGATGGTCGACGGCGTCGACGACCATGTCACTCATCAGTCTCAGGCCTCGGCGGTCTCGGCGTCGGCCGACCCGGCCTCGGCGGAGTCACCCTCGGCGGCCTCGGCTGCGGCGGCCTTCTTGGCGTCATCCTCAGCCTTCTTGGCCTCGTCGGCCTTCTTGGCCTTCTCGGCCTTGCGCTTGGTGGTGATGGCCTCGGCGGACGGCTCGCCCTGGGCCTCCTCGAGCGCCTTGTTGAACAGCTCCAGCTTGCTGGGCTTGGGCTCGGCGACCCTGAGGGTGCCCTCGGCGCCCTCGAGGCCCTTGAACTTCTGCCAGTCGCCGGTGATCTTGAGCAGGGCCTCGACGGCCTCGGTGGGCAGCGCGCCGACGCCGAGCCAGTACTGCGCACGCTCGGAGTCGATCTGGATGAAGCTCGGCTCCTCCTTGGGGCGGTAGAGGCCGATCGTCTCGATGGAGCGCCCGTCGCGACGGGTGCGGGCGTCGGCCACGACCACGCGGTACTGCGGGTTGCGGATCTTGCCGAGGCGGGTGAGCTTGATCTTGACGGCCATGTGGCGTCTCGCTTTCTGTTGCGGGTCACGTGGCGATTCAGCGACTCCCGCACCGTTGCGGGGCCCGGTTTCGCCTTCCGGGTGACCGCCGTTCGGCGCGGGCCCCCGACCGCGACCGGCGCGGCGGGGCCCACCGGTGACGGCGTCCAGCGCACCAGTCTAAACGCCCCGCCACCCCTGGTACCAATCGGCGGGTCCGGAACCCGTCCGGTCAGCGCTTGGGGAACTTCAGGTCGTTCAGGTCGATCCCCTCGAGCCCCGGCGGCAACTGGTCGAGCCCGGGCGGCATCTGTGACAGATCCGGCATCCC
>JBKBUP010000347.1:0-1899 GCA_046289795.1 Dietzia sp. | reverse complement strand
TGACGTAGGGCCGGCCCGAGCGCTGACGGTGCAGCCACGCCCTGAGCGGGCCGTCCTCGGCGGCGGCCACCTCGTCGTCGTCGGCCCTCACGACATCAACCCCGGCGCGCCGCAACGTCTCCGACCCGCCGGCGGCGAGGGGGTTCGGATCTACGACGGCGTACACCACCCGGGCCACGCCCGCGGCGATGGCCCGCGCGGAACAGGGGCCGGTCCGGCCCTGGTGATCGCAGGGCTCGAGGGTCACCAGGAGCGTGCCACCCCGGGCCCGCTCCCCCGCCTCGTCGAGAGCGACGACCTCGGCGTGCCGACCCCCGGGCGCCTCGGTGGCACCCCGTCCGGCCACGTCACCCGCGGGGTCGAGTACCACGGCGCCCACCGGCGGGTTGGGTGTGGAGACCCCCAGTGCGGACCGCGACAGCGAGATGGCGTCGGCCAGGGCCTCGCGCTCGCGGCGGCGCCGCAGACCGGTGTCGGGCCCGTCGGTCACGGTCACGCCCGTGCGTCCGCGGCCCCCGCGCGCAGGGTCTCGATCATGGCGTCCGGGTCCGGCGCCCCGTAGACGGCGGATCCGGCGACGAAGACGTCGCAGCCCGCGGCGGCGGACGCCCCG
Organism: Dietzia sp.; assembly: GCA_046289795.1. Classification (GTDB taxonomy): domain Bacteria; phylum Actinomycetota; class Actinomycetes; order Mycobacteriales; family Mycobacteriaceae; genus Dietzia. The sequence continues at coordinate 1,286 of JBKBUP010000347.1, read as the reverse complement.
ATCGTGCGCGAGTCGATGCCGCCGTCGATCTGGATGAGGACCTCGAGCCCGCGGCGGTCGATCTCGGCCCGCAGGGTGCGGACCTTGTCCAGCATCTCCGGCATGAACGACTGGCCGCCGAAGCCGGGTTCCACGCTCATCACCAGGACCAGGTCGACGTGCTCGAGCAGGTCGAGGTACGGCTCCACGGCCGTCCCCGGCTTGATCGAGATGCCAGCCCGGCAGCCCTTCGAGTGCAGCAGGTCCGCGACGGCCTTCGGCTCGTCGGTGGCCTCCACGTGGAAGGTCACGTTGGCCGCACCGGCGTCGACGTAGTCGCCCACCCAGCGCAGCGGGTCCTCGATCATCAGGTGACAATCCATCGGCTTGTCGGTGACCTTGCCGACCGCGGCCGCCACCGGTGCACCGAAGGACAGGTTGGGGACGAAGTGGCCGTCCATCACGTCGACGTGGATCCAGTCCGCAGAGGGGATGCGCCCGATCTCGCGGTCGAGGCGGGCGAAGTCGGCGGACAGGATCGACGGCGCGATGAGCGGTTGGTACGACATGCGGACCAGTCTAGGCGGGCGGGGTCAGGCGGATCCGGCAGCGTGGTCCGGTCCCGCCCGGGGTCAGGCGGCCGGGCCCACGACCGAGGTGCAGAACTCGAGTTGATCGGCCACGATGCGCTCGAAGTCCGGGTCGACGTAGGGGTCGAAGTGCTCGCAGGGGTACTCCAGGTACCGCCCGCGCGGCATCCGCTCCGCTGCCGCACGCGCGGTCGCCGCGGGCGTGATGGCGTCCCTCGTTGCAATCTGCACCAGCGCGGGGCACGAGATCCGCCGCGCGTGCCGGATCGGCGAGTACAAGCCGATCCGGATGAGGATCCGTGCCGCGACGTACTCGGGGAAGTCGCCGCGCCGCAGTCCCGAGGCGGCCACCAGGCGGTCCACCGCGGGATCGGCGTCGGGGCTCGTCATGGCCCCCGGCTCCCCCGGTCGCCCGACCAGCGGCACGTACCGCGGTTCCCGATGTCGGGCCGCGCGCCAGAGGTCGCCGAGGATGGCGGGCGTGAGCCTGATCGCCGAGCGCAGGCCCGTCGCCCGGACCGCGGCCGGTCCGCTCACGTGGGGCACCTGGGCGACGATGCCCGCCAGCCGCTCCCCCGTACCGGCGAGCGTGATGACGTGGCCCCCCGAGAACGACGTCCCCCACGCGATGACACGGTCAGGATCGACGCCGGGGAGCGACCGGGCGAAGGACAGTGCGGACCGCCAGTCGTCGAGCTGACGGCCGATGTCGAGGAG
>JBKBUP010000346.1:0-1931 GCA_046289795.1 Dietzia sp. | reverse complement strand
CCCTGGGATGGAAGACCCCAACCGATATCCTCAACACCTCAATAGGCGTTGCACTGACCACCTGAACCCGCCCAGGAACGCGTGGCGGGCGAGGCCCATTTGCGACCACTCGGCGGGAACGCCGGCGGGGCCGCCCCGCGGGGCCGGTGCGGCCTCAGGTGTCGGCCCCCACGACCAGGCACCGCACCGCCTCGGAACGCTGGGCCGCGTGCACCAGGGCGGGCTTGGCCTCCCCGAGGTGCACGAGCACCGGGGTGACGGATGTCCAGAAGCGACTCAGCGAGCTCAGGCCCTCGTTCTCGGCACGGGCCTGCGCGCGCTCGGCCCGGGTGTCTCCGGCGCGGGTCGGGTGGTGGGCGGCGCGCTTGCCCTCGATCCGGTCGTCCTTGCGCTGCGAGATCACGTAGCCGAGCGCGAACGCGACACTCCGCGGCATGCGGCCGGACAGCATGACGTCGGCCTCGGGGTAGTCGTCCAGCACCTGCTCGACCGCGCCAGAGAGCTCCTCCACGATCCGTGCGAACGCGCGCCGGTCGATCTGCCGACCGCTCGCGCCCGGGTACCACCGGCCGGCGGGGAGAGTCCATGGGCGGAGCGTCTCCACGCCGTCGGTGGTGACGGTGGGACCCACGACGACGACGAGGTCCGCAGTCGCCCGCAGGGGATGCGCTGCATCGACTTCGGACACGGCTCCGCCGCCGTCGAGCTGCAGCGAGAGCCACACGCGTCCCACGGAGGTCCGGTCCGCGGGCACGGCGTCCGAGGGGCCGGTGCCGAGCGTGACCATGGAGAGCTCGGAGTCCGGTCGGCTCCGTCGCGACCGCCACCGGCGCTCGGCCCACATGTCGTCGCCGTCGTCGAAGTACACCGTCCGCACGCCCGTGTCACCACCCGGCAGGCGGCGTCTGCGGGCGGTCGTGGGCAACTCCGCGAGGTGCGTGCGCTCACGCAGGAGCGTGTCGTACCCCACGGCGAGCGCGGCGGGGAACGCCAGGTTGGGAGCCAGGACATAGCCGGTCGCGTCGTCGTCGTCGTTCATCGCCCGCTCCAGCTCGTCCGAGACGTGGTCCACGGCCCGTCGCAGGTCCACGACCTCGCCGTCGGTGCCGAACCACCCGGTCGCGGACCGGAAGTCCAGGCTCCGGGCGTTGGCCACGTCCACGGCGGCGCGCATGCGGTCCGCGCTCTCTGCCGGGAGCAGCCGCAGGTAGTACAGGGTGCCGTTGTGGGCGATCATCCAGGCGCGCGCCGCCATCGCCAGCACGAGCACCGCCAGGGTTCCGACGAACCAGGCGAGGCGGGAGGGGGAGGTGCACTCCTGCGACCACAGATCCGGGAGCGAGGAGATGGTGCAGGCCGAGTCGCGGGTGATGAGATCCTCCGCGACCAGACCACCGAACGCCGTGGTCAGGGCTACCGTGATCGCGATGAGCGTCTCGAGGAGGAACATCCGGACGAGGTTAGCGGGATGCTCGGCGTGCTCATCACCGGCCTGCCTTCGACTCGCCCCGGACCCGCCTCTGGCCGGCCTTTGACCGGCCTCCGACTTGCAGTATCGGCGAGCATCGGGGAGAGCGGGAGGGCCGGCCCGGAGTTGGACGTTCACACTGCGGCCTTTCGACGAATCCGCCGCAGCCAGCACGACCGATCCCGCCCGAGCGCCCCCCGGGCGGTCCCGAAGGGGGGAGACGACGACTATGTGCCGCACCTAGAGTGATCACATGACCAGCTCGGTGTCCCGCGTCCCCCGCCTCCTGCTCGTGGTGCTGTCCGGCGCCGCGGCCCTGCTGCTGTTCCTGCTCCCGCTCGCCCCCGCCGGCGCCCAGGCTCCCGCTCCTGCTCCCGCGCAGGCCGCGGCGGTGGGCGTCGGCGTCACCGACCGGGCCGGTGTGCTCTCGCCCGGGGACCAGGATCTGCTCCGCGCCGAGACC
>JBKBUP010000345.1:0-1932 GCA_046289795.1 Dietzia sp. | reverse complement strand
TGCCAACGGGTGGTCGTGGTGGCCATGGTTCCTCCTGAACGCCGTTCACTGAACGCCGTTAAGGTAGCGGGTATTCGTCGACTTGTACAGCGTTCAGGTTCGAGGCGCGTCGGAGGTGTGCGCGGGGCGATAGGGTTACCGGTCGTGGCTCTCAACAAGTCGGCCGTCGTCGACACCGCGCTCGCACTCCTGCACGAAGCGGGGTTGCCAGGCATGTCGATGCGCACGCTGGCGACGCGGCTGCATGTCCAGCCGAGTGCGCTGTACTGGCACTTCCCGTCAAAGCAGGCGCTGCTCACCGCGGTCGCCGAACGGGTCCTGGCGGACGTGGCCCCGGTGGAGGCCGGCGACACCGCGGCCGACGAACTGCGCGGGGTGGTCCGGGCGTTGCGGGCGGCGGTGGCGGGTGTGCCCGACGGGGCCGAGATCGTGGCGCTGGGGCTGGCCGCCGGCGCGATGAACCCGGTGGCCGAAGCGGTGGCCCGGACGTGTGACCGGCACGGTGGTGGCGCGCGGGCGGGGGGCCTGACCACGGCGCTCACGGCCTACGTGCTGGGCGTGACGATCGAGGAGCAGACCCACCACAACCTCGCCGCCGTGGATCCCTCGATGCCGAGAGTCGACTACGACTCGCGCTTCGAGGAGGGACTCGGGGCGATGTTGGCCGGCATCACCGGCTGAGGCAGCGCACCGACTGGGCCCACGCGCCGACTGGGGCCGCCCGCCGACCGGGCCTACGCATCGAGAAGGACGTTCCGCACACTCGCTACTCGCGAAACGTGTGCGGAACGTCCTGATCGACGGTGCCTTGCAAGCGCTGCCCTTCAAGTGCGGCGCCCGGGACGGACTCAGCTCCGGGTGAACACCTGGGTGGCGTAGAGCCGGTTGTCGCCGGCCACGGCGACGCCCACGCCCATCGAGGTGTGATCGGTACGCAGCAGGTTGAGCCTGTGGCCGGGGGAGGCCATCCACTGGTTCACCAGCTCCTGCGGGGTGGCGTTGCGCCAGTTCTGCAGCACGTTCTCCGACCAGCGCGTGGTGCCGCTCGGGACCTGGCTGGCCAGGTTGGGGTTGTGGTACATCCGGTTCTCGGCGGACTGCACCTGGCTCCAGGCGGCGGCCAGGGCGTTGAGTGCACCGCTGGTCGGGAGCGGTGCCCGGCCGTTGTCGACACGGGCGGCGTTGGTGGCCGCGATCAGCTGGTCGCGGTACTCGTTGCTCGTGGGATCGAGGGCCGGGACGGTTCCGCCGCCGCCCACGTTGAACCCGAACGACGAACCCGGGACGAGGAACTGCTGCGCGGAGGCTGCGGGGACGCCGAGGCCCGAGACCGCCATGGTGGCGGCAGCGCAGGCGGCGAGGGACATGCGGAAACGAGGGGAAATTCTCACGGGGGTCGGCTCCTTTGCCGCATCCCCCGAGGGGGAGGGGATGCTCAGGACACGATAAGCATCAGACCCCAAGTGCGCCACTGAATGCCCCCAATTGGCGGGCCCCCGCCTCCGGGACAAGTCTGTGGGGTGGGACCGTCAGTCAGCCGGACCGCCGGGGCTAGTCCCGCTCGAAGTCCAGCACCACGTGGATCCGCCCGTCCTCGTCGGTGGCCGTACCCACTCCCACCTTGGTGAACTCGCCGTCGAGCATCCGCTCGCGCATGCCGGTGTCGGTGAGCATGGCGGTGAGCACGTTCTGCGGTGTGGCCTCCGGGGGCAGCGTCAGCACCGTGCGGTCGCGGACCTCGCCGCTCTCGGGGACCGGGAGGTCGCCGGTCGTGGGATCGCCCACCGCCAGCTGGTCCGCGCGGACCCCGGCCTCGACGGACAGGACCGCGTCGGTGACCAGGCGTTCCGCGCCCACCGCGGTGCGCGCCTCGTTGACCCCGGCCACCACGCTGCCCTCGAACGCCTTCCGGGCCACCTCGGGCGGGACGAC
>JBKBUP010000344.1:0-1935 GCA_046289795.1 Dietzia sp. | reverse complement strand
GACCATCCCCCGAGGAGCCTGACGTGACTTCACCGAACACCGGCCTGCGCCGCACCGCGCTCGTAGTCCTGGCCGTGGGTACCGCCGTCGGCATGTCCGCGTGTGGCGCCGGCCAGATCTCCCAGACGGCCGGCCAGGTCGCCGCGGTGGACGGTGGACAGGGTTCCGCGGGCGAGCTCTACGTCAACGACCTCGTGGTGGTCCTCCCCGAGACGGGCGAGGCCCGGCTCGGGTTCGCCGCCTCCTTCACCGGTACCGGACTCGGGGAGTCGATCTCCCTCGACCGGGTCGAGATCGATGGGATCGAGGCACAGATCGGCGAATCGCAGCCCCTCGGACGCGGGTGCTCGCTGATCGTCTCGGCGGCGGCCGACGCCGAGCCCGTCCCCGCCAGCGACGACCTCTGCGTCGAGCGGACCACCGCCACCCTCCCCGGAGCGGACGACCTCGAGATCGGCACCTCGGTGCCGGCCACCGTCTCCTTCTCCAACGGCGACCAGATCGAGATGGCCGCGGCCGTCATCGCCGAGGTCCCGGCCAGCGACGAGTACACCCGTCCGGTCGAGACCCACTCCGAGGGGCACTGAGACGTCCGCCCTGTCCGCCCGCGCGGCCGACGGATCACCCGTCGACGCGGCCGTGCGCGCCGTCCTCCGGCGTCTCGCCCCGGGAACGCCTCTCCGTGACGCGCTGGACCGCATCCGACGCAGCGGTACCGGCGGCCTCGTCGTACTGGGCGACGACCCCGCCGTCGAGGATATCTGCGACGGCGGCGTCGCCCTTGACGTCGAGTTCACCCCGGCGAGGCTGCGCGAACTGAGCAAGATGGACGGGGCCGTCGTCCTGTCCACCGACGGCGAACGCATCACCCGCGCCAACGTCCACCTGGTCCCCGATCCCTCCCTGCCGGCGGTGGAGACGGGTACCCGGCACCGCGCGGCCGAGCGCACCGCGCTGCACACCGGCGTCCCGTCGGTGGCGGTGTCCGCCTCGATGACCACCGTGACCGTCTACGCGGGTGGACAGGCCCGTGTCCTGGCCGACCCCGTGGTCCTGTTGGCCCGCGCGGACCAGACCGTGGCCACCATGGAACGCCACAGTGCCCGCACCGCCCGGGCCCGTGCGCGCCTCGACCGCGCGGAGATCGGCGGGTACGCGTCCGTCCGCGACGTCGTGACGATGGCGCAGCGCCTGATCCGGCTGGATCGGCTCGGCACCGAACTGGCCGAACTCACCGTGGAGATGGGCGAATACGGTCGTCAGACCACCCTCCAGCTGGAGGAACTGCTGGCCGACACCCCGGACGAACTGTGGGGCCTCGTCGCCGACCACCTCGCCGTGGATCCCACGGGCGGGAGCACCGTCCCCACCGCCGAGCAGGTGACGAACGGTCTCGAGCGACTGGCCACCCTGACCGACGCCGACCTCCTCCTCCCCGGACCCGTCGCGCGCTGCCTGGGACTGCCCGCGGAGCCGGAGGACCTCGACGAGCACGTCACCTCGCGTGGGCACCGGATGCTCGCCCACATCCCCAGACTCCGGCCCGTGCAGATCACTGCCCTGGTCGAACGGTTCGGCTCGGTTCCGGCGCTGCTGGCCGCCGAACAGACGGACTTCGCGGACGTGGAGGGCGTGGGCGCTCTGTGGGCCCGGCACGTGCGTCAGTGGCTCACCAGCCTGGGGTCGCCCTAGGTGTGATGTCCGGGGCCGGACGCCGGCATCAGGCGCCCGACGTCAGTCACCGGCGTCAGTCGCCCTCGACCACGTTGAAGGTGGCAGCCGGGCTGAAGACGCTCCCGACCAGGGCGTACACCTGGTAGGCGCCGACCTCGACGGGCGTCCGATCGGCTTCCGAGCAGGCGCCCTCCGCGGAACGGCGGCCGGTCCAGTCGATCTGGCGGGGCTCGGGCTCACCGGGCCGCAGATCGACCTCGT
>JBKBUP010000343.1:0-1937 GCA_046289795.1 Dietzia sp. | reverse complement strand
CGTCGCGGAGGGGTCGACGATGACCAAGCGGGACCTCTACCAGGCCGTGATCGACGCGCGCACGGCTGGCGGCACGGACAATGGCACGGCCGACGAGTAGCCCGGTCAGCCCGGAACCCAGGGCGCCGGGCCGCCACCCCAGGTGAAGGCGGCCTTGTGCACGCACTCGTCCCACTCGGCGTCGGGATCGGAGTCGATGGTGATGCCGCCGCCCACGCCCAGTTCCACCCGGCCGTCGTGGGTGACCTCCAGGGTGCGGATGGCCACCGCGAGCTCGAGGTCCCGGCCCTGGGCGAAGCCGTACGTCCCGCAGTGCAGGCCCCGCGAGGTCGGCTCCCACCCGGCGATGAGCTCGCGGGCCCGTGCCTTGGGGGTCCCGGTCACCGACGCGGGCGGGAAGGTGGCCTCCACCAGCGCGGTGTTGTCCGCGGTCGTGCGGGCCTCGACGGTGGACACCAGGTGGTGCACGCCGGGTGCCGGGCGGATGGCGAGCAGGTCGGTCACGGTCACCGACCCGACGTCGGCCACGCGGCCGAGGTCGTTGCGGACCAGGTCCACGATCATGATGTTCTCCGCGATGTCCTTGGCGGACCGCAGCAGCAGGGCCGGGTCCCGGTCCGCGGAGAGTGTGCCCTTGATGGGGCTGGACCTGACCACCGCGCCGCGGCGCACGAGGTACTCCTCGGGTGAGAACCCGAGCACGGCGCCCCACGGACCCTCGAGGTAGGCGGAGCGGGCGGCGGGGGCGTGGCCGGTGATCGCGAGGAAGGTCTCGAGCGGGTCCGCGCGCAGCGTGCCGCGCAACCGCGTGCTCAGACAGGCCTGGTAGACCTCGCCGGCGCGGATCGCCTCGAGACAGTCCGCCACGGCCGAGCGGTGCGCGGCGCGGTCCGGGGCGGCCCAGTCCGGGAGACGGCCGGCCTTGTCGTCGTTGTCGTTGTCGTCGTCGTGTCGTCGGCCGGGTGGGTGGTCGCGTACCACCTGCTCGGGGTCGGGGGCGTCACCGTGGCGTGACCACCGGCCGTCGGCGTCGAGCGTGAGCCACCCGGAGGCCTCGCCGCGCACCGCGGCCGGGAGCGGAGGGGCGGCGCCGGGCACGGTGTCGGGGAAGGACCGGTAGACGACGACGAGGTGGTCGCTCTGCGCGAACGCCGCCTCCTGCGCCACGGGCCGGAGGTCGACCGACGGGACCACCACGGCGCGACGGTCGCGCCAGTCGCCGAGGAAGGCGGCCGGGGGCGCGAGACCGAGGGACCGCGCCCGGCCGCGCAACGCGCGCAGCAGGTCCGGGACGGTGATGAGACGGTCGGGCACCCGTTCATGCTTACACGCACCTGTGCTGGTGAAGAACTTATTATCTTGCACAACGCCTGAGTTGTTGACAAGGTTCGATGAATGTCCAGTGCCAGTGAACAGAAGAGTGACCCCGGGACCACACCCACTACCCGGCCACGCGCCGACTTCGCGGTGATCATCCCCGCTGCCGTGATCGCCCTGATCGTGGTGGTCTGGGGCCTGTTCTACACGGTGTCCTTCGAGAGCGCCGCGGGCCGGGCCTTCGACGTTGTGGTCCACACGGTGGGTTGGCTGTTCATTGTCGTGGCCACCACGGTCGTCGCCTACACCGTCTACCTCGCGTTCTCCCGCTTCGGCGGGATCCGGCTGGGCGGAGACGACGAGAAACCGCAGTACTCCACCCGGTCCTGGATCGCCATGATGTTCGCCGCCGGGATGGGCATCGGGCTGATGTTCTACGGCGTGTCCGAGCCGCTCACGCACTATCAGACCCCGCCGCCGGGCCAGGAGCAGCAGTTCGACGTGGCCATGGCCACCACCGCCTTCCACTGGACCCTGCACCCGTGGTCCATGTACGCCGTGGTCGGGCTGGCCCTCGCGCTGGCCGCCTACCGCTTCAACCGCGGCCACCTGATCTCGCA
>JBKBUP010000342.1:0-1942 GCA_046289795.1 Dietzia sp. | reverse complement strand
CCGGGACGAGATCCGTGACATCGCTCTGGGTCAGGAGATGGCCGGGCTCGACGGCTGGGAGTACCCTTACATCCGGACGATCATCGATCCGGAGACCGGCGACGTGCTGTGCCTCTGGAAGCAGATCGCCCGCGACACCGTCGATCCGAAGACCGGGAAGCCGTACGAGGTCCACGGGCTCGGCGGATCGTGGTTCCTCTACAACGGCGACAAGCAGTGGGCGTGGCACCGCGACTTCTTCGACTTCGGAAACGTGGTGGACCTGTTCATGCGCATGTACGAGGCCGATGCGCTCACCGACTCGATGAAGGCGCGGTTCGAGGCCGCCGGCGACAAGCCGGTCGGCTGGTACCGCATCGAGGACAGTCCGGCCCCGTTGTGGCCGGTGTCCACCCCGGACGAGGTCTGACACCCGTGAGCACCGCATCGCGCCGCGACCCGTTGGAGTCCCTCGACCACGCGCGGCTCGCACGGCTGCTCCCCGACCTGCTTCTGATCGGTCAGCTCATCGACCGGGCGGGGATGCCCGCCCTGCTCGGCGAGTTCGGCGTGGACGGGATGCGGGACGTGGCGATCGAGGAGTGGCAGGCCGCGAGCCCGCACTACACCCGTCGCATGAAGGAGGCGCTGTCGATCACCGGCGACGGCGTCGCGGAGATCTTCAAGGGCTTCCAACTGGATGTGGGAGCGCCGCCGGAGTTCATGGACTTCCGGTACGGGGTCACCGACCACGACCACGGCGAGTTCTGGCTGGACCACTGCGGTGCGCTGATGGACGTCGAACCGATGGGGGACCGGCTCGTCACCACGATGTGTCACGACATCGAGGACCCCACCTTCCCCGCCACCGCCCTGGCCACCAACCCGAGGGCCGTAGTCGAGCCGATCCACCGGCCGCCGCGCAGCCCGGAGGGCCGGACGCCGCACTGCCACTGGACCGTACGGATCGACCCGGACGCGGTGCCCGCGGCGTGGCCCGAACCGGCGGTCGAGTCGGAGAACAGTCGACTGATCGACTTCGCCTTCGACCCGCCGGCGCCGCAGGACACCACCGGCGAGGGCGCGCGGGACGACTACGCCGGACCGCTGCTCACGGATCTGAGCTTCCCGGAGTTCACCTCGGCCGCGCTCATCCGGATCACCCGCGAGGTGTACCTGCAGATGCACCTGTTGGCGGTGGGCTTCCACCAGTCGGTGCGACGCCGGTCGGACGCCGGGACCGCGGACCGGTTGCTCGCGTATCAGGCGACCGGGATCGCGGGGGTCGCCGCGGGACGGATCCGCGACGTCCTCGGGGTCGAGGGGGACGCGCACGGGCTGGCCGCCGTGCTCGATCTGCACCCGCTGGCCGGACCGACCGCCTACACGGGGTACTCCTCGTCGGTCTCCGACGACGGCGCGAGCGTCACCGTCGCCTGGGACACCGCGGCGGACGCGTTCGCCGACGACACCTGGATGCCCCTGCTCGCCCGGGACGGGTTGCGACCACTCGCTGCCGCGGCACAGGCCGTGGACCCGCACTGGACCGTGGAGCGCGTGCCGTCGGACGGCTCCCGGGTGGCGGCCGTCCTGCGGCTCGGCGACGAACCCGCGAAGGAGTCCGACGAGGTCGCCGTCACCCGGATCAGCACCGGCGCGGCGTTCGACTTCGGTCCCACCCGCACGCCACTGCCCATCACCCCGGTCTGAGACCGGCCTCTCGTCCGAGAGAACACACCCACCCCCGTCACGGAGGACACCACATGGCACACAACCTGGCAGACCTCTTCGAACACGCCGTGGACGCCTACGGCGCCGATCGACTGGCGGTGGTGGAGGACGAACGCCGTCTCACCTACGCCGACCTGGAGGCCGAGGCCAACCGGGAGCTGGAGCCCTCCTGAGCCCTCGAGGGACGGTCGCTCCCCCCCGGCCCTCCGGTCCATGGCCGGCCGGCCTGTCG
>JBKBUP010000341.1:0-1943 GCA_046289795.1 Dietzia sp. | reverse complement strand
GGCTGGTCGAGCAGGACGAGATCGGCGACGTGGTGGAACTCTCGGTGGGGACGGTCGGGGTGCTGTCGAGCCGGGTCGGCCGTCGCGGCCACCTGCTCGACCTGACGTTCCCGGATCAGCACCCCCCGACCGCGCGCACCCTGCGCACCACGTCCACCCTGGGCACCCCGTCCGCCCTCGGCACCACGACCACCCTCGGCTCCACGACCACGGCGGGCCCGACGGGTCCGGGACCCGGTCCGAGTGGAGGCGGGGCCACCGCTCGGGCCCACGCCGTGGTGGGTCCGTCCGGGTCGGGACGATCGACAGCGGCGACGGGGATCGCCGGACCGGACGCCCTGCACGTCCGGCTCGCTGAGGCCGACAGCGCAGACGCGGCATGGCGCGAACTCGTGGTTCCCGCCCTTCGCGGGCTCGGCGTCCAGAGCACGCCGCTGGTCCTGGACGACATCGACCTCCTCGACGACGCCGACCTGCGCCGCCTGGCAGCACGCCTGGGTTCGGCGGGGGCCGGCCTCGTCGTCGTCACCAGTCGCGAGGACCCCCGCGCGGCGGTGACGGAGGCGCTCGACGCCTGCGGGGCGCGGACGGTCCTGCGGCCGCTGCACGAGCGCGGGGCCGAGAGCGCGGAGATCGTGCGCCGGATGGTCGCGGAGCTGGCCACCGAGCGCGGACTCGGGAAGGCGTCGGTGACGGTTCGGTTCGCGGACGCCGTCTGCGCGCTGGACATGCCCAACGGACTGGTGTCGCTGCGGTCGGTCCTGGGCGAATGCCTCGCCGAGGCCGCGAGGCGGGGGTCGGCCACCCTGGACGTCGACTCGCTACCCACCCGCGCCCGCTCCGCCCGGGCGCCGCGCGCGGGCGAGCTCGCGCGGGGCGAGTACGACGCGATCGTGGCCGCGCTGGCGGACTGCGACGGCGTCCGGTCCCGTGCCGCCAAGCGACTGGGCATCAGCCGCACGACCCTCTACGCCCGCATGAGGGAATTCGGCCTGTCGTAGAAGGTGTCCAGAAACTGAACACTCCACTTCCCGCCCACGACCCCATGATGGGTTGTGACCGGCCTCACATCGAGCCGGTCGGGATTTTGGAGGAAACAATGACCGGCACACTCTCCCGGGACACCGGCGCCACCAACCAGGTCGACGAGCGACTCGGCGCCGAGGCCCGCGACTTCCTCGGTCGCCCGCACCAGCTCTTCATCGACGGGCAGTGGGTCGACGCCGCGGACGGCCGTACCTTCGGCACCTTCGACCCCGCCACCGGCGCCGAGATCACACAGGTCGCGCACGGCGGACCCGAGGACGTCAACCGGGCCGTGGCCGCGGCCCGCCGCGCCTTCGACGATGGCGCCTGGGCCAACATGAAGCCCAACCAGCGCGAGCAGATCCTGTGGCGCATCGGCGACCTGCTGGACGCCAAGGCCGAGCTGTTCGGCCAGATCGAGGCCCTGGACAACGGCAAGTCCGTCGCCATCGCCACCGCCGTCGACGTGGCCTGGGCCGCCGACGTGTTCCGCTACTACGCCGGTTGGTCCACCAAGATCGAGGGCTCCACGGTCAACGTGTCGATGCCGTTCGCCGGCGAGAAGCAGTTCCACGCCTACACCCAGCGCGTCCCCGTGGGCGTGTGCGGCCAGATCATCCCGTGGAACTTCCCCCTGCTCATGGCGGCGTGGAAGCTCGCACCGGCCCTGGCCACCGGGAACACCCTGGTCCTCAAGCCGGCCGAGCAGACGCCACTGTCCATGCTCGCCCTGGCCGGCATCATGGTCGAGGCCGGGCTGCCCGCCGGCGTGCTCAACGTGGTCACCACCACCGATCCCGGTCCGGTGGTCGAACCGCTGATTCGTGACGGCCGCGCCAGGAAGCTCTCCTTCACTGGGTCGACCAGCGTCGGCAAGCTGCTCCTCGAGCAGTGCGCGGAGCAGGTGCTGCGCACCT
>JBKBUP010000340.1:0-1965 GCA_046289795.1 Dietzia sp. | reverse complement strand
CGAGGGGGACTTCGGGGACGGGCGCGCCCGGGGTGCTGGTGCGTTCGGTGGCGGTCACAACCTGCGACCGTAGACCGTTTAGGGTGGGCGTGTGAGATTAGGTGTCCTGGACGTCGGGAGCAACACGGTCCATTTCGTGGTGGTCGACGCCCATCGTGGCGGGCACCCCACGCCCATGAACGACTCCAAGACCCGGTTGCGCCTGATCGAGTACCTCGATGAGGACGACAACATCTCCAAGACCGGCGTCGCCCGACTGATCGACGCGGTCAACGAGGCCGCCGATCTGGCCAAGGCCACCAAGTGCCGCGAGGTCATGGCGTTGGCGACCTCGGCGGTGCGCGACGCCGCCAATTCGGACGCGGTGCTCGAGAAGGTCGAGAAGGAGACCGGTATCGAGCTGCGCGTGCTCTCCGGCGAGGACGAGGCGCGCATGACCTTCCTGGCCGCCCGCCGGTGGTTCGGCTGGAGCGCCGGTCGGATCGTCAACCTCGACATCGGTGGTGGATCTCTCGAGCTGACCAGCGGGGAGGACGAGCTGCCCGAGCATGCCTACAGCCTGCCGCTGGGCGCCGGCCGACTGACGCACGACTGGTTCAAGACCGATCCGCCGGAACGCAAGCGCATCAACCAGCTGCGTGACTTCATCGACGCCGAGCTGGAGGGCCCCGCCAGGGAACTGCGGGCGGCCGGCACCCCTGACCTGGCCTGCGCCACCTCCAAGACGTTCCGCACGCTGGCGCGGCTCACCGGAGCGGCGCCGTCGTCGGAGGGACCCCGGGTCGAGCGGATCCTCACGGCGTCGGGTCTGCGGCAGGTGATCGCCTTTATCTCTCGCATGACGGCCGCCGACAGGGCAGAGTTGGAGGGCATCAGCTCTGACCGGTCCCATCAGGTGGTCGCGGGAGCGCTGGTGGCGGAGGCGTCGATGAGGGCTCTGGGCTTGGAAAGTGTGAAAATCTGCCCGTGGGCTCTACGGGAGGGGCTCATTCTGCAGCGTCTCGACCGGGACGCGGGCGGCGACGGAAAGGGGAGCTGAGATGGCCGAGGATCAGGACGGTCAGCAGATCACCGTGGCGGAGCTGCTCAAGCGCATGGGCGCGGAGCAGCCGGCCGCGGCCGCACCGACGGGTCGCCGGCACCGGCGGGCCGACGAGGGCGGTAGCGGTGTGAGCGTCTCCGAGCTCACCGGCGAGATCCCGCGGATCACCGACGACACCGAGCTCAGCAGCCGCGCCGCGCGCCGCCGGGCCCGCGAGGCGGAGGAGGCGTCCGCCGGGGCGCGGGAGGAGACCCCCGAGACGACGACGAGGCCGGCCACAGCCCCACCTGTGCAACCGCGGACGTCCGCGGACCGAGCCGCGACCCCCGCCGCCGAGGCGCAGGCCACGCCCGCGAACGCTCCGTCGGCCGGGAGCGCCACTCCCGGGGCGACGGGTAGGCGTCGTGCGCCGGAGCAGGATGCACCGGGTAGGCGCCGGGCGCCGGAGCAGGATGCGCCGGGTAAGCGCCGGGCGCCGGACCAGGAAGCGCCGGGTAAGCGCCGGGCGCAGGCTCCCGCGGCGCCGACCACTCCACAGCCGCAGGGTCAGGCCGCGCCGCAGGCTCAGGCCGCTCCGGCCGCGCCGCAGCAGACCCCGCCGCCGGCCGACCACGGGAGTTCCACCGACTCCGGCAAGAAGGGCGGCCTGCGCGGGCTGCTCGGTCGCAAGCGTAAGGACAAGGATTCGGAGCGGGCGCAGTTCGACGGCCCCGCCTTCCGACCGGCCCCCGCGGGGCGTTCGGAGACCTCGCCCGGTGTCGCCGCCGGTGCTGCGGCAGGAGTCGCGGGGACCGCGGCTGCGGGAGTGGCCGCGTCCACGAGCGATGCGGACAAGACCGGGTCGGTCACGCCGGATGCCGCCGGGCGCCCGACAGGACCGGCAGCTGATCGGGTTGCTCCGACGGTGCCGGTGAAGAAGTCCG